>JALWSS010000085.1 GCA_026993525.1 Saprospiraceae bacterium
ATTGAAGAATGAGTGCACTGCAAAAAACCCCAATTCATTAATTCCGACGGAAATTTGAATGCTCACATGCCGGACGGAGTCCGGCTGGAAGAGGCACCGGACAGAGTCCGGCGCCAGCAGTGACGCTGGTTCCGGACTCTGTCCGGGACCATATCTTGTCGGACTCTGTCCGACATTTTTCCAGAAGGAATAACCTCTTTTGACGAAAATACCACTTTTTGCAGTGGACTCAAGAATTGAAGAATTGAAGAACTGACCCCGAATCCCGAAGAATTTCGGGATCGGGATTCGGGATTCGGGATCGGGAGAAGAATCGAACCTGGTTACAACATTTTTTACCACAGTACCAAATTTGCCCACGATTGAAATGTTTGCAAACTTCCGGGGGTTGGTTAGTTTTGCGCCGCAATCACACGCATTGTAATCCCTTGATTGGCACCCGATGCCAGGAGGTCCCATAGCTCAGTTGGTTAGAGCATCTGACTCATAATCAGAGGGTCCCAGGTTCAAGTCCTGGTGGGACCACAAGCTTCACAAACTCAGCGGCAGCAAAAGGTCTCGCACCCTTGCTGCCGCTCTTTTTACATCCCATGCCAGTGGGCAGTACTCAGTACTCAGTACTCAGTATTCAGTGGGCAGTACTCAGTATTCAGTGGGCAGTAGGCAGTAGGACAGTGGCCAATCCAACAACTGCCAACCATAATAAACCACAGCGTAATTAAAGTTAGAAACCGCGTTGAACAGCGTGCCCCCAAAATCCGACAACCGACAACCGACAACTGACAACCGACAACCGACAACCGACAACCGACAACCGACAACCGACAACAGCTAACCCTCATAACCCTCCATCCCCCCTCACCACTCCATCCGCCAGCTCAGGATCGGGATCAGGCCAAGCTGCATTTTGGCTGCCACATTTTCCTGTACCGCATCGTAATAATGGTACTGTTCATTTTGCCGGTTGGTGAGGTTCTGGATGTCCAGTGACCACAGGCTCCGCCGGCCCTTCCGGCTCGTACTCACATACAACCTGAGGTCCAGCCGGAAATAGTCGGCCTGTCGGAGGCTGTTGGTGCGGCTGATGTCATAAACCGTGGTGCCGGCTGCCTGGGAAGCAGACACATCCACCGGTGTTTCAGGCAGGCCGCCCAGCCAGGTGGCACGCAGGTTCACACCCCGTGTGCGGAGTTTCTCAGCTTTCTTCTTTTTGAATTCCCTGCCGGCGGTCAGGTTCAGTGTGTGGCGGCTGTCAAATCGGGTGGGCCGCTCAATTCCGTCAGCAGCGGTGTACTTAGAGCGCATCAGGGAGCCAGCCACCAGGAAATAATAATCTTCACTCATGTATCGCTGAAGGGTCAGCTCCAGGCTGTAGTTGCGGCCTTTGCCGTTGAATGCGGGTTTCTGCGCCCCCAGCTCCCATTCATCGGTGATGTTGAGGACTGAAAAGGGATTGCTCTGTGAAACAGCCACCGGCACGTCGAACAGGTCCTGCCGGGCCAGTTCCAGTTGCATGGAGAAAGCATCAGACCACTGCCGGCGCCAGGCAAGTGAAAAATGACGGGCTTTCAGAAATGGCACTTCACCCTGCCCATCGGCCAGGTAAACCGGCAGCACCTGCTGCTGGCTGTGCAGACCATAGGCCAGCCTGAGGCGGTCGGCTGCGCCAAGGTGGTAAATGGCCTTGAGTCGGGGTTCCAGGCTGGTTTCTTTTCCTCCTTCGGTAAAATGGGCGACGTGCAGTCCGGCCACGAGCTGCACATTTTTACCCAGCAAGCCGTGCCACTCGGCATACGGTTGCAGCAACCACGCATCCACATTGCCGGAGGCGAAGGAATAATCAGGTCCTTTGAGCAGTTCGCTTCGCAATTCACCAATATTTCTGACCGCTGCAAAGCCCGCCACCAATGTATGCCGGATGGCCAGCTTGTGGGTCAACTCCGTTCTCACGGAAAGTTTTGATTCCTGCCTGACATCCTTTTGGAGGTATTGCTCCGGCACCGGAGCGGCGATGAGTTCTTCCCACCTGCGGTGCTCCAGGGCAGAATACGCCAGGGCCGTTCGCCATTTGCTCTTTCTGCCCAACGGGAGGGTGTGGGTGCCGCCCAATACGCCCATTTCCGACTCAAAGTCAATGTTGAAGCGCTGTTTGTCTTCGGTAATTTCGGCCGGGTCCAACGGAGACCGGAAATGGGTTTCGCTCAGCCCCCCCACCCCGAACAAGGTGAAGGTGCCCCATTTTGCCGAAGGAAAAGAAAAGTGGAAGGACAGGTCCTGAAAGGCAGTTTCCTCATCTCCAAAATCAGCGCCCATGGCGGTGAGCAGGCCTGTGAAGGAGTAGCGGTAGTTGGCCAGCCAGGAGGCCGCATTGCGCCCTTTCTGTTTTCCGAAGGGACCCTCAGCAGCAGCCTCCAGGCCGATGAACCCGGCTTGTACCATCCATTCGGTTTGCTCGTCATTGCCCTTGCGGAGGTGCATGTCCAGCAGCCCGCCCAAAGCATCGCCGACACCGGTGGGGAAATTGCCGGGCAGAAAGCGGGAGTTGGCGAGCAACTGCGCGCTGAGGATGTTGACGCCCCCCCCGGCTGCCGTGGGCCGGTCGCTGAAGGTGCCCGCATTGGCCGTGTGGTTGGGGTTCACAATGTCCAGCCCCTCCAGCCGCCATCGCAGGGTGGTGGGCGAATTGCCCCTCACCGAAAGGAGGTTGGTGCCGTCGTGCAGGCCCACCACGGAGGGGAAGGCCATGGCCAGTCGAGCCGGATCGTAATAAGTGGCTGGGAAGCGAAACTGCTCTTCCACCGTGATCAGGCGCCCGTCCAGGGTGCCGGGAAAATCGGGCACGGAAGCTTTTACCAGCACTTCCTGCAAAGCGGCCGGACTCTCTCTCAAGCTGAGGCTCAGCACCAGTTCTTTGCCCGCTTCAACGGTGGTTTCGGCCTGGCGCAAGGTTTCATAGCCCACAAACGAAACCCCCAGCAGGTAGCGCCCAACGGGCACGGCCTCCAGCCTGAAACTGCCATCGCTGGCCGTTGCCGTACCCAGGGTGTCGGCAGTGCTCATCAGCCGGATGGTGGCCCCGGGCAGGGGTTGGCCATTGACGACATCCGTTACCATGCCCCGCACCACCTGTGTGGGCACCTGCGCTGCTATTTGCGAAGACAGAAAAAGGAGTAAAACAAACGAAAAGATTCTGACGACATGCTGGTTCATGAACTGCGGCGTTTTGTTCCGGCACAAACATAGGCCTCCGGCCTGAAGCCTTAAAGGTGATTTTCGGAATGTTTCTGACATCAAAGCGGGTGCCGCACCCCTTCCGGTTTAGCGTGGTGCAATTTCACTACCTTTGGCAGCACCCTCTGGCGCCTGGCCCCTGTCAGGTACTCACCGAACACCGTTGACCAGCATGCACGAAACGCCAAACACATCAAGGGTCTTGCGGGAATTGCCTCCTCGCCACCTCAATTGGTACACCCGCCTGGTGTTGCTTTTTGGCGATTACACCATGCAGGCCGGGTGGCTGCTGCTGGCCATCGGCAGCGTGTTTTTCTGGACCACTGCCGTGCGTTCTGAGGCTGCCCTTTGGCTGGAACAGCAGCGCACCGACTGGCAAAAGCAGGTGGGCGTGGTGCTTAAAGCCGATTCGATAAATGTTTGGGAAAAAGGAAAACACATCTGGAAATACGAGTACTCCTTCGCCCTGGCGGGCAAGGAATACAGAGGAGTCAGCTATTCACCGGAAAAGAAATTCGACCCGCAACAGATCGTTTACATCCACTACGACCCCACCAACCCGAACCTCAACTACATCATCGGTCTGCGCCGCAGCCCGTACCCTGCCCGCATCAACCTGCTGCTCATCATTCCCGTGCTGGGCCTGCTACTCGTGCTGTTTCCCCTTCGGGAAAGGCTGAAGTTTCTGCACATCCTGCGCATCGGTGATTTCACCAGGGGCCGTTTGATTTCCAAAACCCCCACCGGAAAAACCGTCCGCGAAGGCAGCCGCATCATGCCCCGGCACAAATACCTCTTTCAGTTTGAACACAAAGGCACCATTTACACGGCCAGTTGCACCACCCACCGGGGGCACCTGGTGGAAGACGAGGAAACCGAGATCATCCTCTACGACCATTTCAAACCCCAGAACAACATCGTTTACGACGCCGTTCCCAACGTGCCGGAAATTGACGGGGCCGGCCGAATGAAACCCGCCCCCAACAGCAAGGCCTGGACGGTATTCCTGCCGCTTTTCACGGTGGCCTTCAACTTGCTTTTCTTCGTAAAAACCCTGCTGGACTGGCTGCTCTAAGCAGGCTTTTCAAGGCTTACCCGGCGGGCCAGGTCAACGGGAACTTTCACGGTCTGACCATTTTGCTGCACTTCCACTTCTTCTTCGCCTTTGGCAACGAGGGTCACCGGGCTTTTGGGCGCCAGCCCGAGGTGCCACAACCTGGACGCAATAAGCTCAGAACTTTGCTGTTCAGCAATGATGCCCTTTTTGCCGGGTTCCAGTTGCAGCAAAGAATATTCCGGCAGCCCCCTGCGGGCCGGGATGGGCGACCCGTGCGGGTCAATGGAGGGATACCCCAGTGTGCGGTCCACTTCGTCCAGCACATCTTCGGAGAGCAGGTGTTCGTATTTCTCGGCGTGATCGTGTATTTGCTCTGCCGGCATGCCCACCTGGTTGGCGAGGTAGGTTTCCCAGAGGCGGTGGGCACGCACCAGCCGGCGGGCCTCCTCGTTGCCTTTTTTTGTCAATTGCAACTCTTCGGCTTTCATCAGCCCCCGGTTCCGCAATTTTTGCACCTGGCGGTCCACCACTTTTTGTGAAAATCCCAGGTTTTCTGCCAGGCTCTCTTCTGAAAGTTTACCGGCAGATTGCAGGTGAAAGGCCTGTTTCAAAGTGTCTTCCAAACGAATGCGGCGCTGCAACTCAAGTTTGCGGATCTGGCGAAACAGCAAACCTTTGCCCGGAGCAAACAATGCCGCCAGCAAATAGAAAATGGTGGCCACAACCGCCATGGCAGGTCCGGGTGCCGTTTCCAGAATGATGGCAGCCACCAGCCCGATAATTGCAGACATAAAGCCAATCAGCGCTGCAATCATGAGCACCTTCGGCAAACGCTTGCTCAACAGCAAGGCCGTAGCTGCCGGGGTAATGAGCATGGCCACAACCAGGATCACCCCAACCGTTTGCAGCGAAGCCACCACCGCAAAGGACAACAGCAACATGAGGTAGTAGTGTATGGCCCTCACGGAAATGCCCATGGTCTGGGCAATGACGGGCTGAAAAGTGGTGGCAAAAAGGTAGCGGTAAAAAACCACCACGCTGATGAGTACATACAAGGTAATGGCCAGCGTGAGGTAAAGGTCTTCGTTGTTGACCCCCAATACATTTCCGAAAAGAAAATCCTTGAGGTCCAGGTGCACACCCGGCAGACGGCTCACCCTCGAAATGCCGATAACCCCCAGCGAGAACATGGCCGTAAATACAATGCCGATGGCAGCGTCGGCTTTGGTTTTTACATTGCGTTGTATCCAGGTGATGGCCACCGCCGACAGCAACCCCGCCGCCACCGCTCCGGTAAAAAAACCGAGCGTACTCTGCCCCACCAGCAGAAAAGCCACCACCACACCCGGAAGAATGGCATGCGACAAGGCATCGCCGATCAGGGCCATATTGCGAAGCACAATGAAACTGCCCAACACCCCGCACATGATTCCCACCATGGACGAAGCTGCCAGCGCACGCAACGCCCACGGCTCCTGTAAATGCTGTATCAGTTCGGCAAAACCCATATCACGGTGTTGATAAGGGCGTAAAGGTAATCAGATGGGCGCGATGTCTGAATTTCATATTGACGGCGGCCGGGAGGCCGCAACTTATGCCCGCCACCGGGCACAGTCCGGGGCGAGCGTGACGTGCTTTGATGTTTATTCCTGCCCGGCAGGCATCGCTGGTAATTCCGCTTTTTGAATGTTTCTTCCTGCATTGAATTAAAAGCACCATCGGCTCGTCACAAGCTCCGCTCGTTGACGAATCTAAGTGGCGGCTTGTCCGACTCTGGCGGGCCTCCCGGCCGCTGGCCGACAAGCCGGCCGATGGCTGACAAGCCGGCCGCTGGCTGACAAGCCGGCCGATGATAAACTTTCTACTTACGGCGGCCAG
>JALWSS010000086.1 GCA_026993525.1 Saprospiraceae bacterium
TCCCAGTATTGCATTGATGAGTCTTGTACTCATTGGGTGATTGTTTTTTGTTTGGTTGCTAACCTCAAACTTAAAACTTTCACCCTTTTATGCATTAAAAACTTTCACGGACTATTGAATTGGAGATTCTGTAATTTTTGTGTGTGAACAACCGACCTTTGTTAGAGCCTCACGAATAATATTCTCATATTCAAAAGCTGAGTATTTAGTCAACTGCTGATTTCTTAGGTTACTCTTGAATGAATTTAGGTTATTCGTCCATGCAGCATTCAATGTTATTGGATGCCCAGCAGTTACCGCATCATTTAAAAACTCTAAATCTTCAAGTAAATTCTCCTTTGATAAGATTTGGGCTTTTGAAATGCATCCCTGAATACTTAGAATCATCAAAAGGTAAAACAGTTTTATACAGATCCTGCTTATTTTATTCATTTTTTTTCTTTTATGTACCCTGCAACGCCCAAATATACGAATGTCGTTTATTTCACCATTAAATCATTCTTATGAGATTTCGTCATTCAGAAGAAAAAATAACCACAAGTTCTTGGTTTTTAGGTGTTTACCTTTAGATTTGTCGGGAATCAAAAAGTTGTTATTGCGAATGTTTGATATTTATAAAATACTAATCCGTTTCAAAGAGCAGTTGAAACTCCAGCGCTATGCTAACACTACCTTCAAATGCTATGGGAACTGCTGGCTAAGTTTCTCAAGGCTTTTGAGCGCTATGATTTGACCAAAGTTACCGAAAAGAACATTGCGAACTATCCAAATCTACACGCACATCACTGATGCCGCCCAACGCAAACTGCAAAGCCCACTGGATAGTTTGTAAGCTGCGAGTCCTGTTGAATCAAGGACACACAATCCCAAAATCCTCAACGGGTTGGAGAGATGGGGTTAAAGCAGCCGACAAGGGCTGTATAACAAGAACCATTAGCCTGGCTGAAGACCTTCCCGGGTGCATCTCAAGCCAAATCGTCAATTGCCAGGCGGAATTGCTGCCAGGGGATGGGCGCTGGTGTTACGGCTGTGCAAATTTGGTCAGGATGGGGGTTGGTTGAATTGATACCTCCAATAACAAAAAGCTTGTTATACCAATGAGGAGTTACCTCCCCGACTTTCGATGTAGCCTATAGACTTTGAAAGTACGCCTGGCTGCGAGGCCTTTTCATCGAATTCGCTTGTTTTCTTAGGGCAGCCCTTCGATTGTCACAAAATGCCCGTGATGCTCTCTGTGTCATATCAACGCTACGTCAACCATCACTTCCAGTAGGGCCGGACCTTTGTGATCAGCTATTTTTTGCATAGCGGCTTCCAGGTTTTCCCTTTTGGCAATGCGAATGCCGAGGGCTCCGCAATTGTTGGCAAAGTCAGCAAAATTGGGGTTGTGCAGGCTCGTTTGCCAAACTTCAAGTTTTGAGGCCCGCTGTTCTTTGGAAATTTTACCGAGTTCAGAATTGTTAAGCAGAATGTGCTTTATGTGCATGTCATACTTGACAAGGGTGGTCAATTCGGCCAGATATTGTCCCAATCCTCCATCGCCGGAAATGGACCAGACCGGACGTTTACCTTTAACAGCCGCCCAGGCACCCATGGCGGCGGGCAAGGCAAATCCAATGGAGCCAAGATATCCCGACATAATTATAGACTGTTCTCTACACTCAAAATATCGCCCGAATGAATAGGCATTGTTTCCAACATCAACGGTAATGACAGCATTAGCAGGCGTAATTCTGTTCATGGCGTCAAATACCGCAATAGAGCTGATGCCTTTTCCACGGTCATCCCTAAGTCTGCTGTCTTTTTCAGCTTTCCAGATTTTTTTGCGGGCAGCTATTTCACTTCGCTGGTCCACAGTGTTGATTTGACCTGTTAAGTCGTTAAAAAGGAGTTGGCAAGTAACCCCGATTTCACCCCAAAGAGCGGCATCAATTTTATGAAACTTGCTGAGCGCCATCGGGTCAAAATCGACCTGAATCAAAGGCTTTTTAGGGGTTATTCCGGTATGGTTGGAAAAAGAAGCTCCAAAGACGATGAGCAAATCACTCTCATTCATAAACCAGGAAGCAACCGGTGTTCCGCTGCGTCCCAGAACACCACAAGCCAGCGGATGGTCATCAGGAATAAGTCCTTTTCCTTTAAACGTCGTAAGAACGGGAGCATGGAACATTTCTGCAAGCCTCGTGATGTTTTCCATACTATGCCGGGCACCGTGTCCAACTATGAATACGGGCCGCCGGGACTTTTTAATCATTTGCACGGCCTTATCAAGCATTTCTGCCGGTGGCGATATCGTAAAGGGTGTAATTCTGTTTTCAGGTGTTTGAGTTTGTTCTACAGCAGGTTTTGCGGTGAATTGCACTTCATCCGGAAATGTAATGTGCGAGACATCCCGTTTTACGAGGGCATGCTTTAGGGCTAAACTCATCAGCTCGGCATGTTTACTGTCTTTCTGAACAGCGATATTGAAATCTGCAACCGTTTGAAAGGCCTTTACAAGGTCCACTTCCTGAAAAGCACCCGTACCCAGCACCTGTGTGTTGATTTGTCCGGACAACGCAAGTAGTGGAACGCGATCCACCTTGGCATCCCACATACCTGTAAACATATTTGTGGATCCGGGCCCTGCAATGCCGAAACAGGCGGCAGGTTTACCGGTAAGTTTAGCATATCCACTTGCAGCAAAGGCGGCAGCACCTTCATGGCGTACGCCAAAAAAACGGAGTTTCTTTTGTTCTTCCAGACGGCGCATGGCATCGGCCACTCCCAGGTTGCTATGTCCGACCATACCAAAAACAGTATCAATTCCCCAGTTGACCATGGTCTCCATCATCACATCGGAAATAGTGGGTTGATGCTCCTCTTCTTCCATGATGCCCACAAAGATTTCTCCGTTCTCTTCTTTAACCTGATAGGTTTCCACACCATCATCATAGCCCGGAGCTTTACCCGTACAGGGGTGGTAATCCCATCCGTGCCAGGGACAACGGAGTAAGCCGTTTTCGATGCTACCTTCTCCGAGTGGGCCACCCTGATGTGGACAGCGGTTATCAAGTGCGCATACCTTTCCTTCAAAATGAGTCAGGGCAATTTGTACATTCCCCGCCGTAACTGTCATCACCCTGCCTTCGGGCAGTTCATCCTTATTGTCAAGGACTTTGTACCAAATGATATTCCTTTTCATAAGTGTTACTGTTGAGATGAAATTACACCGCTATAAGCGATCCCCGTCAAGTAGTGAATATCCCGGTTGAAGGTGGTCAAATCTCCCGGATTAAATTTTGCAAAATCATCATAACCACAGGCTCTAGCAATAACTTTTATCAATTCATTGGAAGCCAAAAGAAAATTGCGCAGTTGCACTGCTGATTGTTGGATGATAAGCCGAGATCTGAGTGATTCCTTTTGGGTAGCAATACCTATCGGACAATTATTTGTGTGGCATGCACGCATTCCCAGGCAGCCGATAGCCTGCAATGCTGAATTTGAAACGGCAATGGCATCGGCGCCTAGCATCAGTGCTTTCGCAAAATCGTCGGCAATACGAAGTCCGCCTGTGATGATGAGCGTAACATCTTTAGCCCCAACTTTATCCAGATGTTTGCGTGCGCGCGCCAAGGCAGGTATGGTTGGGATGTTAATATTGTTTCTCAGTATTGAGGGAGCAGCGCCCGTACCACCACCCCGGCCATCAAGGATGATGTAATCAGCACCGGCTTCCAAAGCAAAGTCTATGTCTTTTTCCAAATGTGAAGCGGCAATCTTAAATCCGATTGGAATGCCTGCCGTTTGTTTTCTGACTTCATCGGCAAAATCGGCAAAATCCTGAACGGATAATAAATCCGGAAAAGCAGCAGGGCTGACTGCTGCCTGACCCTCCTTCAAGCCTCTGACTTCAGCAATTTCTCTGGTAACTTTATTTCCAGGCAGGTGGCCTCCGGTACCTGTTTTTGCACCTTGACCTCCTTTAAAATGAAATGCCTGAGCCTTTTTAACCTTGTCCCAGGAAAATCCGAATTTGCCGGAAGCCAATTCGTAAAAGTATCTTGAGTTATTCTGCTGTTCTTCGGGCAGCATGCCCCCTTCACCACTTGCAATCCCTGTACCGGCCATTTCAGCACCTTTGGAAAGGGCAATCTTTGCCTCTCGAGAAAGGGCTCCAAAACTCATATCAGAAACAAATATCGGAATCTCAAGTGTCAAGGGTTTTTTGGCATTCTTTCCGATGGTTACTTTTGTATAAACCTCTTCCTCATCCATCAACGGACGCTTGGCCAGCTGAGCCGGCAGGAATTGTATATCTTCCCATTTTGGCAGTTTATTCCTGTCAACCCCCATGGCTTCGGTGAATCCATGATGACCAATCTTCTGCAATCCGTTTTTTGCCAACTCCTTAATATAGGCTGTAAAAGGTTCAGTGTCTTCTGGATGGGTATCTGCATATTGACCTAGGTATTCATCCCTTTTAAAAGGTTGGGGGTGTTCTCTTAGAAAAGATTTAATTTCATCCAAATTCACGAAGACAGAATCATCTTCAATAAACGCCTCAAATTTGTGCAAGGCCTCTTCGTTGTTGTATTCAGAAACCCCCGTATCGTAGCGGTAATCCCAATGATGAAGACCGCATATCAGGTTGTCCCCGTCAATGTATCCATCAGACAAAAGCGCACCTCGGTGCAAACATCTGCCGTAAAGTACCGATACAAAATGATCGTACCTGACAACTACCAAATCGAGATCCTCAACCATGGCATAGGTTGGTTGTCTGTCTTTCAATTCCGAAAAGTTGCAAATCTTCACTTTATTCATCAGCAGGCATTTAGGTTTTGTGATTAAAAAGTGGGCTCTTCACCCTTGAACAAAGTCAGTCATTGGGTGATTGTGAGAGATAGAATCCCCACAAAGTTATAAAAGATTCGATTTTGGTGATTATGAGGTGATACGACAACATTTGGCGCTTGTAATTTACATTGAGGTGCTACGCTTAAATATTGTGAATTAGCACTTCAGCACTCTAAATTTGCAAATTTACACAATGCTTATTTTTTGCTGTTACATTTATTTGTAACGCCATCTGTCAAAAGTACTCAAATGGCAGGGTTTGAGTTTAATTCATTTCTGTTATTGCAAATTCCAATATTGCTATTGGCTTGTTTGAAAGATTGATTAGTGTCGGATAAATATCATCTAATATTTCAGAAAATTCCTGATAGTTATCATTGCTTTCTTGTGGGCCATAGGCGCTCACCCCGAGCCAGTCAATATAATTGTCACCCGGGTAATAATTTTCAATTTCATTCCAACTTGTGTTGGGTTTTCCGTATGCGTCAATATGAAAAAACCAGGTTATATTATTTGCTCCATTTGTGTTACAAATTTCAATTATATGACGGTACGCATCTCTAAATCTTTCTGGACCGTCAGGTAAATCGGAATCTCCATATCCCGTAGTTTCACCTGCTCCGTTATATTGTCCATTCCAAGGAAACCAGTTGCCGTTTACTTCTGTCCCAAATTCTGCCAATAAAGGCGAATTTGTTTTTGAAGCATCAATTGCCCATTGGGTCAAATCTGTATCAAAATATCCATCTATTATTTTTTGCATTGTGTAATTGGGGTCAGGGCCTCCTTCGTCAAAACTGGTTCTTGGCATTATCCTGATAAAAGGAATTTTACCTGCTGAAAGGATTGTGTTTACCTCTTCTTCGGGGAAATGAATGCTGTTGTACCAATTGTTTGAAAAATAAGCCCAAACAATGTCTTTACCTGTCAGTGTTTCAAAATCTTTTATCCGTTCCAGTGATACAATATCTTCAGTTCCTCCAAAATCGGGAAATGCAGAATGATAAATTCCGGAATTCGGCTCAATGAGTTTATCAGAATTGAAATTTGCCGTTGTGATAAATGTTGAGGAGCTCACACTTTTCTTATAGGCCGACAGACTCTGGGGTGAAGAGTTTACTTTTAATAATGAGTTGTCGAAGTTTTCATGCCACCAGGATATAGCTTTTATCCCAGGATATTTGTTGCTTTCGAGACTTTCAAATGCATTTTCTATCCATTTGGATTTTGTGTTTTCTGTTGTTTTTACATTTCCATCCCTATTGCAGGATATTAGGAATATGGATGCTGTAATCAAGAGTGTTTTAATCATTCTATTGTCTGTTTAGGATGTTAAAATTTGTTCTGAGGTCCAAATGTCCCCGACTCGAAATGGTTTGAGATTAACCCATTACTTTCGTCCAGCGCTGATGGGAAGCTTGGTTCCCGGTGTGCGTCCTGGATCGCCCCCTTATCCACTTCATTTTTATTATAAAATTATTTCACCACCTCATAAATGGCTTTTGCTTCTTTGGAAGAAGGGTTGTATTGCAGGGCGTTCAAAATTGCTTCGCGGGCTTCTTTGATGTTTCCCAGTTCCAATTGGATCGCAGCCATCAGGTAATTGGAATCAAAATCAAAAGGATACAGCAACAATACCTTGCTGATATATACAAATGCAGTTTGGTTGTCTTTAAAAATATAGTGATGGATATATGACAACCGGTAATTGGCTTGTGCATGATTGGGGTCGATTTTTAAAATTTCCTTGTAAACATCCACAACGTCATTCCAATTGCCCAGGGCTGCAAGTGGGTAAACTATTCCCATTCGAGCTTCGATGGATTTTGGCCTCAATGCAATGGCCTTGTTGTAATAAGATTTGGATTTTATATAATCACCGCTGAGGTAATTCAGCCAGCCAAGACGGAGGTTTAAAGGGTAGGAATTTTCAGCATACACTTTTGTCATTTCTGCTATTGCCTTTGAATATTCTTCATTGCTTTCATAAGTATAACTGTTCAGGAATGCCTCAATGGATTGGTCTTGGCAGAACACGATCGTTGTGGTTATCAAAACAATCATTGACGACAAAATGGACTTTTTCATCTGCTAACTGATTTTATTGGATTCAATTTGGTTGGTGATCGAATTGCAGGCCATCAACTGAATTCAATGCGAAGGGTTTTGGCCCGTGTTTACCTTTGGTTCGCTGCTCGTCCCAGTGTGCTTGCTGCTCCCGGTTTTTCAAATCATAGCGAGCGACATCGGCCGAAACAGATTTGTGACTACAATTTCATGGTTGGATTAAAATTGTATCCTAAAACCCGTGAATACAGCGAAGGCATCGTAACTTTCAAAAGTGAGCCCATCCCGGATGTGCTCCTGCTGCAAGGTTACATACAACAAGCTTTGTCTGGATATATTGTACCGGCCTGTTAAACTGAAACGGTATGCCAACTTGTCGTAATTGTTTAACACGATGGAACCGCCAAACAGGGAGACCGGAAAATACCCCTTTTTTAAAAAATAGCCTTGAAGTGCGAATTTGTAACTGATGCCGGCACTGAAAAAAGGAACGAGGACCCGGGTCATTTCCTGCTCCCTGACAAGCGTGAGGTATTCCAGGCCTGCTTCCAGGTACTTGTAGCGATTGAAAAAGAATGTCCAGGAGGCACTTGCGCCCAACTGGAGGTAATCAACCGTCGAGGTGGTGTTAATGTTGATTTGCCTTTGACCGGAACCGATGACATCAGAGGAGATTTGCTGTTGATTTTCTGTTACACTGGCAACAGTATCGGTTCTGATGGTTTGCGAATAATCTGGTTGGCTGTTCTCCAAATGCCAGGCAACATGAGGAGTAATGGAGAATCCATTGATTCTTTTGGTCAGGTTTAGTCGTGCGTACAATGAATTCAATCGCAAGTTTCCATAAGTGCGTGTCTCGGTATGGATAGCGGTGTCATAACGGATGTTTTGTAATGAGTTGCTGCTGATTGGATTGCTGAATGAATTGATATAGTCAAAACTACGCGTGTAGCTGAAATAGTTTATTGTTGAGCTCATTCTCCACCCCTTTCTGAATAAATATTGTGGGGCCAGGAATAATTGATGTTGCTGGTATTTGCCCCAGAGCAACTCTTGTTGTATCCAGGTGTAACTGTGATAAAGGGATAATTTAGGTGAAAGTTGGAAGTTTATCCCAATATTTCCATAAAGCATTGTAGAAGCTACTTCCTTGCGGTTTGAAAATTTTGGTCCGCCCTCCAGGTATATGTATTGTGCAATCCGCCTTTGCTGCTCAAGAATAGTTCTTTTTGAAGAATCCGGCATCAGCGAAATCATATCGTAGGCCTCAGGTGTTCGTCCGGTTGCCAGGTATATCCAATAGAGGTACTCAGCAGCAATACCGGTGCCCCTGTTTTGTTCCAGTGCCCTTTGGAGGTATTTTTCAGCAGTGTAGAATTTTCCCAATTCATAGTTTGCAATCCCAAGCCTCATGTTGAGGTAGTAATAGTCAAATTGACCGGTAAGTGGTTTGCGCCCAAATTTGGCAAGTTGTTTCCATTTTTTTTGAGAGAATAAAGCATACGAGGTGCTGTCCACCAGCTTGAAATCTGACTGGCCAATGGCGTTTACACTGATAAATAAAAACAATATCAGGACAGAACGGTGCATTGAATGGTTTTTGAACCTTTTTTGCTTTTGGTTGTGAAAAGGAGTTTGTTTTCATCCACTTCAAAGAAAAAACTGGCGCTCCTGATTTCTCTGCCAAACAGTTTTATACAGTATTTAGAGGTAAACTTCACCCGGCATGGTTCGTGGTCGTTGTCTGCTTCTTCAAATTGAAATTGGTACCATGCGGTGATGTAATGAAAAAACGGAGCAGTAAAGTCATGAACAGCCCTGAGTAAAGGTTTTACAACGCTCATAATGTTCATTTTGTCCTCGAGTTGCAACTTGTTGTAATAACCGAGGGGAACTTTGTAGGCCCCAAGAAAAAACTGATATAACAAGGTGTTGGTATTGCCGCTGTATGACAGGAAATAAAACAAATTTTGATTGTTGGTCAGCCAGGCAGTTGCATTTTTTTCGGGGCACCACACATAGGTTTGGTTGGTAGCCGTTGTATAAACCTCCCAGGTTTCCTCGTATTGTGTGTCAATTTCTACAACCCGGAATTTTTTTCCGGGGATAAACTCAAAAGCATCAGTAAGTACTTTTGACGTTCGCATATTGGAAACGACTTGACCTTCTTGTGGAACTTCAAATGCATGAAACACATTTGCTCCATTCTTTTTGCTTATAAAATAACTGAAGGGGTGCCTGATGGTTTTGGAACCAATGTAAGGGGTGTTTTGCATTTGAAAATGAAGATGAGGTTCTGGTGATCGTCCCGAATTTCCGCACCGTGCAATCACATCTCCTTTTTTAACATAATCTCCTTTTTTTACGGTAAAGCTACCGGCTTTGATGTGTGATAGTTGGCTGTACAAAATTTCGGTGTGTTTTATGACAATTGTATTGCCCCAGTTTTGTTCAAGGTTCGCTTTCCCGATTTCATTGTCTGGTACGCCGTCCAGTACTTCCACTACTTCTCCTCCGGCTGGTGCCAGCACGGGTAAATCATAACAATAATAATCTTCTTTGTCATAACCGGGAACACGGAAAGTGGCACCTTTTTCATCACGCACGTCGAAATCAACTGCAAAACGCCATTCCTCTTTATGGGTAATAGTGCCATTGTAGCCTTGCGACACAAACCACTCGCCCATGAATGGCAACGATATGTGAATATAAGTGTCACGGCTAAAACGTTCGAGGTTGTGGTAATAGCCATAGTGGTTTTTTTCGGGTGAGAATTGCTGAAGGGTTACCAAACTCAGGCCTGCGGTCCGGGTCCGGTACATCATGGCAGAAAGGACGAGCAAGACCATGATGTTGAAGGGCAACGAATACAAGGGGAGTCCAAATGCAGAGAGCAAAGTATGTAAAGCTGAAATCAATAATGCTATGGCCGGTATAACTAAAAATAATTGGCCAAATGATTTGCGCGAGGGAACAACAAAAAAACCACCCAATGCAATTGCTGTTAGAATAAAATTAAATCCGATGTAGGTGTAGATAAGTTGTGAAAAATCCCCTTCCTGAAAATGATAGAAAGCATAGCCAATCGTAAACCCGAACAGGGATAGCAAAAACGCCATACGGGAGTAATACAAAATGCCAAGCACCACTATGATACCTGCCAGGTCAGTAAACTGGAATAAAATAGCTCCCATGGATCTTAGGTAAAGATAGATGACGTTGTGAAACGGAAGCCGTGCAATTAAATCGGTTGTGTTGGTGAACAGTTCCGGTATTAGTTCCTGCACATATAATAGCTCTTTTTGGTTCAAATCCAGGGCTGAAAAATTTGATGCACCCAATATCACAACCCAAACTCCCAAAACGAATGGCAAACTAAGAAAAGGAAGCTTGCGTTGGCCAAGCAGGTGCATAAACCACAAGGTGAACAAAAAAGTAAGTATGGCTACTGCCACCAGAATATGGATGAGAGAATAGTTAAATTCATAAAAAACACCCAGGGCAAGGCCCACCATGAGTGCGTTGTAGGTATAGGTGCCGTTTTTTATCAGGGCAGTGTTAAAGTTGAAATACCAGGCTATGAGTTGAACGGTCAGCACTGACAAAACTCCTGACAAACCCGCTCCGGGATCAATGAAGGTGACCAGGAGCAGGATTGCGCCAAACAATTTATTCACGGAGAAAAACACCTGTGCATAGCTGCTCAGCAGGCCGCTGAATGAAACAGCAGTTAGTTCTTTTATACCCGCCACAAAACGGTTTGCGAAAAATCCGTTACCATCTTCCATTTTGGATGGGGAGTTTGGGGCCCGGGCTTGCTCTTGGGTGCCGCCCGAAGCGCCTCGTTTTGCGTATCTTCTGTGCAACAAAATTTACAATTTGAATTTTGACAAGTAATCGGGCACCACTTCGTCCCTTTCAAGGGTTTCCAGTTTTTCCTGTTTTCTGATCATGTGGGGTTTTCCTTTCATGTCAATCATTATCACAGCAGGACGCAAGTTGATAAATTGCATGCTCTGACTGATATTATAGGCCCCGACGTGGTGAACAACGACATGATCGCCGGCGTTGAGGGGTGGCAGTGTTACATTTTCTCTTACCACATCAATGTTCATACAGAGTGGGCCGTACAAAACACAGTCCTCGGTATAATTTCCGAACGGCTGAGCCGGAGATATTTTGTGATTGTACCAAAACGACGTGAATAAGATATTCACCCCAAAATCCATTATTGTAGCCCTTCGGCCATCGGCAAGGCGTTTATTGGAGATAACGGTTCCGAGTAAGAAGCCCGCATCGTCAATAAGGGCCCTACCGGTTTCGAGGTAAAGCCAGGGGAGCTCTTCGGTGTTTATTCCGGCGTTTAGCAATGCTGTAGTGATGGCTTCTGCATACTGGCTTATGGGCGGGACGGAATCGGCTCCGGTTTGGTAGGATCCTTTGAGCGTATTGTGCGAAGCAAATCCTCCGCCCATATCAATATACGCCAGGTTTTTTTTGTGAACATTTTTGATATTTATTGCCAAATCGGCAAGCTTATAGGCAGCTACTCCATAAGCCTCTGCAGAGAGCATGTAAGTGCCAATATGGGTGTGTAGCCCTGTCAGGTTCAGTTTGCCCGTTGCCATAATTTTGTTGATGGCGTCCCAGGCCTGGCCGTTTTCATAATTGAATCCGAACCGGTCCCACATGGGATATACACCAGTGTCCATATTGACCCTGATTGCCACTCTTGGTTTGTTTTTCATTTTAGCGGCAATGTCTATAAGCCGGTACAGCTCGTCCAGGTGATCAATGTGGATGGGAGAATTATTTTGGGCAGCGAGTTCGAGGTCGCTATCGGTTTTGTCGGGGCCGTTGAACAGGATTTTGTCTGGGGGCACGCCGTTTTGCAGGGCTTTGTCGTATTCAAAACGGGAAACTACTTCCGCCCAGGAACCTTCCTGGTGGTAAACATTGCAAATTGCATTGAGGTAATTTGTTTTGTAAGACCAGGCGAATTGAACTTTTGGGTAGCGGGTTTCAAATATACGCCTGGCATTCCGGATGTTTTCGCGCAACTTCCTTTCGGAAAAAACGAAAACCGGTGAACCGAACTCTTTGATAATGTCCGCCACCGCCACGCCATCTATGTGAGTGAATGGCTCGTACTCCGTTCTGGTTCCGAATTTGTTCATCAAGCCTGTGTTGAGGGGTTTGATGACGGGCCTTTCATACTGCATTTTATCGGTCATAATTCTCCCAGTGTTGAAATAGATTCAAATTCTTCAAGGTTGACGATCATGTCGTTTGAATACCTGATAAACATTTTGCCCACCTCGTAATTATCAAATGGTTTGATGTCTTCTCCCATAGCAAGTTTGACAAGTGCTTCGACCTGGTTTTGGCCGGCCCCTACACTCAGGTAGCACCAGGCGGGAAATCTGGGGTTGATTTCCAGCAAGTAATATTCATCATTTTTGGTTTTCATAAACTCCAACTCAAAAGGTCCTCTCCATGAGGTGGATTCCACCAGGTTCTTGCATATTTCAAGTAGCTTTTCATCGGCCAGTGTAACACCTGACCAGGCTTTCCCCTTTTCGGTTACATAGAGTTTTTTCATCGGCACGGCACCGATGGTTTCACCCTTGCCGTTGCCGATGCCACAGACATTGACTTCGTGGCCTGAGATGAATTCCTGGATCAGCACCGGCGTACCCCATTGGGCGCTTATTTTTGAAAAATATTGCATGACTTGCTCCGGTGTGCTTGCAATTCTTGCATCGTAAAACTTACCTTTCACCACCACCGGATAGCCAAGTTGGCTTGCCATATTGGTGGCCTCAATCATGGTATTGGCCATTCTGACGGCAGGCACTTTTATACCGTGTTTGAGCCCGAAAGCATACAGGTTGCTTTTGTGGCGTTCATTGAATTGTTTTTCCGAAGGCAAAAAGGTTTTTATGCCAAGGTCCTTTTCAAGTGTTTTTTGCAGCTTTATGTAGTTGAATAATTCTGCATCAAAGTTCGGGACAAGCATGTTGGGCTTCTCAACGGAATGAATGTATTGCAGCCTTTTGAGCAACACATCCTGTCCGGCAGAGGGGTAAGGAACGAGGTAGCTCTTGTCAACCAGGTCGTGCATATACAATCCGGGTTCCATGCTCTCGTACGCCAGCCCGATGATGCGCACGTCAAAGCTTTCGGCATCTCTCAGCGCTTTGATCACTGCAAGGCCGGGCCCCGGGCTGTCAATGGCGTTCAGGCCGCTTACTCCTATGGTGTATCTGGGATTACTCATTCGTTGTATCAATTAGCTTGTATGATTCCAGAATTTTTTTAAAATCGTATAGGTCTTTTTCTGCAGTGGGTCTGTCAACCGAATATTTTTTCAAAATATGTTTGATGACCTCCTCCTCAGTAGCTCCATTTTTGATCAAATTGAAAATGAATTGCCCAATGGGATTGATGGAGTAGGAATCGCCGGTGGCAGCGTTGAAGACAAAACCCGAATCGCTGACAGCGACATTGCTCTTGAGTTTCATAAGGAAGAAGTTTTGATTTTTGTGCCTGTCCAAATGCTTTCAATCACGGCATTGCCTGTAGGTGTTGAAGTTGATCGTCTGTTTGATTTTTCCTGCCCGGGCGAAAGTGAACACATCTTGTCCGGATTTCCACCGATTGGATACGGGTAATCAGCGGAATAGTTTACCGAAGGACAGAATATATTTGAACACTTATTTCCGGGAATATCACCCTTTAACAGACTCAAAATCAGGATGCTATTCTCATAACGAATCGGTTTGGGTGGTGGTCATCGAGTAAGTCCGGGGGCCAATCTCTGCTCATTCTGGAAATGAATGACTGATTATTCTCAAGCTACTTGGTGACAGGTGTCAAAGAAATTCAATGCCGTCCGGGTGAGTCAAAATGCTGGTAGCAATTGGATTCGGGCCGGACTTTTGTTGGGAGCGAAGGTTTAAGAACGTGATTGAAACACCATTGGTATGAGTAATTTGGGGCAGGCACTGAAAAATTTGAAATAATCCAAACCAGCATTCATTTTAGACGCTGGCTCTGGGTGGGTATAACCGGATTAAGCTTTTGGAGGTAGTTCAAAAAGAATCCACCTTGATTTCAAGGATCACCCCGCCTGTCTGTCCAGCCTCTCCAGCAACCGGGCGGTGACGCGCAGGAAATCCATCTCCGTGATGATGCCGATGAGTTCCTTTTCTTCGCCTTGTACCACCGGCAAACAGCCGATTCGGTGGTTGCGCATGAGTTTCATGGCTTCCAGAATGGTAGTTTTAGGCCCTACAGTAATGGGGTTTTTGATCATGATGTCTTCAACGGTGGTTTCATGGTCCTTTTTTCCATTCAATGGTTTTTGTTCGTTCATGTAATGGCGGAGCAGCAACCGGGAGGTGACCAGTCCGAGCAGGTGGCCTTTTTTGTCCTCGACCGGCAGGTAGCGGAGTTTGCGCCAGTCCATGATCTCTGTGACCAGGTCAATGATGTCGGATTTTTGGACAGTGAAGAGGTCTGTGGTCATGAACTCCTCAACACAAAGCCGGGTTGGAACGTACTCTTCCAGGTTGTCGGCATCGGGCATTTCCCAGAGGTGAACGGGGGTTTCTTTTTCCTGGTATTTCACCATAGTGGCTGCTATCACGGCAGTGGCTTCGTCGGTGGTGATGTTTTTTTTCAGTTCCGAAAAAACCTGCAATTGCCAGCGGGCGCCATTGGTGTGCCGTTTGGCCCTTTCTTCGATAACGCCGAGGTAGCGGTCTATGTCCTCTTCGTTGATCTTTTGTTTTCGGAGGCCCTCTCTGGCAATTGGCAACAGCTCGTTGAGGATGAGATCAGCGGCATTTATTTTTACACCTTTGCCCCGCCAGTTGAAGTTGGAGTCAATGCCGAACTGAGCCGCTTTCATAAAATTGTCCCGGATGTCATCCCAGGTGATCTCTTTGGTGATGTCCTGGCACTGGTCTTTCATACCCACCATGGCACCCAGCCAGAAGGCGGCGTTGGCCACTTCGTCGAGTACGGTTGGTCCGGAAGGCAGCACCCTGTTTTCTATTCGCAAATGGGGCCGGCCGTCTTTTCCGACTCCGTAACAGGGCCTGTTCCACCGGTAAACGGTGGAATTGTGCACCTGCAGGGCAGTCAGTTTCGGAATGCCGCCGTTTCTGACGATGGCGAGAGAATCTTCCAGTTCTGTTGCCGTCATCAACACCCTGTAGCGGGCGATGTCTTCGCGGTAAATATCGAGAATGGAATTGCGGATCCAGTCGTGGCCGAAATGTACCCTGGGGCTGCGTTCCCGAAGGTGGTCGTTGCTGCTGCGGGTGTCCAGTGCCTGTTGAAAAAGTGCGATGCGGGTTTCGTGCCAGAGCCTTTTACTGAAGAGCAAAGAGGAGTTGGCGGCAATGGCGATGACCGGTGCGGCAAGCGTTTGTGAAATGTTGTAAAGACTGACAAAATCTTCCGGGGCCACTTGCAGGTGCACCTGAAAGCTGGTGTTGCAGGCTTCCAGCAGGGGAGATTCGTGCTGCAGATTGAGCTCGTCAATACCGGTGAGGTTGAGTTCAAAGGCTGAGCCTTGCAGCTCTGCGTGAAGGGCCTCCATCAGTGCCAGGTACCTGGGGTTGGGAGTCAGGTTTTCCATCTCCAGGTCGAAGCGCCGGAGGGTGGGCAGGATACCGGTCAGGATCACATGGCCGCCAAGTTTGTGCACCGTCTTTCTGATCTTGTCGAGGTAGTCCAGGTTCTCCCGCTCCATTTTCCGAAGGGCATCACCGGTGAATTTCTGTGGCGTGAGGTTGGTCTCCAGGTTGAACTGTGCCAGTTCGGTATCCATCCAGGGGTATTTGTCCATCTTTGCCATTACCTGTTTGTTGATGCAGGCAGGCTTGAGCGATTTGTCGTGGATCAGGCACATCTCCTGCTCAGCACCTATTCGGATGACATCTTCTTCAAAAAGACCCTCTTTGAGCATATACTCCAGGGCTTTAATGTCGTTGAGCAAATGCTTGACAAATTCCTGGCGGTCTTTTTCGCTCTTCGCAATGGCAACTGTTTGAACTCCCATGGGGCTGGTTTGAATGGTTTGAAAAAGGGGAAACGGTTCGTAGCAAAAGAAGGAACTTTGCGGAAATTATTCAAAGACGCCCTTGATTAAAATCATTGCAGGCAGAAGGGCACTTCACAAAAATTTTATCATGGTTTCTCGCATACTGCTTTTAATATCATTTGCATTCGTCCTCGATTCTTGTAAAAAGGAGGATCCGCCCTTGTTCACCATCCCCGTTCAGAATGTGATCTTTAGCGTGGATCCTACCATGCAGCCGCCCTTCACTTATTACATCCCCGTGAACAGCGTGATGACCAACGCCATGAACCTCATCGATGCTTTCGGCATTGATACCAGCGAAATAAAAAGCATACGCCCGGGAAAGGCCAGGCTGGTGGCGCTGTTTGGGCAGGGCGACCTGGATTTCATAGATGCAGTTTCGGTGCGTTTGTGCCCCATCGGCACCAACAAGGAAAACTGCGGCCAGGAAGTCTTTTACCGCGACCCCGTCCCCTTCAACACCGGCCTGGACCTCGACCTGGTGCCCAGCAATGTGAACGATGTCCGGAACTTCGTCATTCCCGATCGCATCAACATCCAGGTCAAGCTGGAGCGCCTCCGCAACTTCCCGCAAAACACTTTCGACATCAGGCTGGACATGGAGTTTGAGGTGAGGAATTGAGGAATTGAGGAATTGAAGAATCGAGGAATTGAGGAATTGAGGAACCGAAACAGCTTTCTGCCTCCTATTCCGCCTGCTGGCGGAGTTTAGCAACCTTTGGTTGGTTTAGGCACCTATGTTGTGCGTTTAGTCCACCTGGCGGCGGAGTTTAGCAGGTGTCCGGCTACCTCAGTTCTTCAGTTCCTCGATTCTTCAGTTCCTCAAATCTTCAGTTCTTCAAATCTTCAGTTCTTCAAATCTTCGGTTCCTCTCCCGACGAAAGTCGGGATCAGTTCCTCAACTCCCTTCCAATCGTTTACATTTGCGGCCGCGTGAGAAAAAACGGGTATTCGTCTATTTCGGAACTGACTCCAACCTAATCAAAACACCATTTTCATGAACACGGATTTTTTGAAGAAACTCGGTATCAAAAAGCACAATGCAGGTACCAGCACAGGATTGCAATCTGTGAAGAGCAGAAAGTACATTCCATCTCACACACCGGTTGACGGAAGCCTGATCGGGAGTGTCAGCCAGACCACGGCTGACCAGTACGACGAGTTGATCGGCAAAGCCCAGGATGCTTTCAAAGTGTGGCGCATGATTCCCGCTCCTCAGCGCGGGGAGATCGTCAGGCAGTATGGCGAGCAGCTTCGCAAATACAAAGACCCGTTGGGTCGCCTGGTGAGTTTCGAGATGGGCAAGAGCCTGCAGGAAGGCTGGGGCGAAGTGCAGGAGATGATTGACATCTGTGACTTTGCCGTGGGCCTGAGCCGCCAGCTTTACGGGCTGACCATGCACAGCGAGCGGCCTCAGCACCGTATGTACGAGCAATGGCACCCACTGGGCATTGTGGGCATCATCAGCGCTTTCAACTTTCCGGTGGCCGTGTGGAGCTGGAACGCCATGATTGCCCTGGTATGCGGTGATGTGGTGGTGTGGAAGCCATCGGAAAAAGCACCGCTTTGCAGCGTGGCCTGCCAGAATCTGTTCCACAAAGTGCTGAAAGACAACGATGTTCCCGAAGGTGTTGTCAACATCATCAATGGCAACTACCGGGTGGGTGAATTTATGACCAAAGACCGCCGTGTAGCCCTGGTATCGGCCACGGGCAGCATCCGAATGGGCAAGATCGTCGGTCAGACCGTGGCCGCCCGCCTGGGCCGCAGCCTGTTGGAACTGGGCGGCAACAACGCCATCATCGTGACCCCCAACGCTGACCTGGATGTGGTGCTGCCGGCAACCGTCTTTGGTGCAGTAGGCACCTGCGGCCAGCGTTGCACCTCCACCCGCCGGCTCATCATTCATGAAAGCATTTACGACGAAGTGAAAAACAAACTCGTAAATGCCTACAAGCAGTTGCGAATTGGCGACCCCCTCGATGAGAACAACCACGTGGGCCCGCTCATAGACAAGGACGCAGTGAATACCTACCTGGCCGCGCTCGGAAAAATAACTGCACAAGGCGGAACCTTTGCCGTGGAAGGGGGCGTGTTGGAGGGCCCCGGTTATGAAAGCGGATGTTATGTGAAACCGTGCATCGCCGAGGCCAAACCGGACATGGACATCGTGCAGCAGGAGACCTTTGCGCCCATTCTTTACCTCCTCAAATACAAAGACCTCGATGAGGCCATTGCCATCCACAATGGCGTTCCGCAAGGGCTCTCATCCGCCATTATGACCCTCAACCTGCGGGAGTCAGAGCGCTTCCTCTCGGCTGCCGGTTCTGACTGTGGCATCGCCAACGTCAACATTGGTACCAGCGGTGCCGAGATCGGCGGTGCTTTTGGGGGTGAGAAAGAAACCGGTGGCGGCCGCGAGAGTGGTTCGGATGCCTGGAAGGCCTACATGCGCCGCCAAACAAATACCATTAACTGGGGCGACAAAGTGCCGCTGGCTCAAGGCATTAAGTTCGACCTCGGTTAAGATATCTTTTTTGAGAAATATGCGAAGCCCGGTGAGTGTATGCTTGCCGGGCTTTTTTCTCAGGAGCAGACTTTGGTTAAGCTCCTGAATTGAAAGCCACCCCAGTTCCCTAAATTTCCTACCTTTCGCTGGTGCTTTCAAAATTTCGATACCAGTTGCTGCTTGCCTGGCTGCTCCTATTGCTGGCCAGGGCCTGGGAGTGTTACTCACAAGCCCCGGTTTTTACGCATTTCAATGAACGGAACGGGCTTTCACACAACACCATCACGGCGTTGTACCAGGACGAAACCGGCTTTATCTGGGTGGGTACGGCCGAGGGGCTCAACCGTTTCGACGGCAATACCTTCAGGGTATTCAGGCAGGTGACCGGCGACAGCACCTCGTTGAGCAACAGCTACATCCGCTGCATTTTTGCCGACGGGAGGGGCGGCCTGTGGGTGGGCACCCAATCGGGATTGAACCACTACGACCCCCTGACCGAACGCTTCACCAGGTACCTCAACCCCGACACCATTTTGCCGGAGGCGAAAAACTACATCCTGGGTGGCACGGTGGACAACAAAGGCCGGGTGTGGTATGGCACCTACGACGGCCTGTTCCGGCTGGCTCCTGAATCCGGGGCGCTCAATCACTGGGGTGGAGACCCCGACTCACCGCAGGGCATCAACTCCAATATAGTGTGGGAAGTACTACAAGACGGCGATGGAAATATCTGGGTGGGTACCAGCAATGGCCTGTGCGTCTCGGCCGATGCCGACGAGCCCTCCTTTTTCAAATATTTTCCGCAAACGGACGCCGAAGGGGCCCTCCGCTCAACCCGTGTTTTTGACCTTGTGGAAAATGAAGATGGCAGCATCTGGCTGGCCACCCGTGACGGCCCGGCGCTCGCAACCGGTGAAATCCCGGCCCTTCACTTTAAACACTACTTTGCAACAAACGGCTCCTCCGGCCCTTCGGTAAATTTTATCTGGCGCATGGCTCCTTCGGCAAACGGCGGGCTGCTGTTGGCCACCTATGAGGGGGGGCTGAACGAGATCGCATTTGCCGAAGGAAATGCCAATCCTGTTTTCAGGCATTTTCGTCACAATGAAAAAAAGCCGGGAAGCCTGGCCAGCGACGAGGTAAATTGCGTGCTGAGCGACCGCAACGGAATGTGGTGGATCGGCACAGCCGCCGGGCTGAATTTCAAAGACCCCGCCAACACCCGTTTCCAGCTTCTGAGAAACTACCCGGAAGACCCCCTCAGCCTGCGCATGAGCCACGTTCAGGCACTGCACATTGACCGCTTCGGTGACCTGTGGGTGGGCACCCGGGGTGCCGGGCTGCACCGGCTGAAAGCGGAAAAACTGGCTGCCGGAATCTATGAGTTCGAAGCCTTTCAGCACGACCCCACCGACCCGCACAGCCTCACCCACAACGACGTTTTCGGCATTTCTGAAGACAGGCATGGCTACCTGTGGGTAACGACCTACAACGGGGTCAATTACGTGAAACTGCCTTTCTCTGGGGCGCCCCGTTTTCAGCACTTCACCACAGCGGATGGCCTGGCGCACAAATACGTCAACCAGGTCTTTCAGCGCCAAAACGGCGATTACTGGGTGGCCACTTACGGGCGAATGAACCTCTTGCGTTTTCACCCGGCACAGCCGGGCAACATGGAACTGAATGTGTACGACATGGACCTCGGGCGGAGCGATGCCCTGGTGAACTCCTCCACCCACTCGGTGGTGGAAGACCGCTTCGGGCAGCTCTGGACCGGCACTTTCAACGGCATCAGCAAACTGTTGTCGGAACGGGGCCCGGGAACTTTTGAAAATTACCTGCACAAGCCCGGCGATCCCCGGAGCCTCAGCAACAACTACGTGAGCCAGCTGTTTTGCGACAGCAAAGGGCGGCTCTGGGCCGCCACCAACTCGGGCCTCGATTTTCTGGAACAGACCTCGGCTTCTGCTCCGGTGCGTTTCCTCCGCTTCGGAATGGCGCAGGGTTTTCCGGGCGAGGCGGTGCAAAGCGTGGTGGAAGACAAGGCCGGAAAGCTGTGGCTGAGCACCACTGGAGGGCTGGTTTGTTTTGACCCTGAAGCTGCACTGAAAGGCAAGCCTGCCGTTTTGGCCGTTTTTGACTACCGGGACGGCCTGCAGGGCAACCAGTTCAGTGAACGGGCAGCGGTGCTGAACCCGCAGAGTGGCGAGCTCTTTTTTGGAGGTGCCAAGGGGCTCAACATCTTCCGGCCGGATTCCATGTGGCAAAACCCCCACGTTCCCAAAGTGGTGTTTACGGGTTTTCAGTTGTTCAATGAAACCGTATTGCCCGGAACGGGCGAAGGAAATCCACTGGACAGCGCCATTTCCAGGTTGCGCTACATCACGCTGAATCATCGTCAGAATGTCTTTGGGTTCACCTTTGCTGCACTCAGCTATTCGCAACCGGAAAAAAACCAGTACGCCTTTCGCATGCTGGGCTTTGATGACAACTGGCGCTACCTGGGCAATGAACACAGCGTGGCCTTCACCAACCTCTCTGCGGGAAATTACCGCCTGGAGGTGAAAGCCGCCAACAGCGCCGGGTTGTGGAACGAAGAACCGGTCTGGCTGGACATCACCATCCTGCCGCCACCCTGGCTGACCTGGTGGGCAAAGCTTTTGTATGCCCTGCTGCTTTCGGGAATGCTGTACGGCTTTTACCGCTTCCGGCTGGCACGGCGCATCCGGCTGGTGGAAGAACAGGCCCGGCTGGAGCAGGCCCGGCTGGAAGAGCGGGAAGCCCTGCGCCGCCAAAACGCCGCCGACTTCCACGACGAACTGGGGCACCGGCTCACCAAAGTTTCCCTCTACCTGGAGTTGGCCGAAAGGCAGAAGGAAAACACCTCCCTGTTCACCGCTTACCTCGAAAAGATCAAAAAGCAAACGGTGGGCTTGTCGGCCGGCATCAGGGACCTCATCTGGACCCTGGACCCGGAATCGGACAACCTGTTCGACTGCATGGTGCGCCTGCAGGAGTTCGGCGAAAACCTGTTTGACGGAACGGAAACGGAGTTCCGGTGCCACGGCATTGACGAAACGCACCAGCGCCTGATGCTGGCCCCCAATCTGCGCAAACACCTGCTGCTGATCTTCAAAGAAGCCATGAACAACACGCTGAAATACGCCGATGCCTCGCAATGCACGTTGTCGCTGTCACTGAGCACCACCGAAATGACGTTCAGCGTTTCCGACAACGGAATGGGATTCGAACCGGAAGGAATGGCACAAGGCTACGGCCTCGGCAACATGCGGTCGAGGGCGGAAAAAATAGGCGGAATCCTTCACATTAACAGCCGGCCCGGGCAGGGAACCACGGTGCGCCTCCGGATGCAAATGCCCCGGATGGGGTAGAATTTGCCGAAGGAAAACCCCTTAGCTTGGGGCAATCTTTTACGAAGACCATCAAAATGATCCATCAAAACATACACGTAGCCGTCGTTGAAGACGACCCTGAGATCAGGCAAACCCTGGCCCTCATCATTGACGGTACGGCCGGCTTCTGGTGCAAGCTCACTTTCGAAAACGGCAAGGAAGCCTTGAAGCCCCTTCAGGAAAATTATGTGGATGTGGTGCTGATGGACATCGAAATGCCGGTGATGAACGGCATCGAGTGCGTGCGCAGGCTCAAGCCCCTGAAACCAGAGGTGGATTTCATCATGCTCAGCATCCGGCAGGACGACGAGGCGGTGTTCCGGTCCATCTGCGCCGGGGCCTCAGGCTACCTGCTGAAGGACACCCCCCCCGCCGATTTGCTGGAGGCCATCCGGGAGGTGAAGGCCGGCGGAGCACCCATGAGTGCCAGCATCGCCCGAAAGGTCGTCCAGTCCTTCCACCATTTGAAAGCCTCGCCACTCAGCCCCCGGGAGACCGAGATTCTCGGCCTGCTGTCACAAGGCATGAACTACAAAAGCGTGGCAAAAACGCTCTTCCTCAGCCCCCATACCGTTAAAACCCACATCAAGAACATTTACGAAAAACTGCACGTGAACTCCCGTGCCGAGGCCGTGCGCAAAGGCATCGAGGACAAACTCATTTGAGTGCAATTACCCCATCTGAGCGATTTACCCGCCTTTCCTGTGGCGATAGCTTTGCCGGCAAATTCAACCGCTATCGTCATGAAAAAGCTGAGCATCCTCTTTTTACTTTTGTTTTTCTTCGCTGGCGCAATGCAGGCGCAAACCCGGGCCAAAAAGAAATCCGATGATTTCATTCCCGGCGACAAGATTATCTTTATAGACAGCCTCAAATCCGAGCTGTTGGGAGAGTTTCCCTCCCGCTGGGACCTCAAAAGCGGCACCGTGGAAACCATGGAAATGGATGGCCACGGCGTCATCGGTTTTGTGTCCTCACAATCGGTCATCACCCCATTGATGAACAAGGAAAACTGGCTGCCGGAAATTTTCACGGTGGAGTTTGATGTGTATTTCCACAACCGGGGCAACGAGGCCTATACCCTGATGTTTGACAACAGGAAAATGGATGTGGTCATCCGCAATTCGGCCATCAAGTTTCAGGGCACACTGACCCGCTCTGACAAGCGGGAGAAACCCAAAGAGGGCTGGCAGCACGTGTCCGTTTCTTTCAACCAGCGTGCCTATAAGGTGTACCTGAACGGCGAAAAGCTGCTCAATGTACCCGCCATCTCGCCCCGGCCCATGCGGCTGATGATCAAAGCCCTCAGCCACAACACCCGCTACGACAAATACGCCCTGGTGGCCAACGTGCGCATTGCCGAAGGTGGGGTGCCCCTTTATGACCGCCTGATAACCAACGGCCGTTTTGTCACCAACGACATTCTTTTCGACTACAACCAGGCCAGCCTCCGGCCTTCTTCCCGGTCGGTAATAGAGGAAGTGATTGGAATGATGAAGGCCCACCCTGAAGTGAAAATCCGAATCGAAGGCCACACCGACAGCGACGGCGCTGCCGATTACAACCTGGCCCTGTCAGAAAAGCGGGCTGCCGCCGTAAAAGCCGCCATCGTGGATGCCGGCATCAATGCCGGACGGCTGAACGCTATCGGCTACGGAGAGGAAAAGCCCATCATGCCCAACCACAGCCCCGAAGCCAAAGCCGCCAACCGAAGAGTGGAATTTGTACTTGTGCACTAGGTTGAGAGAGGTTTAGAGGCTGCCTGCTCGAATGCGAAATACTGCTCAATTTTTTCTGATACCGGATGAATACTCATGATGTTTTACCAGAACTTGTTATCCAGGCAACCCCTCTAACCCCCTCTAAACCCCTCTAAACCAACCAACCAACATTCATAACCAACAACCTAACAACAATGAAAAAGCTAATCCCGGGCCTGCTGGCCCTTGCAACACTTATGTTCTTCGCCTGCAACAACGACGACGATGGCGGTACCCTGCCGACTTCAGACTGCAACATCAGCTGCAAAGTGAACGGCGACCTCATCCAGGTGGACCCCGCCAGCAGCTGTATCTTGCTGGACAGCACCCTCAACATCGGCCTCTTAGGTACGGATGCCATCATGCTGCAGGTGAACAAGCTCTCCCAACCCGGTACTTACGACCTCTCTGAAGTTACCAATTCCGCCTTCGTAAACCTCCCCGACGGTACCCAGATAGGTGCCCTCAGTGGCAGCATCGTGATCACCCAACTGAGCAGCAACAAGGCCAAAGGGACCTTCAGCGGCTCCTTTTACGACCTCACCGACCTGATGCAAACCCCCAACTACACCGTTACCGACGGGAGTTTTGAGGCGAGCTTTTGAGGGGACAGAATCAAGGATTCAGTGAACGGGAACACCCTCTGCCTGGAGCGGGGGTGTTTTTTTGGTTATTGCCGGAATCGTTCAAGCCCCCAACTGCTCAAGACAATTATGTTTTGTAGTGAAATTGTCAGGTTAAAGCTGACCTTTTTACTATGAAAGGTGATTTGTGTAGATTGTTTTCGTATCATTGCTGTCAGGTTAAAGCTGACTTTTTTACTATGAAAAATAAGTTGATCTCTACACAATCCAACAAGATTTTGGCTCATTTCAATCAAATAGGCAAGAATTGCTTTAATTATTCAGAAGCAAAATTGGCATTGCCGGACTCAAGCGAAAGTGCTTTGAAAGAGCTGATGAGCGATATGGTTAGAAGAGGGCTTTTAATGAGATTGAAGAAAGGCTTGTATTACATCATACCCTATGACCAGGAAGCGAGTTCCTTTATGCCTGATTGGCATTTATTGGCGGAGCATTTGACCAAAGGAACAGACCACTACATAGGTTATTACTCAGCCATGCAAATTCACCACCTGATAACTCAGCCGTCTTTAAAGGAACAAATTGTTGTTGCAAAACAGATCCGGCCTTCCACTTTAAAAATAAAAGATGTTACCTTTCAATTTATTTATCACAATGCCAACCACTTCTTTGGAGCTAAAAAAATGTGGATAGATAGCTTTAATAAAGTAATGTGTTCAGACCTGGAAAAAACATTTATTGACTGTCTGTTCAGGCCTCATTATGCTGGCGGGATAGTTGAAATTTCCAGGGCCATTTACGCATCAAAAGACAGGATTAATTACGATAAGCTTTTTGAATACACGTTAAAATTCAAGTCGCAAGCTGTAATAAAGCGATTGGGCTTCCTCCTTGAAATACTTGAAATAGATTCTGGAATTTCGGAAAAACTGCGGAAGGTCAAATCATCATCATACGTTCTTCTGGATACAGAGCTTCCGGTATCTGGAAAGGTGGTCAGTCGCTGGAGCATTCAGCAAAATTTGGAAACTGATACCATTGTGTCTGCCATTTACACATGATAAAGCCTGGAGAAATACAAAACAAAGCACGTGCAGTGGGTGTACGTGACCAACAGATTGAGAAAGACTATGTACTTTCATGGATTTTACAGGGTATTGCTCGGCACGAGCAACTTTCAGTGAGCATCGTATTTAATGGTGGAACCGTTCTAAAGAAAGTGTATTTCCAAAATTATCGCTATTCGGAAGACCTTGACTTCACCTTGCTCAACAATGAAATTTCAAACGAGCAAATATTGGAATGGTTTGAAGAAGTATTTGAATTCGTAAAGGAGGAAGCCAACATCCCTCTGGAAATAATAGACAACAATGAACACAGTGATGGTGGCATAAATTTTTACATTGGCTATGTCGGACCCCTTGGTGGATTAGGTGCCAACAAAAAAGTAAAGGTTGATGTTTCCAGAACCGAATCGCTGGCTTTCGAGCCGGTTAGTAAAAGTGCATTTTTGGATTATTCAGATCAGGAAGAACACGAACTCCTATGCTATTCACTGGAGGAAGTCCTGGTTGAAAAATTGAGATCTGTGATGCAAAGAATGCAGGCTCGTGATCTTTACGACATTTGGTACCTTCTTGAAATATGCGAAATAGACATTGATTTTTACGCAGGGGAGTTTCGAACGAAATGTATAAATAAAGGACTCAATCCGGGTGAATTTCACCATAAACTTGAACAGCGGCTGCCGCAATACAAAGGACGATGGCAAACTTCCATGTCAGATCAGATCCAGGACCTGCCAGACTTCGATGAAGTACTGAGAAAAGTGATGCGGCGCTTAAGAAGATTGGAATTGTGACTTCTTGTCAATTAGAAGATTACTCATTCTGAGCGGCCTGGTTTATGGGAAGGAACGGTTGATGTGGTTGCCTCTTTCCTGGATAGCACCCCCAACATCGGCCTTTTAGGTACGGATGCCATCATGCTGCAGGTGAACAAGCTCTCCCAACCCGGTACTTACGACCTCTCTGAAGTTACCAATTCCGCCTTCGTAAACCTCCCCGACGGTACCCAGATAGGCGCCCTCACTGGCAGCATCGTGATCACCCAACTGAGCAGCAACAAGGCCAAAGGAACCTTCAGCGGCTCCTTTTACGACCTCACCGACCTGATGCAAACCCCCAACTACACTGTGACTGAGGGGAGTTTTGAGGCGAGTTTTTGAGGGGACAGAATCAAGGATTCAATGAGAGCAGGGACACCTTATGCGAGAGCTGGGGGTGTTTTTGGGGTTGCAATTGTATCTTGAAATTTTTGGGAGAATGGATAGGGTAATGTGAGTTGGTTTTTATCTTCGCAAGTCAGACTCATGAAATGTTCAATGGAAGATAGATAAAGTTTCAGAAGTATAATTAATGAACTCTGATTGGTCGATAAGGGAAATTGATTTAATAATATCAGATTATTTCCGAATGCTGAGTTTGGAAATAAATGGGATTCCATTTAATAAATCAGAATTTAGGAAAAAATTGCTACCCCACTTAAATAATCGCAGTGAGGCGTCAATTGAATATAAACACCAAAATATTAGTGCAGTTTTGTTAAAATACAAGATGCCTTATATTGTTGGTTATAAGCCCAGGTTAAACTATCAAGCACTTTTAGAAGAAAGGGTTGTAGATTTTTTGATGAGTGATAAAGGGTTGATTGGATTGTTTGATGTATTTACAAGTGAAGGAGTGATAAGAGAGCCTAGAAAAGTTGACTTTTCAACGTTGCTTGTAGAAGCGCCAAAAAATATGATAATTAAAGAACCTAATGTAGAGTATGAAGTTAAATTGAAGACTCCAAATTATATTGAAATTGAACAGAATAATCGAAAGTTGGGAGAGTTAGGTGAGGAGTTAGTGATTGAATATGAGCGATGGCGACTAATAGATATAGGGAGAGAGTCTTATGCGGAACAAGTTGAGTGGGTATCTAAGGATTTGGGCGATGGGGCAGGTTTTGATGTTCTTTCTAAGAATAAAGACGGGAGTGATAGGTATATTGAAGTTAAGACAACCAAGTTGGGCGAGTTGACACCTTTTTATTTTTCAAAAAATGAATTAAAATTTAGTCGTAAGAAATCGACAAGATATTTTTTGTATAGGGTGTTTAGGTTCAATCAACATCCAAATGTTTTTATAAAAAATGGTAGTTTTGATGAGGTTTGCACTTATGAGCCTGTCAGTTTTATAGGTATAATAAGGTGATTAATGTAAAAAAATCAAGGCGTTTAGTGTTCTATTAGTCTGTTTGATAAAGTTGTAAAAGCCAATTTCAGTTCGTTTTCACCGCTAATCCTATTTTCAACTCACTACCAAAAAAAACTTTCAAATCCGCACCAGCCCGTCGCAAGCATACAGCCCATCGTCACTTACTGACCTGATGCAATTTTCCAATTCCTCTACCTTTTATCTTTACACACCCACTCCCCAAAATCCTCCACAACCAGCAGGCTATTGCCGGAGTAGTGTTTCCGTTCGTCCATGCGGGCGTGGTGGAGGTCCATGATGTCAGTGCGTTTTTTCAGGAAGCCGTGGAGGGTGCGCATCACTTTGAAAAAGCGTTCGGTGTCGTTGGTTTTGGGAGGGTTTCGGCTGCCCAGTTTTTCCATCAGGGTTTTAAATTTTTCGAAGTTGTAGGGGGCGTAGGTATCGGGGTAGCGGAAGGTGAGGTACCATGAGATGATCTGGTATTCGTCGTCGTGGTAGTGGGTGTTCAGTTTGGAGGCTTTGTGTTTTTCCCGGTATTCGGTAAGCAGTTCGTCGCAGTGGAAGAGGAAGCGGCCGATGCGGCCTTCCACGCCTTTGTTTTCGTCGAAGAGGTCTTTGAACATGTAGCGGACGAACTCCGGATTGAGGTCTATGAAATGGAGCATGGCGGTTTTGGGTTCGTAGTGTTCCCGTTTCCAGATGCGGCGGGAGTGGGAGTTGTCCAGGCAGGCGTCGAACATGGCTTTGAAGTCCGGGGCGTCGGGGTCCCAGTTTTCCTGAAAGGTCTTTTGGGACTCCCACTTCCAGTAGGGGTAGTGGTTGGGGTTGGCTTTCAGAAATTCCAGGTATCCATCCAGGTAGCTGTTCAGTTTTTGCAGGTTCATACGGTGATGAAAAATTATTGGCGAATGTGCATGCAAAGCACCATTAGCATTTATTATTGCCGGCAGGAGTGTGTGTCGGGAGCTTACTGGCCCGTTCCTCTAAACCCCTCTAAACCTCTCTAAACCCAAACCCTTCTCCGATGAAGATCATCCAGCTTACCGACATTCATTTGCCCGAAGGGGGCGAAGATACCATGGGAATAGACATCCGGGCGAATTTCAACGCCGTTCTGACGGCCATCGAGGAGGAGCGGCCCGACCACCTGGTGCTGACGGGCGATCTTTGCTTCCACGCCGGGTCCCGCCGGGTTTACGAAGTGACCAAGTTGAAGCTGGACAAGCTGGACATCTCCTACTCCCTGCTCAGCGGTAACCACGACGACCCCGAAGTTTTGGCGGATGTTTTCAACATCGGACACCTGCTGGTGGGTGAGGAGCTGTTTTACAAACGGAAGCTGGGCCACAGAACGGCCCTTTTTCTGGAGACTTCCCGGGGCTATGTTTCCGATCGGCAACTGGCCTGGCTCGATCAAGAGTTGTCTCACCTCCGGGGTCCGGCACTGGTATTCATGCACCACCCGCCGCTGACGGCCGGCGTGCCCCACATGGACAACAAATACGCCCTTCAGAACATGGAGGAAGTGCAACAGTTGTTCTTTACCCATCCCGCCCTGGTCACGGTGTTCTGCGGCCATTACCACGTGGAAAAGACCCTCTGCCTCAACAACCTGGTGGTGCACATTACTCCCAGCGTTTATTTTCAGATTGATTGGCGGGTGGCTTCTTTCCGGATTGACCACGCCCGGCCTGCCTACCGGGTCATCGAGCTGGTGAAGGATGGGGGATTGAGGAGCAGCGTTGTATATGTTTAGGGTTTAGGGTTTAGGGTGTAGAGTGTAGGGTTTGGAAGCGCTACTCTGTTCAACTCTGTGCAGCCACTCTGTTTTACGGTGTGGTTTTGAAAGAGTAGGGAGTAGAGAGTAGAGGGGGCAGCCTGGCCAACCCAATCGATTTTGTAGCTCATCATCTCCAATAATGTCGAAGTTTCAGGGCGATTTGGGAGCGATACTATGGCTTTGGGCCTTGGCTCCAACCCATTTGCAGGCTGTCATTCAACATCTCTCAACATCTCTCAACACCTCTGAACCTCTCTTAACCATCTGAACCACAAAAGCCCGCTCAGAAAACAACATTTTGTTAGTTGCTCATTTTCGTCCCTTCGTAAAATGCTATTTTGCAGCCCCTTGCCCAACACCAAACTGATTGTCCATGCTGCACTTACACTCAAAGCTCCCCAATACCGGAACGACCATCTTTTCTGTGATGACGGCCCTGGCCAACAAGCACGGGGCCATCAACCTTTCCCAGGGTTTCCCGGATTTTGACTGCGACCAGGCGCTCAAATCCCTCGTGACCAAATACATGCGCAAAGGCAAGAACCAATACGCTCCCATGCCGGGAGTGCGGGAGTTGCGGCAGGTCATTGCGAAGAAAATGCAAAAGAGCTACGGAATGGAGCTGGACCCCGACGCCGAGATCACCGTCACGGCCGGTGCCACGGAGGCCCTGTTCAGTGCCATCACGGCCCTGGTACGCCCCGACGACGAGGTCATCCTCATAGAGCCGGCTTACGACTGCTACCGGCCGGCCGTGGAGGTCAACAGCGGCATTGCGGTGACCTACGAGCTGCAGGCGCCGGATTACAAGGTGAACTGGAAACTGCTGGAAAGGCTGATCTCCTGGCGCACCCGCCTCATCGTCGTCAACACGCCGCACAACCCCACGGGCAAGGTGCTCCGGCAGGCGGACTGGCAGCAGCTCCAGAAAATTGCCGAAGACCGGGACATCCTCGTTTTGAGCGATGAAGCTTACGAGCACCTCACCTTCGACGGCCTGCAACACCAGAGCATGCTGCGCTTTCCGGAGGTGTACAAAAGGGGGCTGGCGGTATTTTCCTTCGGCAAAACCATTCACGCCACGGGCTGGAAACTGGGCTGCTGCATCGCCCCGCCACAGCTGACCCGGGAGTTCCGCAAGGTGCACCAGTACAATGTGTTCAGCGTTGCCACCCCCATGCAATATGCGCTGGCCGACTTTTTTGCCGACGAGGAAAACTACACGCACCTGCCCGCCTTCTTTCAGGAAAAAAGGGATTTCTTCCTTCGGCAAATGGAGGGGGTGCCCCTGAAGCCCCTGAGGAGCGAGGGCACCTACTTTCAGTTGTTCGACTATTCGGGCTTCAGTGGTATGCGAGACCTCGATTTTGCAAAGTGGCTCACCACCGAAGCCGGGGTGGCAGCCATTCCGGTGTCGGCCTTTTACGCTTCCGGCAGGGACGAAAAAGTCGTGCGTTTTTGTTTTGCGAAGCGAGAACAAACCCTGAAAAAAGCCGCAGAAAAACTGCACAAGCTGGACGACCTGTGAGCAAACCGGAACCCATACCGCAAGTGCCGCCGGAGCTGGAATACCTGGACAAGGCCACCCGCTGGCTCGATACCCGCTTTCGCATTCCCGGAACCAACATCCGTTTCGGCTTCGATGTCCTGCTGGGGCTGATTCCCGGTGCGGGTGATGCCATCAGCTTGCTGTTGTCGGGGGGGCTGGTCGTCGTCATGGCAAGGCATGGTGCCAGCTTCGGGGTGCTGGTAAGGATGCTTTTCAACATCCTGTTGGATGCGCTGTTGGGAACCATCCCCATTGCCGGCGATGTGTTCGATGTGTTTTACAAAGCCAACCGGAAAAACCTGCGCCTGCTGGTGGAGCATTACGAGGCGGGCAGAGCCAGGAGCAACCTCTTTGTGATGGTTTTGCTGCTATTTGTTGTCGTGCTGCTGCTGTTTGGTATGGTTTTATTTCTAATATGGCAGTTGTTTCAGCTTTTGTTCTCCTGACTACCTATCTTGATAACCCTTTCAGTCTCCAACGTCGTCGGTCTTAAAATGGACAAATGCCAAACCTCACCGGGGGCATTGGCGTTTCAAGACACAGGAATTATATACGTGAAAAAATACCTCTACATACTTTTCAGTGTTTTCGTTGTCAGCTCCCTGTCCGGACAAACGGCGCCGGGCGTGGAGGGCGAGAACATCGTTCCCAATCCGTCATTCGAGTTGTACGCTTCGCCGCCCATCGGCTGGTTTTACAAGGGCGACCACTACACCACGGTGATGAAGTACTGGTCGTCGGCCTCCAACGCCTCGCCGGATGTGTACGGACCCCGTGTGCGGGTGCCTTCGCACTGGACGGCCAAGGGTTTTGGCAAGCAAGCACCCCATTCCGGTTCCACCATGTCGGGCATCACCGTTTATGGCTGCACGGAAGGCAAGCCGCATTGCCGGGAGTACATCCAGATACAGCTCAGCGAACCGCTGGTGGTGGGGCAGGACTACTACTGCGAGCTGTGGGTAGCCCCGCTCAGCAAAGGTCTTCGGGTGAACAACATCGGCTTTCATTTCAGCATGGAGCAGTACCGGGAGATTACCGACGGCCTGCTGAATCTGGAACCGCAGTTGTACGCCGATGAGGTGCTGGATCCTGACAATGGAAAATGGATGCGCTTTGGCGGCCGCTTCAAAGCGGAAACGGAGGCGGAGTATTTACTCATCGGAAATTTCTTCCACGACAGCCTGACCACCATCAAACCGGCCCTGGAAAGCACCCTGCCCTTCGGCTATTACTACATTGACGATGTGATGGTGAAAAAGGTGCCCCCCATCCTTCCGGTGCCCGTTTATGATGATGACCTCCTTCGGGTAAAACTGGAGGCCGGCAAGGTGGTGCCACTGAAGGACATCTATTTCGAATACGACAAATGGGAGCTGATGCCCCGTTCGTATGTTGAGCTGAAAAAGCTGCTCAAGATCATGAGCCAGAACCCCCACATGGCCATAGAGATCTGCGGGCACACCGACAACACCGGCACCGATGACTACAACCTGGAGCTTTCGGAAAAAAGGGCGAAGGCTGTGGTCGAGTTTCTGACCAAAAACGGTATCAGCCCTTCCCGTACCAAATTCCGGGGCTGTGGCAGCAACCAACCCGTGGCGTCCAATGCCACCGCCGCCGGCCGCCAGATGAACCGCCGGGTGGAGTTCATTATTCTTCAGGTGGAGTGATTGGCAGTTATCAGTTGGCAGTTATCAGTTGGTCCCGGAGCTGCGCCCGGGATCAGTTGGCGGTTGGCTGATTCTATCATTTCGGGGCGGGTTTAAACAAAAGTTCCTTCGGTGAATTATTATCACTGCGGGCTGCAATTGCGCTTACCTTTGCGGCCGCTTTACCAAAAAAATAGCTTCAGAATGGCGTTTACAGAATCTACGATGTTGCCCTTAGGCACCAGGGCTCCGGATTTTGAGCTGCCGGATACGGTGTCCGGAAAGAACTATACTTTGAAAGAACTTGCCGATGGCAAAAAGGCCACGGTGGTGATGTTCCTATGCAACCACTGTCCGTACGTGGTCCACGTCAACCCTGAGATTGTGCGCCTGGCGAATGATTACAGCCGGAAGGGCGTGGCATTTGTCGGCATCAGTTCCAACGATGTGGAAAACTACCCCGACGATGCACCGGACAAGATGAAAGTGGTGGCTGAGCAGGTGGGGTACTCCTTTCCGTACCTCTACGACGAGACCCAGGAGGTGGCCCGCGCCTACGATGCGGCCTGCACTCCGGATTTCTACGTTTTCGACGGGCAACTGAAGCTCGTTTACCGAGGGCGTTTGGATGATTCACGGCCCGGCAACGGCAAGCCGCTCACCGGTAAAGACCTGCGGGCTGCCCTGGATGCCGTGCTGGAAGGCAGGGAAGTGGACCCGGTTCAATACCCCAGCGGTGGTTGTAACATCAAGTGGAAGCAATAGGCTTTCCGCAACGGGCATGAAATGAAATAGACCTGTGTCCGTTTAGCCAGGGCCAATCGTTTCCAATTACACCCGATAAAGATCCTCGTTGATGAAGACCAATAAGTTGTTCAATCTGTTTTTCCTGGTGCTGCTGGTAGCATTTACAGCCGGTTGCGGAACGGCCAAAAAAGCCAGGACCGGCAAGCTGAAAGCGCGCCCCACCGAGGTGATCATGGAAAAACTGATCAAACAGCAACTGGACGTACAGTCACTGGATGCCAAAGCCCGGGTGGCGTACAGCGATGATTACGGGAAGGTGTCGTTCGTGACCTACCTGAGGATGAAAAAGGACAGCGCCATCTGGATGAGCTTTAAAAAGTTCAGTATCGAGGCGGTGCGGGTGCTCATACGCCCCGATTCGGTTTTCATCATTGACCGGTTGAACGGGGAATACGCGGCCGAGCCACTGACGTACCTGACACAGCGCTACAGCGTGCCGGTGGGTTTTAAGGGCTTGCAGGCACTGCTGCTGGGGAACCCGGTGTTCTTTTCACAACAAACGGAATCCAGGATTGAAGAAGGAAATTATGTGCTGGAGCAAAAGACGGACCGGATCACTGCCGAGTACTTCTTAGACGGCCTTTCCATGTTGCTGAGTCAATGGAATGTGCTGGACGGCCACACCCGCTCGTCCATCCGGGCAACCTTCGACGGGTATGAGCCGTTCAAAGGCAAGAAGAAATTTTCATATTTTCGTAGCTTTAATTTGAATCACCCTGATTTAGGTGGCAGTAAGGTGGAGATCACCTTTACCAGAGTTGAAACAGATAAACCCGTAAAACTTCCTTTCTCAATACCATCCAGGTATGACCGGATCAACTGAGCACCCGTCAAAGCCCTTTTTTCGCCTGAGCAATGTCAGGGGATGGGTCATCTTGTTGGTCGCAACGCTTTTGCTCTCCACAGAAATCATCCTGATAGCACAGTCCAGTCAGCCCCTGACTCGAAAAGAGCTGGAAGAAAAACGGAAACAACTGCAACAGGAAATCAGGCAAACCACCGCCATTCTCAACCAGATCAGCAAGAACCGGAAGGCGACATATTCCAGGTACCAGGCACTTCAGGAGCAGATCAAAAAGCGTCTGGAGTTGATTGGTATTCTGGAAGAGGAGGTGGATCACCTGAACCAAAGCATTGAAAGAACCGCCGGCGTTGTGGAAGCGCTGAACGGGGACATTGGCCGTCTGAAAGATGAGTATTCCGGAATGTTGCGGCACGCCTACCGGCAGCGGCTGACCAAGAGCAGGCCCTTGTTCCTGCTTTCTGCCAGCAGCTTCAACAATGCCTTTCAACGCTGGCAGTACCTTCGGCAATACGACCACTACCGCCAAAAACAAGCAAGGCTGATCATCGAGACGGAGAAGACACTCAGAAGCAAGCTGTACATGCTGGAGCAGCGTAAATCCGACAAAGAGTTTCTGTTGGCTTCAGCACGGCGGCAGTCGGAATTGTTGTCCCTGGAGTTGCAGGCGAAAGATCGCATTCTTCAGGAACTGAAAAAAGACGAGCGCCACGCAGCGGCAGAATTGCGGAAGAAAGAAAGGGATGCAAAAAAACTGAACGCCGCCATCGAGAAGATCATCAAAGAGGAAATGGCACGCGACAGGACAGCCCTGGCAGCATCGGGCTCAACGCCCAATGCACCGGCAACGGCCTCTCTCTCGGATAGTTTTGCCGACAACAAGGGCAAGCTGTCATGGCCGGTGCGAAAAGGCTTTCTGACCGGGCATTTCGGGGTGCAGCAACACCCCACCATAAAATCGGTGAAGATCTCCAACAACGGTGTTGACATCAGCACGGAAAAAGGAGAAAAGGTATATGCAGTGTTCAATGGCAAGGTGGTGAGTGTTCAGTACATCCCTGGCTTTCAGTACGTTGTGATCATCCAGCACGGGAAATACTACACCGTGTACGCAAAGCTCGGGGAAGTGTATGTCAAAAAAGATGAGGACGTAAAAACCAGGTCAACCATTGGTGTGGTGAACACCGATGCCATTGCAAATACCACCGAAATTCACTTTGAAGTGTGGAGGGACAAACAGCGCCTCGATCCGGAAAAGTGGATATCAAAATGATGACTGGCAGCACCAGCGCAACCAAAGATGACTATGAGTAAGGAGTGGAATTCGGGCAAGCACAGGACCAAAGGCGTTAAGCAAGAGGAGGAATATGCCGTACTGGTGGGTTTGGTACACCGGCTGCAAACGGAAGAAGAGGTGAATGAATACCTCAACGAGTTGGAGTTTCTGGCACTGACGGCCGGTGCCACCACTACCCGGAGATTCATTCAGAAACTCAACCATCCGGATACACGGACATTCATCGGCAGCGGAAAAGTAGAAGAGATCAAAGCCTACCTGGAGCGCAACCCAAAGGTGAACATGGTCATTTTTGACGACGACCTTTCCGGCAAACAAGTGTCGGCCCTGGAGTCGGCCCTGAAGGTGAAGATCATTGACCGCTCCAGCCTCATCCTCGACATTTTTGCGAAGCGAGCCAAAACAGCCCAGGCAAAAACACAGGTAGAGCTGGCCCAGTTGCAATACCTGTTGCCCAGGCTTCGGGGATTGTGGACACACCTCGAGCGCCAGCGCGGTGGTATCGGTATGAGAGGGCCAGGTGAAAAGGAAATTGAAACCGACCGGCGGATCGTTCGCGACAAGATCAGTGTGCTGAAAAAACAGCTTGAAAAAATTGACCGGCAGGCAGCTACCCGCCGGAAAAGCAGAAGCAAAATGATCCGGGTGGCCCTGGTAGGTTACACCAATGTGGGCAAGTCAACACTGATGAACCTGCTGAGCAAATCCGATGTGTTTGCGGAAAACAAACTCTTCGCCACACTGGACACCACGGTGCGAAAAGTGGTGTTGGAAGGCGTGCCTTTTTTGCTCTCCGATACGGTGGGTTTTATACGCAAGCTGCCCCACCACCTGATTGAGAGCTTTAAATCCACCCTGGATGAAGTCCGGGAGAGCGACATCTTGCTGCACGTGGTGGATTTATCGCATCCCGGATTCGAGGAGCAAATTCATACGGTCAATAAAACACTGGAAGACCTGGGGGCAAGAAACAAGCCTACGCTGATGGTTTTCAACAAAATAGACCTTTACAGGAAGAAGTATTTTGACGAACTGCTGGATGCTGAAACAAAAGCTGAAATAGAAAATGAGCTTCGTCAAAATTTGAAGAACACCTTTGAAGCAGACAATGTCTTTATCTCTGCACTGAACAATGAAAACATTCAGGAACTGCGGGAAAAAGTCCTTGCTTTGGTGAAGCGCGAATACCAATTGCGCTATCCTTACCAGGTGAATCCCTGGTACTGATCACTCCCTGTCCAATCCACGGATCTGATGAGCAGATGCCAGTTCCTCCAGCTTTTTTTTCAAACCTACGGCTGAGTTGATTTCAAGGCAACTGTAAAACTGAAGCACAAATGCATAATACCAGATGCTGATGATCAGCGTCAGAAAGAAGAAACTGAGGACGGTGTATGCAATGGCGATCAACTGGTATCCGTGCTCTTCGTCCAAATTGAGATTCATACTCAGGGAGTCGAGCAGGAAGCTGGTGACGCCAGAGTCCAGTAACAGGAACAACAAGAAACCGGACAGCAATAGCGTGAAGGCAAGCATGGTGATCCTGGCATACGAATTCCTTAGCAACCGGATGGCCATTCCCAAAGCGTGATCGGGGTTGAAGCCCCACAGGCTTATCGCGTAAGAAACCAGAAACGCAAAGGGAGAAAAGATAACCAACCCTGTAATGATCATTGCAGAATTCTCAAAGAGGGTAAAACAACCAAGCGCTGCGGCAAGCAGCACGGAACTGCCGATCAGTCTCGGGAGTTTGGCAGGTTGGCCAATTTCACGGAACCACAACCATGACAGCCAGGTCAGTACACCGCCGATGGACAGGATCCAAAATGCGTAAATGAAGGGGTGGTTTGGGTTTTGAAAAAAGGACGGGACAACCGAAGCGCTACCGAACAATCCGGCGGGAAATAAAAACAGCTCATTGGGCGCCGAGTTGGAAGTGAGAAAAACCCCGGTGGAAAAAACAAGCGTACCAACCAAACAAGCCAAAAGCACCTTGCCCAACAGGCCTCTCAGAATGACGAAGGTTTCGTAGTAGATGTCTCCTGTGGATTTTATTTTGTCAAGCTCAATGACTTTGTCTGATTCCGGCGCCGGCTTACCCAGGGCTTCTTCCAGCCGTCCTTTTCTTGCCAGGTAGCGCGGATACCACAAGAAATAAAAGATCACAAAGGCCAGGCACAACAAGATAAAAAATGCTCGCAGCAGGTCGGGGGCTTCCGTGTGCCTGGTGAAATAGCTCTCAACGAATCCGGCAATGACAAACAAAGGCAAGGTGCCCAAAAGCAGGTTGATGCCCCTGCGGGCCGAGAGCTGAAAGGATTTGGACCGGCTGTAAGAACCAGGGAACACAAGCCCGCTGCCCATGGTCATTCCGGCAGCGCCGGCTATCACGATGCTGGAAAGTTCCAGCGTTCCGTGCATCATCACCGTCAGCAGGGATTCTTTGAGCAGATCAGCTTGTATGAACAGGTGTATGAAAGCACCGAAAATGATCCCGTTCCGGATGAGGATGCCGATGGTTCCAATGGAAAAAACCAGCCCCAGCGCAAAAGTGTAAAGCGCAACGGTGATGTTGTTCAGGGTAATTCCGAGAAACATGTTGAACTCTCCGTGCTGTTTGTAAACTGCCATGGGGTCGCCTTTGGCAATGTTGTCCCTGGTCATGGAAACATAATCGCTGCCGAGAATGGATTCGGAAAAATCCGGATCGGCATAGGCGGACAACAAGCCGATCAGCGTGGCCCCGGCAAAAATCAGGAAAGACAGGTAAAGGCTTTTCCGGGCGTTCCAGGTCAGGCTTGGCAACTGGTGGGTCCAGAACCTGCTGAACTTTTTCCAGATCGGCTTTCGGCTTTTGTAGATCTGAAAAAAAACTTTCTGGGCAAGGCCGTTGAGATACACCCTGACCGAGCGCCGCGGGTAAAATGTCCGGGCGTAAGACAGGTCGTCGGTCACCTGGATGAACAAGTCGCTCAGCTTGTCGGCGTCAGGGTGGGGGCTGTCGAGCAATTCTTCAAACTCCTCCCACTTGTCACGGTTTTGTTTGATGAAAACGGTTTCTCTCATGAGGGGGGCTGTCTGCCGTATTGCGTTGATGATGTTAACGAAATTAGATGCTGCAAGATCGTATTTTCGGGTGAAGATAGTTTTTGCAAACTTTGCGTGCTTTGAGAAAAAGCCAATAATTCGATTCCCTTCTTTTCTAAGACGGATTGAATCAAATCTTTACATCCTATGAAATACCTCGTCATTTCCTTTTTTCTCTCTTCTTTGATTTTTGCTGCTTGTCAGAACGATAACATGGCTGACAAAGACCCATTCAGTGTGCCCGCAGGGGCTCCTGACACGGTGAGGATGAAAGCGATGCAAAACTATGTGGACTCTGTCAATGCTTACAGGAGGTACATGGAACCCATCAAGATACAGCCCAACATCGTGAGCGAGGATGACAAGCTGCTGGCAGCCAAAGACAGCCTTGGCAACCTGGTTTTTGCCCGCCTCGATCTGGTTGGGGAGGATACTGTTACCCGTGAATATTTCTACCTGAAAGATGGCAAAGTAGCCAATTACCAGCTGATGTTGTGGAACAAAACCGCCATGCCTCCCTATGCCTGGGGCTTCAACCTCTACCTGGATGACAATGGCGTTGCCGGTGCTGAGGAAAGGTACATTGAACTCACAACGGATGAGCGCCCGGCCCGGTTGTTGGTGCAGCCACCGATGCCTCCAACCATAAATGTGGACTCTATGGCACGGGTTGCCGAAAAGCGCATGGAACCTTTACGCAAAGAGGTGGACAACTACAAACCACCCAAAAGCTGACGGGGAGCAGCACGTTTTTTGTGGCCTCATTAACGTTATTATATCCTTCGAAAAATTCTTGTGTACTACCTTTGCGTTCGGTTTACACATTGAGGCCCGCAATTTGCGGCCAAACGACATTCGCTATGCAGATAAACAACAACGGCTCAACCCTGGTAGAAGCGTTCAACGAAAAAGGGGAACGGATCAGCCCAAAGCTTCCGGATGACAAAAAGAATTTCCTGATTGATATTGACGGCACCATTTGCGACGACGTGCCCAACGAAGAGCCGGAGCGCATGGGTTTGGTGCCACCTTACCCCGATGCCCTCAAGATCATCAACAAATGGTACGAAGAAGGGCACATCATCACTTTCTTTACGTCCAGAACCTTTGAGCACAAACAGGTAACGGAAGATTGGCTGGACAAACACGGCTTTAAATACCATGCGGTATTGTACGGAAAACCCAGGGGGGGAAACTACCACTGGATTGACAACCACATCGTCAAGGCCACCCGTTTCAAAGGGAAATTCACTGACCTGGTGATCAGGACACACGAAATCGAAGTTTTCCATCCGTAAAGTGGAGGGCACCGGAAAATAAAAAAAGCCGTGCGGAGTGGTTCCGCACGGCTTTTCAATTGGGCAAAGTGCGATCAGCTGTTGCTGAAATAATCTTTCATTTTATCGAAGAAACCCCTTTCACTTTTTCCGGGCTCAGGCTGGAAATTTGGCATGTTCCGGAGCTTTTCAAGCAGGGCTTTTTCTTCGTCGTTCAGTTTTTTGGGCGTCCACACATTCACGTGGATCAGTTGGTCTCCCTGGCCGTAACCTTGCAAGGAAGGCAGCCCCTTGTTTTTGAGCCTGAAAATCTTTCCGGCCTGGGTCCCTGCGGGTATTTTCACCTTCACTTTGCCATCAATGGTGGGCACTTCAATGGAAGTTCCCAGCGCCGCATCGGCGAAGTTGAGGTACAGTTCGTAGATGAGGTTGTTGCCGTCGCGCTGGAGGTGTTCGTGTGGTATTTCTTCAATGTTGATGAGCAAGTCACCTGCCGGGCCACCTTTCCGGCCTGCGTTGCCCCGTCCGCTCATGGAGAGTTGCATTCCTTCGGCAACGCCTGCGGGGATATCAATTTCTATGATCTCTTCTCCCACCACCTGGCCGGTTCCCCGGCAAGAGGGGCAATTGGCCGTTATCACTTCGCCACTGCCGTGGCAAGTAGGGCAGGTAGTTGTTGTCTGCATCTGCCCCAGGAAGGTATTCCGTATTTGCCGCACATAGCCACTGCCCCGGCAGGTAGAACAGGTCTGGCGGGAGCTGCTGTCTTTGGCCCCGGAACCCCGGCAACTGCTACAGGTCACCTGTTTTTTTACCTTGATCTTTTTGGTAACGCCTTTGGCAATTTCCTCCAATGTGAGTTTTACCTTGATGCGCAGGTTGGAGCCCCGCTGTCCGGTTCTTCTCCTGCCTCCTCCCCTCGAGCTTCTGAAGAACTCTTCAAAGGGGCTACCCGTTCCGCCAAAGACATCTCCGAATTGAGCGAAGATATCTTCCATGGTCATGCCGGCGCCACCAAAGCCACCGCCGCCGTTGCCGCTCACACCCGCATGTCCGTAACGATCATACCTGGCTCGCTTGTCGGGGTCACTGAGCACTTCATAAGCCTCAGCAGCCTCTTTGAATTTCTCTTCGGCTTCTTTATCACCAGGGTTTTTATCCGGGTGATATTCAATGGCCAGCCTGCGGTAAGCTTTTTTTATTTCCGCGTGTTCAGCGCTTCGGCTTACACCAAGTATTTCGTAATAGTCTCTTTTAGCCATGATCGGGTTATTGTACGCCAAAAGGGCCGCGAGGCAAATCGCGGCCCTTTTGGCATTTAATCACATCCTTTACTTCCCGACAACTACTTTCGGGTGCCGGATTATCTTGTCATTCAACCGGTAGCCTTTTTCTACCGTGTCAACTACTTTGCCTTTCAGGTCCTCTGATGGGGCCGGTATTTCGGTGATGGCGTTGTGCATCTCCGGATCAAACACTTCTCCGTTGGATTCCATCTGCTCCAACCCCTTGCCTTTCAGTGTGGAGTAAAGTTTTTGATAGAGCAATTCTATTCCTTCATTCCAGGCTTCATCGTTGTTCTCTTTGGAGAACTTGCGGGCCCTGTCAAAATCGTCAAGAATTGGCAACAAGGCTGACATTGTGTCTTCAGCAGCAGTTCTGAACCATTCGGCTTTTTCCTTGAGTGTTCTTCGTTTGTAGTTCTCAAATTCTGCGAAAAGCCGCATGTATTTGTCTTTCATCTCCTCGAGCTGCTGCTTCAGGGTGTCCACCTCATTGGAATCTTCTGACGTATTTTTTTGACTATCAGCTCCGTTATGGGTTGTTTCGCTTTCTTTGAGAAGTTCTTCTTCCATTGGTTTAGGCTTTTTCTTTGAATGGTGTTTTGAAGCCATATCCTCGATCAATTTGGGTTTTACACAATTGGGAAAACGCTTTTCCACGGTTTAATTTCCAGCCCCTCTTATCAATATGTTTGCCATTGCCAAAATGACAGTTCAGGTTACCGGGTGCCTTGAGTAATGCTCGATCAACTTGTCGCAGGCAGCGTCCAGCATTTCATACACCTTCTCAAAGCCGTCGTCGTCCCAATACGGGTCGGGTACTGCTTCATTGGTTCCGGGACGATGGAAATTCATGATGAGGTGGACTTTTTCTTTTTGTTCGTCGCTTGCCGCAAAGTGCAGTATATCGCGGTAGTTGGATTGGTCCATTGCCAGGATCAAGTCGAACCGGTCGAGATCATCAGGTCTCAGTTGCCTGGCTTTTTGTCCGGTGATATCTATTCCGTGGTTGCGGGCCGTCAGGACAGACCGGGGGTCCGGCTGTTCACCAATGTGCCAGGAGCCGGTGCCGGCGGAATCCACCTGCCAATTGAGCCCGCGTTCCTCGATTTTTTTCCGAAGGATACCTTCAGCAAGCGGAGAGCGGCAAATGTTTCCCAGACATACCATGAGGATTTTCATAGACCGAGTCGTTTTGGATAGGGTATTTCAATACAACAAAGCAGGACAAAGGTATTGCGCTTCTCTGTGGTCACATTCATTTTTGTTGCTGTTTGAGCCGGGAAAACAGTGCCAGGTGCAATATTTACCGCGATAGGCAATGCTTTCCGATTTCTGAAACAGACCTGCAACCTGCCAGCGCCATGTTGAGCTCAAAATCCGCCGTGAAGTTTTTTAGGACCTCAGCTACACCTGATGCGCCGTTGATGGCAAGTCCATAGACGTAGGGCCTCCCGAGCAAAACGGCACGGGCTCCCAGGGCCAGGGCCTTTAGTGTATCGGCGCCGCTTCTGATACCGCTGTCCATCAACACGGGAATTTTGCCATCAACTTCCTGGACTATGGCCGGCAGGGCCTCGATAGCTGATATGGCACCATCCACCTGGCGGCCACCGTGGTTCGAGACCACAAGACCGTCCACACCGTGCTGTACGGCCAGGCGGGCATCATCCGGGTGCAGGATTCCCTTCAGCAAAATGGGCAACCTGGTCATTTTGCGAAGCGCCTTCAGGTCATTCCAGGTGAGTGAAGGCCGGCTGTAGATGTTGATGAATTTAGCCACAGCCTTCAAGGGTCTTTTGCTTCGCAAATTTGACCAGAAGCCGCCGGGGTAATTCCGCATCAAAGAGAGGACGTTCAGAATGGTGTCCCAATTCACCGGAGGTTTGAGGGCACTTGAGGAGTTTTCGTCCTCGTCCACCAATTTGTTGAAAACAGGATCGCTGGTGTATTGGGCAATGCCTTTTCCGGTCAGAAAGGGAAGGTAGGCCAGGTCAATGTCCCGGGTGCGCCAGCCCAGCAGGGTGGTGTCGAGGGTGACGACAATGGCAGTGCAGCCACAATTTTCAGCCCGTTGTACCAGGCTTTTTACCAGTTCATCAGACTTGCTCCAATAGAGCTGGAACCAGCGCGGCGTATCGCCCAAAGCTTCGGCCACCTGTTCCATGGCCACCGAGGCCTGATTGGAGAAAATCATTGGAACGCCGTGCGCTTTGGCTGCTTTCGCAACCGCCAGTTCAGCTTCTTTGTGGGCCAGTTCCAAAACACCGATGGGGGCGAGGAGAAAGGGGCTGGGGTACCGCTGTCCGAATAAAGTTGTCGAAATATCTCTTTCAGAAACATCCTTCAACATTCTGGGGATGATCTTCCAGGTTTCGAAGCCGGAGCGGTTGTTCAGCATGGTTTGCTCTTCGCCGGCTCCGCCGGCAACGTAAGCAAAGGCCCTGGGCGACATGCACTCCCGGGCTTTGGCTTCCAGCCTTTCCGGTGAAGCCGGAATGCCGGGTTGAACATTGCCCAGCCCCTTGACATAGACTTCCTTTTGCCGGTCAACAGCATCTTTTCGCATGGCTTCGGATTGTCAGCTTTATTCTTCGCCGGCAGCCTCTGAGGCAGCCATCTGCTGGTTAATGGCATCCAGTTCTTTGTCAATGAAATAGAGGCTCTGAGGCCCGTCGCCTATGAGTTGAATGCGGTCGAGGATGGTGCGCATGAGGGCTTCTTCTTCCCGCTGCTCATCCACATACCACTGCAGAAAGGTCTGGGTGGAGTAGTCATTCTCTGAAGTGGCAAGGCTGACCAGATCATTGATGCTCCTGGTAACTTTTTGCTCGTGTTCGTAAACCGACTTGAACAGGCTTTGAACCGACTCGAACTCACGTGGCGGTTGTTTGATGCCGGGGGTGATGGGGAACCCATCCACGTCACTCAGGTATTCAAAAATTTTGAGCATGTGCATGTGCTCTTCCCCGGCCTGCCGGCGCAAAAACTCGTGGCAACCCTGGAGCCCTTTGTGGTCGCACCAGGTGGACATTGACAGGTACAGGAAAGAGGCATATCCTTCCATGGCTATTTGATTGTTCAGGGCTTTTTCCATCTTCTCTGAAATCATGGTTCAACTCGTTTTTGTTATGATTGTGCGTGTCAATTACTGATTCAGGAACCAAACCGCTTTATTGCGGCAAGGTTCATGAATTGATTAAGCAAAAAAAACAAAATAAGCATGAAAGCCAAGGTTTGTGTGATTGGAGCTGGATGTTCGGGTTTGACAGCGGTAAAAAACCTGGTGCAGGCCGGGGTAAAAGAGGTGGTTTGTTTTGAGAAAAACGCTCAGATTGGCGGCAACTGGGTATTTACCGCAGGGGAATCCCATTCCAGTGTTTGTGAGACCACCCACATCATCAGCAGCAAGAAAATGTCGGAATACCTTGACTTTCCGATGCCGGAAGACTACCCCGATTACCCTTCCCACAAGCAGGTTCTCGAATACTTCAGAAGCTATGCAAGGCATTTTGACCTGGAGAAATACATCCGTTTCAACACGGAAGTGAAAGCCGTTGAAAAGACCGTAGGCGAAAGGTGGATCGTCCGGCTGGCCAATGGCGAGGAGCATGATTTTGACTATTTGTTCGTCGCAAACGGGCATCATTCCGTGCCGAGGCATCCGGAGTTGCCCGGAGAATTTACGGGTGCCTACCTCCATTCCCATTCCTACAAAACCAATGAGCCTTTCCGGGGTCAGCGCGTGCTGATCATTGGAGCCGGCAACTCCGGCTGTGACTGTGCCGTGGAGATCAGCCGGGTGGCTGAGCATGTGGCCGTTTCGATGAGGCGGCCTTATTACATCATTCCGAAATTTTTCATGGGCAAACCGACAGATACTTTTAACGGTCCGCTCTCTCCATTGCCCAGGTTTTTAAGAGAACCACTTCAACAATTCAGCCTGTGGTTGCAGGTGGGAAGCTACGAGGATTACGGGTTGGAAAAGCCGGATTATCCCGCCACGCGCTGCCATCCCATATTGAACTCCGAACTACTGTATAGAATACGGCATGGAAAAGTGCACCCCCGCAAGGGTGTCAGGGCTGTAAATGGAAAAGAGGTCCCTTTTGAAGATGGCAGGCAGGAATCGTTCGACGTGATCATTGCCGCTACGGGATACCAGATCGTGTTCCCTTTTTTCGACCCTTCGTTCATCAATTTTGAAGACAGCGAAAGGGTGGAGTTGTACTTGAGGATGTTGCATCCGGATCATCCCACGCTTTTTTTCATTGGCCTGGTACAACCCCAGGGCTGTATTTGGCCCCTGTCAGACCTTCAGTCGAAATACGCAGCCAATGTCGTTGCCGGCCGGGCGAAGATACCCGCAAATGTGAGATCACTGGCGAAAAAGGAAGCTGACGAGATCAGCCGGAATTTCATTGCATCCAAAAGGCACAGCCTGGAGGTGCATTACCTGCCTTTTTTCCGGAAGATAAAAAGACACATTCCTGAAAACGCTCCTGAATGGCAAGCCCGCCAGGAAGCCATTGCCCGTTAATGATGGGAAAATCAAGCTCATTGCTCATAGTTTTTTTTGCCTACCTGCTGGCTTTGGTTTGTGGATATTTTACTGCCGAAATATTGCAACGCGAAGGGTTTGGATTCCTTTGGGCGCTTGCAGTTGCAGACCTCGTTGGCACGTTGGTGGTGTTTGCATTCACATTTGCCTTTGAAAACACCAGCATTTACGATCCGTACTGGAGTGTCATTCCACCATTCATGGCACTTTACTCCGTTAATGATTGGGACTTGCGAAGCACCCTGGTGCTGGCGGTGGTTTGGCTTTGGGGTATCCGGCTGACCTGCAACTGGGTCAGGCGTTGGAAGGGCTTGCAGGACATTGACTGGCGCTACCGTGACTACGAACAAAAAACCGGAAAGTGCTTTTGGCTGGTGAGCTTCTCCGGGCTACAACTGGTTCCTACAATCCTTGTTTTTCTGGCATGTATCCCCGTGGTGGTGGGATTGAAGTTTGCCGAAGGAGATTCTGGAATATTGGGATTAACCGGATTCATGCTGGCAATTTTCGCCATTTGGCTGGCCTGGAAGGCCGACCGGGAATTGTGGGCTTTTCTGACGAAAAAAAGAGAAAAATTGGGGGCCGAAGGCCTGTGGTCCATCTGGCGTTTCCCGAATTATATCGGTGAGGTAATGTTCTGGTGGGGGGTATTTTTGATTGGAATTGAAGCCAATCCCTCCTTTTTGTGGATGCTCATTGGCCCGCTTTGTATGACGGCCTTGTTTCATTTCATCAGCATGCCAATGATGGAAGAGCGGCACCGCCGCAAAAGGCCGGAATATTACCAGGAACTCATGCGCCGACCGAGGTGGATTCCTTTGTTTCGTAGTTCAATAAAAGACAAGTGTTAATATCTTATCTGAAAAACACATTAGAATCACAAATATAATTCGCTATTTTTGCCACTAATCGTTGCAATTATTGACGATACAAAAACAGGCAAACAAACCACATGGGAAAAGTAATCTCATTGCTGAACCACAAAGGCGGTGTCGGAAAAACAACTTCGGTCATTAACATTGGTGCCGGTTTGGCACAGTTGGGAAGAAAAGTTCTTCTGGTTGACCTCGACCCGCAAGCCAATCTCACCTTATCCCTTGGCATACCCCGCCAACCCGTTACCATTTACGAATGTATGCGTGGGGAGTCCGAACTGGAACCCTATCAGTTGAAAGAAAACGTTGACGTGATCATGTCAACGCTTGACCTTTCGGGGGCGGAGTTGGAACTGATCAACGAAGCAGGCCGGGAGTACATCCTTCGGGAACTGTTTGAGCCCGTAAGGGAGGAATACGACTACATCATCATTGACTGCCCGCCTTCTCTGGGCCTGTTGACGCTGAATGCCCTTGCTGCCAGTGACTACGTCTACATCCCTCTGCAAACGGAGTTTCTGGCCCTTCAAGGCCTGGCCAAGATCAAACAGGTGATTGACAAGGTGAAATTCCGCCTGAACAGAAGCCTGGAAATTGGAGGCGTGATCGGAACCATGTACGATGGCAGGAAAATCCTGAACCGCGACGTCATGGAGACCATCAAGAAATACTTTGGGGAGAAGGTCTTCGATACCCTGATCAGGGACAACGTTGCACTGGCTGAGGCTCCATCGCAACGCAAAGACATCTTTGAGTACAACTCCGCCAGCCTCGGTGCAGAAGACTACATGAATTTGTGCAAAGAAATCATTCAACGGGTTGAGGCACCCGTCAATGCTGATGTTTCGGAGGGTTGACCCCAATTCCCGTGGCATCTGATTCACCCAGTAACATCCTTCTGTTTTGAGCAAGAAGAAATTTAAACAAGGTCTTGAAAGTGTTTTTACTCCTGATCCTGTGCACGAAAAGGAAGGAAAAGGAACGGACTTCCTGACCAACCCCTTTGACCCTGAAAAGCGTAAAAGTGATGCTCCTCCCAAAACGAAAAGGTCTTCCTCCAGAAAAAACTTCACCACCGACCTTGACTCCCTGCTCCAGGAAGCCCTTCAGGAGACTTTCGACGAACAAGTAGAAATCCGTAAAGAACAGAAAAAGAAGGGGGTTACTGCCAAAGTAAAAGCCTTCCACAAGCAGACCGCCAAAAAGCGGCCCCTTACCGGTTTGGATCAACTTATCAGACGCACCATTGAAAGCAGTGAAATGAACATTGCTGAAGAAAAGCCGAATTCAGGCAAGAAAAGGCTGGTGGTCACTTTCGAAAAAGAAAAGGTGGACAAACTGAAAAAAATTGCCAGAATGGAAAAAGCCTATCTCAAAGAAATCCTGGGCGATCTGGTGTCCAACTTTATCAAAGAGTATGAAAGCAAGAAAGGCTCAATTGATTAACATCTTCACGGTATAATCCCGGGGTTTGATATTCTTCCCAGCTTCGGGGTAAGGATTTACAGACAATACGGACAATTGCCATCCATTAAAAGGTTGGACCAGCGGCCCGTTTTCCCGCCCTCTTCGGATGAACTCCAGTGTTGTCAGTTTGCCCGGGGTTGTCACTGCAATTTTTATCCTCACCTGGCCTTCCCAAATGCAATCGGTGTAAAGCGGGCAGCGGGAATCCTCCACAACTTCGGAAAAAGTCAGTTTCAGGTCTTTTCCTTTCAGTGTAGCGGTCTGGCCTGGAGACAGTTGAAATTCTTCTCCTTCGGCAATGAAAATACCGCCTGCTTTTTTGCCGCACAGGCATCCGCTGAAAACCAAAGCGAGGAAAACCGGAAAAAAACCGGCAAATGGCAGGATAGACTCAAAACGAAGTGGTTTGGGCGGCTCCGCCGCCCAAACTCCCCATCCACACTGGACGGGAGTGATGAATTATTCCCAAACCACTTCGAATCGGGTATAGATTTCATGGCTGTAAAAATTTATTGCCGGCAGCCCGTTTCAGGCGCTCTCCAGCGCCAACATTTCGGAGGCGTAAAGGGCCGCACCGATAATGCCGGAATGATTGAACATGGCGGCAGTGGTGACAGGAGCTTCAATGGTAATGAAGGGTGCAAATTTTTCAAAGTTGTTGCTCACTCCTCCACCGAGAATGATGAGGTCGGGAGATGTGATCCTTTCTATCATGGCCAGGTACTCGTTGAAGCGGTGGCCAAAGGTGGCCCAGCTCATTTTATACTTCTTGCGTGCGGTGTTGGATACATAGTGCTCCGCAATCATGCCGTGCAGGTTGGCGTGGCCAAACTCGGTATTCCTTACCAGGTGTCCGTCGGTAAACAATGCTGAGCCCAGGCCGGTACCAATGGTAATCAGGATGACATTGCCTTTTACGCCTTTTCCTTTGCCAAAGCGCATCTCGCTCAGCCCGGCAGCGTCAGCATCGTTGGTGACGATGAAGCGCCGGCCGGTTTTTTGAGACAAAAGCGCTTCAATGTCGGTTCCTTTCCAGGCAGGATGGATATTGGCAGCGCTGTAAGCAACGCCGTTTTTGATGACAGCCGGAAAACCGCACCCGATCAGTTCCCCGTCGTATCCAATTTCTTCGATCAGCTGCTCTACCACCTGTGCCACTGCCTCAGGTGTGGAGGGGTGCGGGGTTTTGATCTTTACCCTCTCCGTCAGCAATTGACCGATCTCCGTATCTACTATTGCTCCCTTGATACCTGATCCTCCAATGTCTATTCCCAGGATATTCGATAAAGACATAAGCTGTGTTCAATTGTGTGGGGCTCTTTAAAAACGGATCATCTCTAAAAAACCTCTCACCCATGTTGTTCATAAAACCCCATCACAGGTTTAAGGGCTCCAGAATGGGCACCCTGGCCTTCTGGTCAATTGAAAATGGGGATATACTCAAAACGAAGTGGTTTGGGCGGCGATCCCGTCCCGAAGGCTTTCGGGATTCGGGACCCAAACTCCCCATCCACACTGGACGGGAGTGATGAATTATTCCCAAACCACTTCGGATCGGGGATAGCAAGGTGGTTTTATTGGCAGGACGGATTGAGAAGATATGGGGCAAAATAACACCACTGAGGGTTAAAATCCTACTTAATTACCCTGACTTTCATCTTCACATCTTTTTTGGGACGGTCGCCGGGGTTGGTCTCTACGGAAGCAATTTTATCAATGACCTCCAGGCCTTTGATCACTTTGCCGAAAACCGTGTAATCACCGTCCAGGAAGGGGGTGCCGCCAATGGTTTTATAGGCTTCGCGTTGTTCCCGGGTGTACCTGAAACCTTTTCGTGATTCAACGGTGGCAAGTTCTTCGTCGGAAAATGTTTTTCCCTGAACGATGTAGAACTGCGATCCGGAGGAGCGTTTCTCCGGGTTCACCGCATCCCCTTGCCGCGCAGCGGCGATGGCCCCTTTGACGTGGTACAGGCTATCAACGAACTCTGCCGGGATGGTGTAGCCCGGTCCGCCGGTTCCGATTCTGGCCCCGGGTTGTGGATTCCTGGAGAGGGGGTCGCCGCCCTGGATCATAAAACCCTTGATGACCCGGTGAAACAGGGTTCCGTCGTAAAAGCCCTCTTCGGCAAGTTTGATGAAATTGTCCCGGTGTTGTGGTGTTGCATTCGACAACTGAATGGTCATGGTACCGTATTCTGTTTCAATCTCTACGAGGCATTCGGTGGGCGCTGTGATCATGATTCTTTGTTCTGAAGTGGTTGATTTCTTGCCTTGGATGGCGGTGAGTTTCACCGCATAGTTGCCTGATGATTTGTATTCGTGAACGGGGTTGGGGGCTGAACTTTTGGCGCCGTCACCGAAATCCCACTCATACGATTCTGCATTTTTTGAAGCATTCAAAAAAATGACGGCCGCAGGCGCCTGGTTCTTTTCCAGTTGATAGGTGAAATTCGCGATGGGCTTGCTGCAGGAAGCCAGAAAAAAACTCAACAGAAAGGCAGTTGTGTAAACTCTCATAATTCAATTTGGATAATTAAAGAGAGCTGCTTTGGCGCAAAGCAGCTCTCCCGGCGCATCTCTTACTGGATACTGATCTTCATTTTTACATCCCTTTGAGGGCGGTCAAACTGATCTTTGGGAAGGTTGGCGATCTTATCCACCACGTCCATGCCCTCGATCACTTCGCCAAAGACGGTGTAGTCGTTGTCGAGGAAGGGGGCTCCGCCTTCTGTCAGGTAGCGCTGGCGCTGTTCGGGGGTGTACTTGATGCCTTTCTGCTGCTCGATTTGCTGGAGCTGGGCTTCCTGGAGGGGGCCGGCCTGTACGATGTAAAACTGACAGCCGGAAGATTTCTTTTCAGGGTTTGCCGGCCCGCCCAGTCTGGCGGCGGCAACGGTTCCCCTGAAGTGGAGTGCTCCGATTTCAGCGTCGATTTGGTAACCGGGGCCACCGGCACCCAGGCGCTGGCCGGGAGCTGCGTTCTTTGAGTCGGGGTCGCCACCCTGGATCATGAAACCCGGGATGACCCGGTGAAACAAAGTGCCATCGTAATAGCCTTCTTTGGCAAGTTTGAGGAAATTCTCTTTGTGTTTGGGGGTGGAATCGTAAAGCTTGAATTTGATGGTACCCAGATCGGTTTCAATTACGGCTATGGGTTCATCACTTTGTGATTTTTGGTCGCAAGCGCTGAAAGAAGTTACTGCAATCAGCAGCACCAGCACTGAGAAAAAATGAATAGATTTCATGATATCAGATTCGGTTTAGTTATTTGATGTGTTGTTGCCCAGTGGCAAACCGGTCTCTTTTTCCCAATCTCTGAAATACTGGATGACCTTGGTTTTGAGATAGACTTCCTGCTCTTTAACGCCTTTTTTGCGGTAGGGCTTCAGCGCTTCAAAATGCGGCCAACCGTCTGCATCCCTTCCGGCAAATTGGTAATAACCATCGTAACTGAGCAAGCGGCAAACGGCGATGTGCATCAGGTCTTGCTTTTCTTCTTTGGTAAAGTTGGTTTTCCAGCGCCCCAGTTCCTGAACTCCGATCAGGAAAAGGATGGCATTCAAATCTGGCAGGGTGTGCTTGTTGAAAGCCTTTTTTACAAAGTGCCTGACCTGCAACCATTCAAAATCCAGTTCCCAATCTTCCATGATCAATAGGCATTGTGCCGTTTTTTGAAGACGGCAAAGATAGCGCCCCCTGCCCTGGATGTTATCGGCTATTTGCAAAAAAGCTATTCTTCCCGGATGAGTGCTGAAATGCGCCGGGCCCTCATGGCTGCCGGCAAAGAGGCTGCCATTCCGATGATGAACACCACAATGGCCACCGCCACCACATCCGCCGGCCGCATGCTGATGGGGTAGGCATCCACGACGAAGCCTTCGGGAATGGGCACCAGGCCGTAATTGACCTGAAGAAAGTACAAAAGCATGGCCAGTGCCAGACCTGCCCCCAATCCCAGCATGCACAACAGAAAACCTTCCGAAAGAAAGATGTTCTTCACCTGCTTGTCAGTGCTGCCCATGCTTTTCAAAATGGCAATGTCTCTTTTCTTCTCAATGACGATCATCCACAGCGCCCCGATCATGTTGAACGCCACCAGTACCAAAGTCAGGCTCAGAATGGCAAAGCTCATCCACTTCTCGATGTTCATCAGTTTCAAAAAGGATTCATCCTGCTGGTAGCGGTCTTTTACCTCAAAACCCGGCCCCATGATGGACCTGATTTTTTCCATGGCAGCAGGGGTGTCGGCCCCGTCCTCGAGGCGGATTTCCAATGCGCTGACCTCGTTTTGGCCGGCGGCCAGAATTTCCCGGGCAAACCCGAGGCTGACGAGTACATACTGGTTGTCAAAATCCTGTTGGATTCTGAAAGTACCCACCGGATAAACGAATCTCTTGCGGAAGGGCTGGCTCATCATTCCACCCTGCTGCCGGGCCATGTACACGGCCATGGGCTCAAAAGGGTCGTCAATATTGACAGAGAGCTTGTTGCGCATTCCCCCGCCCAAAACGGCCAGCCAACGCCTGCCATCTTTGAGACGATAAATCCCCTCAAAAATCGTGGAGTCTATTCCGGTAATCTCGTCGTAAAGGCTGTCCACCCCTTTCAGAATGCCAAAGTCCTGGCTGCGGTCGTATTCAAAAAATGCTACTTCTTCCAGGCTTCGGGACACACAGACGACCTCTTCCAGCGAATCTATGCGGGCCAGCAATTCGGGATCCGCATCAAATGTTTTTCCTTCGGCAACGGTCACTTTCACGTCCGGATTGAACTTGCTGAACAAGCTGAGGATCAGGTCTTCAAACCCGTTGAAAACGCTCAGCACCAGAATCAAAGCCGCGGTGCCAATGCTGATGCCCAACACCGAAATGCCGGTAATGATATTGATGGCGTTGGTGCTTTTCTTCGCAACCAGGTAGCGATAGGCTATTTTGAGGGGAAGCAGTTTCAATCGGAAAATATTTGAGATGAGGTCTGGCATGTGGCCGGTGGCAAAGTTAGACAAAAAGGAAAGCCCAAAAGCTTAGATTTGCCTGCCGGCAAAGAGCCCGGTGACTTCCCTGAACGGTGTTTTCCGAAGGCAGATTAAAATCATCCCTCATGGTAAAAGACAAAAGCGGCGCCTTTCCCATCCTCGATCCAAAAGAAACCCAGTACCTGGAGGGGCCCAAAAGCCGAAGTACCGAATTGCTGTTCACCTTTCGGGTTCTGTGGGAATTCCTCAAGGGCTTCAGAGCCCTGCATTTTGTCGGACCCTGCATCACGGTTTTCGGATCTGCCAGGTTCAGGGAAGGGCATCGTTATTACGAAAAAGCCCGGGAGGTGGGGGCAGCCATCGCCAGACTCGGCTTCACAACCATGACCGGCGGCGGACCGGGCGTAATGGAGGCCGCCAACCGGGGTGCCAGGGAGGCTGGCGGCAAGTCGGTGGGATGCAACATCGTCTTGCCTTTTGAACAGAAACCCAACCCCTACCTGGACCGATGGGTCAGCATTCGCTACTTTTTCGTCAGAAAGGTGATGCTGCTGAAGTATTCGTACGCCTTTGTGGTGTTGCCCGGTGGCTGGGGCACCATGGACGAGATGTTTGAGACGCTGACCCTGGTGCAAACAAAGGTCATCCAGCGTTTTCCCGTCGTGCTCATCGGCACCGATTACTACGGTGAACTGATGGAATATCTCCGCTTCATGGCGAACCAGAAAACCATCTCACCCGATGACCTGAAGCTCGTCAAACTCACTGACTCCGTTGACGAGGCAATGGGCCACATAGCGGAATACATTTCAGATCATTACAAAGTCAGGAAACGCAGCCCGGCCCTGTGGTGGTTGATGGAAAAGGTGTAAATCTGACAGCCGGTCGTTACATTTGCATCCTTTGCCTCTCATTGTTCACTAAAACTCACCACTATGCTGAACGGATTGATTCACGCACATTCGGGTATCAGATGGATCATTCTGGTACTTCTTTTCGTATCGGTTTTCAAAGCGCTTTTGAAATGGAAATCCAGGGCCCCCTACACCGATGGCGACCGGAAGCTCAGTTTTTTCACCATGTTGTCTGTTCACATCCAATTGTTGTTGGGCCTGGCCCTCTATTTTATGAGCGATAAAGTGGTCTTTGGTGCTGAAGCGATGAAAGTTGATGTATCCAGGTTTTTCACCGCAGAGCACAGCCTGATGATGGTCGTCGCAATAGCACTGGTTACCCTTGGTTATGTGAAAGCCAAAAAGGCCACTGATGAGGTGAAAAAGTTCTCACTCACATTCTGGTACAATCTTATCGCCTTGTTGATTGTGCTGGCATTCATACCCTGGCCTTTCAGGGGCTTCGGTAACGGATGGTTTTAAATGAATAAAAGGAGCTGTTAAGCACCGCTTCAGCTCCGTTAAATAAATATTATTGGCAAGCTGCCTTACAACCCCTGGGCGCTTGCCCTATTATTTTTGCATTTCTTCAAAATCAACGTTTTCATGAAATCATTTTTGGTACTTGCATTGGCGCTGGCCGCGGCGTCTTCCATTCACGCACAGCTCAATCCGGTCAAGTGGTCTTACGAGGCCGTAAAAGTGGCCGACGGGGTGTACGACCTCACCTTCACAGCACATATTCAGGATGGCTGGTATGTCTATTCACAATACCTGGAATCCGACGAAGGGCCCATTCCAACCTCTTTTCATTTCGATGACAATGAGATGGTCGTTCTTGAAGGAAAAACCGAAGAGACGGGCCACCGGCACCAGGGTTACGATGAACTGTTCATGATGGACATCGTAAAATTCAGTGGCGAACCCACCTTTACCCAGCGGGTACAGCTAAAAGGCAGCACCACCCTGAAAGGGTACCTGGAGTTCATGACTTGCGACAATGAGCGCTGCCTGCCCCCATCGGAGGTGCCGTTTCAGTTTACACTCGAAAAATAACCGGCCAAACGCCCTGCACGAATTTTGGTCTTCATCGAAAAGGTAAACAGCTACTCAAAATCACCGCTTTGGCTGTTGAATCAAACCTGACCACCACATGAGAAAGTCATTTTTACTACTCGCACTCAGTTTTCTTATCGCATCGGCCTCCGGCCAAATCCTCGACCCGGTAAAGTGGAAGTTCTCCTCCAACCAACTTTCCGAAAACGAATATGAGCTTGTCTTCACTGCCCTTATAGACGAACACTGGACCGTCTATTCGCAGCACATCAAAGAAGATGGGCCGGTTCCCACCAGTTTCTATTTTACCGAAGGGGATAATTACGAGCGCATCGGAGAGGTAGAGGAATCTCCGGAAAACCGAAAGACCATCCATGACAACGTTTTCGACATGGAGGTGACCAAATTTTACCACAAGGCGGTATTCAAACAAAAGGTAAAAGTCAGCGACACCTCCAGGCCCATCGAAGGCTTTCTGGAGTTCATGACCTGCGATGATACCCGCTGCCTGCCCCCTGCCGAAGTGGAATTCAGCTTTTCACTGGCACCCGGCAGCCCTGCCGGACAAGCAACTGAAGACAAGGCCGGTGCCGCTTCGGAAACAAAACCGCTTGTTGAGGAAACAGCAATTGCAGATGGTTCTCCCTCAACCGGACAGACAGCGCAAAGCGGTATCCTGGACCCCGTGAAATGGAACATCGCCATTGCCGAAGCCGGTGAAGGTGAATACGATGTAACATTCAAGGCTACTTTGGACAAAGGTTGGTATATCTACTCGCAGATTCTGGAACCGGGTGGGCCGGAAGCAACGGAATTTGTTTTTGACGAAGATGAAAACCTGACCGTTGCCGGAAAAGCCAAAGAGTTGAGTGAACACAAAGTCTCCGGTTTTGATGAGATCTTTGAAATGGACGTCACCAAGTACAAAGAGACCGTTGACTTTGTGCAGCGCATCGAGGTGAGCAACCCGGACAAGGACTACAGTGGTTTTGTTTACTACATGACCTGCAACAATGAAAGATGCCTGCCTCCGGCTGAAGTGTATTTCACGATCCATCCTGCCTCCCTGACGGCGGCCATCAATGTGCAAAGCGAGGGAACTGACCTTGCGGCCGGAGATGCCGTAGCCACCATCGGAACAGCCTCCTTTCTACTCGATAAAAGCATGGCATCTGATTGTGGTCTTGAAATAAAAGAAGAGAAAAAAGGGCTTTGGGGGATATTCGTTCTTGGCTTTTTGGGCGGATTGCTGGCTTTGCTGACTCCCTGCGTATTCCCCATGATCCCATTGACAGTGAGCTTTTTCACTAAAAGCAGCGGGAGCAAGAAAAAGGGAATTTTCAATGCCGCCATGTACGGTTTTTTCATTCTGTTGGTGTACCTGCTTCTCAGTGCGCCTTTCCACTTGCTCGATTCTCTCAATCCCGACATCCTCAATGAAATATCAACCAACGTCTGGTTGAACCTGGCTTTCTTCGCCATTTTCATCATCTTCGCCTTTTCATTTTTTGGTTATTACGAACTGACTTTGCCCAGCAGTTGGGCCAACAAGGTCAGTGCGGCAGAAGGTGTGGGAGGTCTGATGGGTATTTTCTTCATGGCCCTGACTTTGGCGCTGGTTTCATTTTCATGTACCGGACCCATCCTCGGCTCTCTCCTGGCCGGCACACTCTCTTCGGCAAACGGAGAAGGAGCCATGCAGCTCACCGCCGGTATGGCCGGCTTCGGGGTGGCACTGGCATTGCCTTTCGGGCTCTTTGCTGCTTTTCCAAGCTGGCTGAACAACCTGCCAAAATCCGGTGGCTGGATGACCACCGTGAAAGTGGTGCTGGGCTTTCTGGAACTGGCCCTGGCCTTGAAGTTCTTCTCCAATGCCGACCTGGTGAAACATTGGGAAATCCTGAAAATTGAGCCTTTCCTGGCCTTGTGGATTTTGATTTTCCTCGGAATGGGGCTTTACCTTTTGGGCAAGATCCGATTCCCTCACGATACACCGCCAGAGAAGCTGTCAATCGGCAGGTTGGGCCTTGCCCTGGCCAGTTTTGCATTCGTCATTTACCTGGCAACGGGATTTACCTACGACGAAAAAGCCGGTTCGCTCAAGCCATTGAAATTGTTGAGCGGCCTGGCACCCCCTACCTGTTATTCCATCTGGTATCCCTGCGACTGTCCGCAAAACCTGAATTGTTTCAAAGATTTTGATGAGGGACTGGCTTTCGCCAAAAAGGTGAACAAGCCGATCATGATAGACTTTACCGGCCACGCCTGTGTAAACTGCCGGAAGATGGAAGAGCACGTTTGGCCAACCCCGAAGGTGTACAAATACCTGCGAGACGATTATGTACTCATCTCCCTTTATGTGGACGAGAAAATTGACCTGCCCAAAGATCAGCAGGTGGAAGTGCCAATGAAATCAGGAGGCACCAGAAAGCTGCGCACCACCGGCCACAAATGGCAGCACTTCCAGACGGAGTATTTCAACAACAACAGCCAACCCTACTATGTGCTACTGTCGCCCGACGGTAAAATGCTCAACCGGCCCGTGCCGTACACCCCGGATGAAAAGGAATATGCTGCGTTCCTCGAATGTGGTCTGCAACGCTTCAGGGAGTTGCAGGCGTCGGGCAAAGTGCTGGGCGCGCTGGAATGATCCAAAAAGGAAAAGGCCGAAAACCAAAAAAGGGCTTGCAAATGCAGGCCCTTTTTTATTTATCAGTTGCTCTTCAGCAAATTTTTCCACCGGGGGCGCCGGGGTGTCACATCGCCGAGTCTGGCTTTTTTGGCGGTCTCGTATTCCTGGTAATTTCCTTCGAAAAACACTACCTCTCCCTCGTCTTCAAAGGATAGAATGTGGGTGGCCAGGCGGTCTATGAACCAGCGGTCGTGGCTGATGATCAGGGCACATCCTGCAAAGTGGTCGAGGGCGTCCTCGAGGGCCCGCAGGGTGTTCACGTCAATGTCGTTGGTAGGCTCGTCGAGCAAGAGTACGTTGCCGCCATCTTTGAGGGTCATGGCCAGGTGCAGGCGGTTTCGCTCACCACCTGAAAGGACCCCCGCTTTTTTCTGCTGGTCGGAGCCGGTGAAGTTGAACCTGGCAATGTATGCCCGGGCATTCACTTCGTAACTGCCAACTTTCAGTATCTCATTGCCTTCACTCACCACGTCGTAGATAGACTTTTCAGGAACGATGGCCTCGTGGGATTGATCCACGTAGGAGATTTTCACGGTGTCGCCGATGGTGATCATTCCCTTGTCCGGTTTTTCCTCGCCGACCAGCATTCTGAAGAGGGTGGATTTTCCGGCACCGTTGGGGCCGATGATTCCGACGATGCTGTTTTTGGGAATGTCAAATGAAAGGTTCTCAAACAGAACCCTGCCGTCAAATGCCTTGCTGATGTTTTCAACCTTGATGACAACGTCACCGAGCCTGGGGCCGGGCGGGATGGTCAGCTCCAGCCTGGCCTCTTTGGCTTTTACTTCTTCATTGGCCAGTTTGTCATAGGCGTTCAGACGGGCCTTTCCTTTTGCCTGCCGGGCTTTGGGGCTCATTCGTATCCACTCCAGTTCGCGCTCGAGGGTTTTGCGGCGTTTGTCTTCTGCTTTTTGTTCCTGTTCGAGGCGTTTGGCTTTTTGCTCCAGCCAGCTTGAGTAGTTGCCTTCCCAGGGGATGCCCTCACCCCGGTCCAGTTCGAGGATCCAGCCGGCCACATTGTCGAGGAAGTAGCGGTCGTGGGTAACGGCGATGACGGTTCCGGGAAATTGTTGCAGGTACTGCTCCAGCCAGTCTATGCTCTCGGCATCCAGGTGGTTGGTGGGCTCGTCCAGCAGCAGGATGTCGGGCTCGGAAAGGAGCAACCTGGCCAGTGCCACCCGGCGGCGTTCACCTCCGGAGAGGTTTTTTACCAATGCGTCATCAGGCGGGCAGCGAAGGGCATCCATGGCGCGCTCCAGTTTGTGGTCCAGTTCCCAGGCATTGCTGCGGTCCAGGATGTCCATCAGTTCGCCCTGCCGCTCGATGAGCTTGTTCATTTCGTCGTCGTTCATGGGCTGCTCAAAGCGGGCGTTCACTTCGTTGTATTCCTGCATGTAGGCCATGAGCTCCCCGACGCCCTCTTCTACCACCTGTCGGACGGTTTTGCCATCGTCCAGTTCGGGTTCTTGTGGCAGGTAACCGATTTTGTACTGTTGCTCAAACTCGATTTTTCCTTCGTAATTCTGGTCCAGTCCCGCAATGATCTTCAGCAGGGTGGATTTTCCGCTGCCGTTCAGACCGAGCACACCGATCTTGGCTCCGTAGAAAAAGGAGAGCCAAATGTTTTTCAGTACCTGTTTGTTGGGAGGGTAGGTCCTGGAAACCCCCGTCATTGAGAAGATGATCTTGTTGTCTGACATGCGTGTGGTTTACTCTTTGTTTTTGGTGTCTATGATGATGGTAACGGGGCCGTCGTTTACCAGCGCCACTTTCATGTCGGCACCGAATGAGCCGGTGGCCACCCGTTTGCCGGTGAGGCTTTCCAGTTCCTTTACAAAACTTTCGTACAAGGGGATGGCCACGTCCGGTTTTGCGGCCTTGATGAAGCTGGGGCGGTTTCCTTTTTTCGTGGCTGCATGGAGGGTAAACTGGCTGATGACCATCGTCTCACCGTCCACATCCATGACCGACAGATTCATCAGGCCTTCGGCGTCGGAAAAGATGCGCAGGTGGGCGATTTTCCGGCAAAGCCACCGGATGTCCTCGCTGCCGTCGGCATCTTCAATGCCGAGCAGAATCAGCAAGCCCTGCCCGATGCGGTCTTTCACCGAAGCGTCTATGGTCACTGATGCTTCGCTAACCCTTTGAATTACTGCCCTCATGGTACAAGTGTTTAGGAACAAAAAAATGAACTGTGCCCGCAAATTGCCTGCAAAGATGCGTTTTTCCCACATTCCGAAGGATTGCCCGGAGGGAACCGGGAACAGGCTTATCAGGGAAAAATACCCTATAACTTTTGCAAATCTTCCGGCCTTGCTCAGGCAAGGATTTGGTGCTCATATCCGGCCCCTTCTGACCAGGTAATTCCTGACGTAGTCTTCAATTCCCTCTTCAAGGGAATGCATTTTCTTTGTAAAACCGCTATTTCGAAGTTTATCAATGTTCGCTTCGGTAAAGTACTGGTAATTCTCGCGAAGGTCTTCAGGCATGTCAATGAAAGTGATTCTGGGTTCCAGGTCCATGGCCCTGAAGGTGAGCGTTGCCAGGTCCAGAAAGGTTCTGGCTTTGCCCGTTCCGACATTGTACAGCCCATCTTCCGGCTGATGGGTCAGGAAGTGCATGAGGATGTCCAGCACATCTTTTACATAAATAAAATCCCGGAGTTGTAGTCCGTCTTCAAAGCCGGGTCGGTGTGATCGAAACAGCTTCATTTTCCCCGTTTCCCGGATTTGCTTCACGGTCTGGTAGATGACGCTTGCCATGCGGCCTTTGTGGTACTCATTGGGGCCATAGACATTGAAGAATTTGAGGCCGGCCCAAAAAGGCGGGGCTTTCCCGCCGCTGTTGGTCGTTTGAAGCACCCACTTGTCAAAGTCATTCTTGGACTTTCCGTAAAGGTTGAGCGGCTTCAGTTTTGACACAAGCCCGTGGTCGTCTGAATATCCATGTTCTCCGGCCCCGTAGGTGGCAGCACTGCTGGCATATACCAGTGGGGTGTTGTATTTCGAACAGCGCTTCCAGAGCATTTTAGAATACCCGAGGTTGAGCTCCTGAAAAATCCTGGGGTTTGATTCTACCGTATCGGTGCGGGCACCCAGATGGAAAACAAAAGTTGCGTTTTCGTGATTGGTTTCGAGCCAGGCGGGAAAGCGGTTCCGGTCAATTTTTGCAAGAAATTGTTTGCCTGCCAGGTTTGGGCTTTTGTCCTCCCTGCTGAAATCATCTACGAGAATGAGATCGCTGTGCCCGCCTTCGTTAAGTTTGCTTACCAGGCAACTGCCGATGAAACCTGCAGCTCCGGTTACGACGATCATCCCTTTGGGTTCTGATTGCAATTCCTGATTATTTGCTTAAGAAAGAAAATAAGAAACGGCCAGGTCGTAGCCTTTCAGCCCCAGGCCGATGATGCTGCCCACGCAATAGGGAGCAATCACCGATTTGTGACGAAAAGCCTCCCGGGCAAAAGTGTTGGAGATGTGAACTTCCACCACAGGGGTTTCAATGGCAACGATGGCATCGGCAATGGCGATAGAGGTGTGGCCATAGGCGCCGGGATTGAGCACGATGCCGTTGTAGGTAGTGGCCTCATGAAGCTGATCAATGATGGCTCCTTCCGAGTTGCTCTGGAAATAGTGCATGGTCACACCCGGAAACTCCTGTTGCAATAGTTCGAAGTATTCTTCAAATGTCCTTTTTCCGTAAATGTGTGGCTCCCGTTGTCCGAGCAGGTTGAGATTGGGACCGTTGATGATGAGCAGTTTCATGTCTGTTCGGAATTGGTTTGGCCAAAAGTACAACCAAAAAAATAACCGGCAGGACAGCAAAAACTGAACCTGCCGGCCTGGGCTTAATCAAGGTTTTTCTTCGGCAATCAGTTGGCGACTTCTGACAGGAACTTTATCCTCACCAATTGTATTTCTTCCAGGGTATAGTCATCTTCCTGGAGGTCTCTGTAGGCGGTGTCAACGTCTCCTGTTTCTGACTCCTCCATGAAGTAATCATAGATCTCTTCGACAACGGTCTCGTCCATTACCTCTTCGATGTAGTAGTCCAGGTTGACTTTGGTACCGGAAGAAACAATGGCGTCGAGTTCTTCCATCAGGTCTTCCATGGAAAGGTTGTTTTGCCTGGCAATGGTGGGCAGGTCCACTTTGCGGTCAATGGCCTGGATAATGGCTACTTTGACTTTGGACTTGTTGGCCACTTGTTTGATGACCACATCCGTTGGGCGGTCAATGTCGTTTTCCTCCACATATTTTGCAATCAGTTCAATGAACGGCCGGGCGTATTTCATGGCCTTGCCATGGCTGACCCCCTGTATCTGTTTCATGTCCTCCATGGAGATGGGGTAGTGGGTAGCCATGTCTTCCAGCGACGGGTCCTGGAAAATAACGAAGGGAGGCACATTTTTCTTCCTGGCTACGTCTTTCCGGAGGTCTTTCAACAACTTCATCAGTGTGGTGTCCAGCACAGCGGTTTTTCCACTGCTTTCGTCCAGGTCCACTTCGTTGTTGTTGTAATCCACATTCAGCGGAATCTCAATTTTGGCAGGTTTCTCAATGAATTTGCGTCCTTCTTCGGTAAGTTTCAGCACGCCATAGGTTTCAATGTCTTTCCTCAATAGTTCATTGATCATGGCGTGTCGGAAAACAGAATTCCAGAACAGTTCGTCTTTCTCTTTTCCTATTCCAAAAAGGGGCCGCTGGTTGAAGCGGTAATCCTTCATTTCTTTGGTCTCATTGCCGAGCACAAAGTCCACCAGGGTTTTGATTTTGTAGTTTTCTTCCAGTTCCACAACAGCTTTGAGGGCCTGCTGCATTTCTTTGGTCACTTCAATTTTTTCTTTGGGGTGGCGGCAGTTATCGCACATTTTGCCACACTTTTCCTCTTCAAATTCTTCCCCAAAGTAAAAGAGCAGGAACCTGCGGCGACAGCCGGTGGTTTCCACATAGGCTTCAATTTCCTGCATGAGTTGGGTACTCATCTCCCGTTCGGCAACGGGCTTGTCGCGGAGAAACTTCTCCAGCTTTGCCATGTCCTTGTAAGAGAAAAACGCCACACAACGACCTTCCAGACCGTCACGGCCTGCGCGGCCGGTTTCCTGGTAGTAGTTCTCGATGCTCTTGGGCATGTTGTAATGGATGACGAAGCGGACGTCCGGTTTGTCAATGCCCATGCCGAAAGCGATGGTGGCCACGATTACATCAATGTCTTCCATGAGGAAGGCATCCTGGGTGGCTGAGCGGGTTTTGGCATCGAGGCCGGCGTGATACGGAGCGGCTTTGATGCCGTTCACGTTCAAAACTTTGGCTATTTCTTCGGTGCTTTTTCGGGCCTGCACATAGATGATGCCCGACTGGTTGGGCATTTCCTTGATGATCTGAACGATCTGACGGATGGTTGCATCCTTTTTGCCCTTTGGGCGAACTTCGTAGAAGAGATTCTCGCGGTTGAAGGAGGAGACAAACTGGTTGACCTCCTTCATGTTCAGGTTCTTCAATATGTCCGACTGAACCTTTGGGGTGGCTGTGGCGGTCAGCGCTATGATGGGGATGTCAATATTGATGGCGTCAATCATGGTACGGATGCGGCGGTATTCCGGTCTGAAATCATGGCCCCATTCCGAAATACAGTGGGCTTCATCCACCGCCACGAAAGAGACGTTCGCATTTTTGAAGAATTCGATGTTCTCCTCTTTCGTGAGGGTTTCCGGAGCCACATACAGCATTTTGGTTTTGCCTGCGACAATGTCCGCTTTCACCTCCCTCATCTGTGTGCGGCTCAGCGAAGAGTTGAGAAAGTGGGCAACTTCGTCGGTGTCGCTGTATCCCCGGATGCTGTCCACCTGGTTTTTCATCAGTGCAATCAGGGGGGAAATGATGAGGGCTGTGCCTTCCATCATCAGTGCAGGAAGCTGGTAACAAAGGGATTTGCCACCGCCGGTGGGCATGATTACAAAGGTGTCTTTACCATCGAGCACACTTTGAATGATCTCCTTTTGGTTGCCCTTAAAGGAATCAAAACCGAAATACTTTTGAAGTGCTTCTTGCAGGTGGTCTTTTGCGACAGAATTTTCCGCTACCATGTCTTTTGGTTCAGGTTGTTAGTTGGTTGTTCTCCTCAATGCACACTATGCGCAATCTTTGTCTTCACTTATTAAGGGCTGGGGATTTGTCCTGCAGCAGGGTTCATAGGGTGAGTAACAGGTGCTAAATATAGACAAAAAAGTCGGCCCTTCTGAAGGTTCCACAGCTTTTCCTGGGTTTATTTGTGGTTTGAGTAGAAAGTGTGAGACCCTATATACCAAATTGTTTTCTATACCCGATTCGAAGTGGTTTGGGAGTAATTCATCACTCCCGTCCAGTGTGGATGGGGAGTTTGGGTCCCGAATCCCGAATCCCGAAAGCTTTCGGGATCGGGACGGGATCGCCGCCCAAACCACTTCGTTTTGAGTATATGGCCCGTCAAACGCCGGTATAAGCGCGGGTGCTTGCGAAATGCAAGATCGAAATCGGGTCGGTTTTCGGATGAATTTTTCAGGGGCCTCAGCCCCTTTTCCGAAAAAGCAGCCAAAAGTAAGAAAACGGGATTTAATAAACAAAAGAAAATTTGGGTTATTTGGACCGCTTTTTCCCAGCGATTGCTGACTTGCGGTATTACTATTAAAGTGCCTGATTTTCACCAAATTATATTCATCTATGATGGGGGATGTGCCAAACATGATTAGGGAAGCTGCGCTCAACACCTTGTCCGTTGAGAATGTAGCTATTCAGAATCTTCGACAAACTGTCAATGAGACCTTTGTCCGACTGGTGAAAACCATTTTTGAAGAAACCAGCCGGGTGGTGGTAAGTGGAATTGGCAAAAGCGCCATTGTGGCTCAAAAGATTGTTTCCACCTTGAACTCAACCGGCACCCCGGCCATGTTCATGCACGCTGCCGACGCCGTGCACGGTGACCTGGGGATGATTCAGCCCAAAGACCTGGTTCTGGTCATCAGCAAAAGCGGCGAGACGGAAGAGTTGAAAGTCCTGCTCCCCATCGTGAAAAGCCGGGGCAACAAGGTGGCAGCCATGGTGGCCAATGCGGAGAGCTGGTTGGCTGTGCAGTCGGATTTCGTCCTTCACACACCTGTTGACAAAGAGGCCGATCCCAACAACCTGGCCCCCACTGCCAGCTCCACAGCGCAAATGGCCCTGGGCGATGCCCTGGCAATGGCCTTGCTGGCCCTGCGGGGTTTTACCCCGGAGCAATTCGCCGGCCTGCACCCCGGAGGCAGCCTTGGAAAACAGCTCTACCTGCGGGTTTGCGACATTTTTCCGAAGAATGAAAAACCCTTCGTAACGCTGGATGCGCCCCTCCACCAGGCCCTCCTGGAAATGACCTCCAGGCGGCTGGGTTGTACGGTTGTACTGGATGCGACGGAAAACATCCGGGGCATCATTACCGACGGTGACCTTCGGCGAATGCTCAACAATCCTCCGGGTAAAAAAATTGAGGAACTCCGGGCCGCCGATGTGATGACGGAAGCGCCCAAAATCATCGGCCCCAACGCAATGGCCGTGGATGCCCTGGCCATGATGCGGAAGCACAGCATCACCCAGCTGGTGGTGGTTGAGGATGGGACCTACCTCGGCATTGTTCACCTGCACGATCTGGTAAGGGAGGGAATCGTATGAGAATCATCACTGCAATGTCAACCCTGGTTTTTGTCCTGTTGCTTCTCCGATGCAGCAACGATGCGGGCAGGTGCCGGCCTCAAATTGCTTTTTACCATTGGAAATCTTCGTGGGAACCAGGGCCCGGGACCCAGGCTTTTCTGGACAGTCTCGGCACGACAAAAATCTACCTCCGTCTTTTCGACGTTGACCTGGACGAAAACAGTGGCCGCCCTGTGCCGGTGGGCTTGTTTGAAGGATTTGCAATTGATTCAGTTCCTGAAAACGTCATCCCCGTGGTTTTCATCACCAACCGTACCCTGCGAAATTTTACCGAAGGAAAAAATGAGAAGCTGGCCGAAAGGATGACCGGACTGATCAGGAGCTACCTGCCTTCTCCGGCAGAACTGCAACTGGATTGCGACTGGACCGAAAGCACCCGCGCTGCCTTTTTCCGGCTGATCGAAAACGTGAAAAAGCAATTGCCGGAAACCGCCATTTCGGTCACCATCCGGCTGCACCAGTTCAAATATCCCGGTCGCACCGGCGTGCCACCTGCTGACCGGGGCATGCTCATGGTGTACAACATGGGCGAGGTAGAAAACTGGGAAACCAATAACTCGATCATTGACCCTTCCATCGCTGCGCAATACCTGGGTGATGATGTGGCGTACCCGTTGCCACTGGACATTGCCCTGCCCCTTTTTCAATGGGGCTGTGTTTACCGCGACGGGAGGCTGGTTCAGCTTTTCCACAACCTCACAAAAACAGCACTCTCGGACACCACCCGTTTTGACCCCATTGCAGAAGGGCGTTTTTTGACGAAGAAAAACACCTACCTCAATGGCTTTTTTCTGAACAAAGGAGACCGGATCCGGCTGGAGGAGGTGGAAATGGGTGCTTTGAAAGAAGTGGCAGAAAGGCTCCGCCCAATCACCGATTGTTGTGGGGCCACCCTGGCCTATTATCACCTTGACAGCATGATTGTGGAAAAGTACAAACCTGAGGAGCTGTTGGAAGTGGTTGATGTATTGTGCAATTAAATTTGCCGGCAAAACCCGATTCCCCCCCAATTTCCCCGATTCCACCGATTCCCCCGAATTCACCGATTCCCCGCCAGGTACTTCGCTGCGGCGGCCAATTCTTCGTAAAAATCCTCTCCGTATTTTCTGACGATGGCGGCCTGCGCAAATTCGAAGACCCTGATCTTTTCTTTCTTGCCGGCGGTGCAGGCAGCGGAACAGATGTCCCACACATCGTAATTCAAGGCTTCGAAATCCACCTCTTCGTTTTTGGCCACCCGGATGGGATACAGGTGGCAGGAGATGGGTTTTTGAAAATCGGTGATGCCCTGTTCCCAGGCTTTCTCGATGCCGCATTTGGCGATGCCGTTTTCTTCAAAAGTCAGAAAGGCGCAGGCTCCGTTTGGCAGCAGCGGCGTGCCGGCCCCGTCCAGGCCTTTGTAGAACACGCTGAGTCCCTGCATTTCGATGGTGTTGATTCCTTTCCTTCGGAGAAATGGTTTGATGTCCTCGTAAATGGCCGCCAGGGTTTCTGCTTCACCGGGTTCCAGCGGTGCGCCGAAGTCGCCTTCCCAGCAGCAGGCTCCTTTGCAGCTTTCCAGCGCGCAGCGGAAGTGCTCCGTCAGCACTGCCTCGCTTACCAATACGTCCTGAACTATTACCACGGCACTCATTTTTGCGAAGCGCAAAGGTAAACACTGGTGCTACTGAAGGCTACGATGGTCATTTGCCTGCCAAAACACTTTTCCGACGGCCATCACCCGGTTCAGGGGAAATCGTATTTTAGCGGCCGTCAGCAATAAAGCCCCAGCGGGGCATTCACCGAAAAGCAAAAAAACAATGAAGCAAATCCTGCTTTCCCTTGCACTTTTCCTCATCGCCGGAGGACTGTTTGCCCAGTCCGGCACAGAAAAAACTCCTGCACAAAAGGATACCGAAGCGCTGGTGGCCGAGTACCAACTCAACGACGATCAGGCCGTTGAAATGCTGAAGGTACAACAGCGCAAGTATCGCAACCTGAAAGAGTTCGAACCCCTGATGAACCAGGATGTGAAATTGTACCTCCGGAAATTGAGGGCCCTCGTCAGCGCCACCGATGCATCTTACCGCCGCATCTTCAATGTGCAGCAGCTCGAATCCTACAACCAGAAACTAAGGGAATTGCGACTGAAAAAGGCGCAGCTCTACAAGGAAATGAAAGCCGCCGGAGCCAGCCAGTTCGAGATTGACAAGAAATTGGTCCAACTGGACCTGGAAGCGCTCTGATTAAGTGACTGCCTAAAAACAAAGCCCGCCGTGATGAGCATCCGGCGGGCTTTGTCATTGGCGGCATGGTCATTTCTGAAGCTCCAGCAGGGCCACCGTTTCCACGTGGTGGGTGTGGGGGAACATATCCACGGGTTGAATTTTCAGCAACTTGTACTTTTCATTGAGGAGATTGATGTCGCGGGCCTGGGTGGCCGGATTGCAGCTCACATAAACGATGCGGGGTGCTTCCAGTTGCAGGAACATTTTCACCACGTCGGCGTGCATGCCGGCGCGGGGCGGGTCGGTGATCACCAGGTCGGGTTTGCCGTGTTTTTCCGCAAAGGCATCGGTGAGCACGTCTTTCACATCGCCGGCGTAGAAGATGCAGTTTTCGATGCCGTTCATGCGGGCGTTTTCTTCCGCATCAACAATGGCCTCGGGCACTTCCTCGATGCCCACCACCTGCCTGGCAAAGCGCGATACATACAGGCCGATGCTGCCAACACCGGTGTAGAGGTCGTAAACATTCTCATTGCCGGTGAGGCCGGCGAACTCCACCACTTTGTCGTATAGCACCTTTGCCTGGTAGCTGTTGGTCTGGAAAAAGGACTTGGGGCCGATCTTGAACTTCACCGGTCCGAGTTGCTCCACGATGTGGTCTTTGCCGTGGTAGAGCACCATGTCCAGGTCGCCGACATAGTCGTTTTGTTTGGGGTTGATGCAGTAAAACAGGCTGGTGACGGAAGGGAACTTTTCGACGATTGCACCGAGCAGTTTTGCAATCTTTTCCTGATCATCTTCGAAAAAACTCACGATGAGCATGAGTTCTCCGAGCGAGGTCAGCCGGATCATGATGTGGCGCATCATGCCTTCGTTTTGCCGAAGGTCAAAAAAGCTGAGGCCCTGCTCGATGGCCAGCGCCTTCACGGCCAGGCGCAGATCGTTGGAGGGGTCTTCCTGCAGCCAACAGTGTTTGATGTCAACGATTTTGTCAAAGGCGCCCGGGCGGTGGAAACCCAACACATCCTCCACGTTGGAAACGCCGGCTTCCATTTCTTCTTTGGTGAGCCAGCGCTTGTGGCTGAAGGCGTATTCCATCTTGTTGCGGTAGTAGGTGCTTTTTTCGCAGGGAACAATGGGCAGGAACTCTTCAGGGCTGACCTTGCCGATGCGGTAAATGGCATCCCTGACCACCCGTTCCTTGTAAAAGGTCTGCGCTTCGTAATTGACGTGCTGCCACCGGCAGCCACCGCACACGCCAAAATGTTCGCAAAATGGCTCCACCCGGTGGGAGGAAAGCGCGTGGTATTTTACGGCATAGCCCTGGGCATAGTCCGGTTTCCTTCGGGTAAGCTGAACGTCCACCACATCACCGGGGGCCACGTTTTCCACAAACAAGACCCGGCCGCCGGCATCCCGGCCAATACCCCGGCCCTTGTCGGCCACGCCGGTGATCTCAATCTTCTCCACCACTTCCAGCTTTCTCCTTCGACGTCCCATGTTTCTGTGAAAGGTTTGATTTCAATTGGTTGCGAACGGCAAAGATGTCCATTATTTGCGAAGCGAAAGATGCTCCCGAAATTTAATTGAGTGGACTGGGGTAGAGGAGGGATGAGGAATGAGGAATGAGCTTGCCCGGCTGAACAGACGGGGGATGAGGGATAAGCCCCCGTTCTTGCAAGTGTTGAGCGCAGCGGCACTTGCAAACTCTCCTTTGTGCGGCAAGTGTCAAGTGTTAAGTCGAGCCTGGCGAGACGTCACTTGCCGGAACGGAGCAGAGGAGGGA
>JALWSS010000087.1 GCA_026993525.1 Saprospiraceae bacterium
CTGCTTGCATGTCATTTTTCGCACGCAAGGCAGCACCAAAACGGTAACAGTCAATTGTTACCGGAAATCCGAAAACCCTTGATTCTGCTGGGCTTCCAGCTACTTGTGGTGCGGGACGGAATCGAACCGCCGACACATGGATTTTCAGTCCATTGCTCTACCGACTGAGCTACCGCACCTTTGTGGTAATTGGCTGCGTTTTTCCGAAGCGGGGGCAAAGATATAGGGATTTTCATTTTTTCCCAATCTGCTCAATTTTTTTCCAAATCTTTTTCAGGAAGCCGTTGATCTGCCGGGAGGCGGAACGCAAAAAGCGAACAGCCCGGCCATCAGCAGTGCTGCGAGGGCCGTGATGCCGAACAGCCATACCGGCCCCAGTGCATACCACAGCAGGCCGGCCAGGCTGCTGGCCAGCAGGGTGGCCACGCTGCGCAGGGCCTCGTAGGTGCCGATGGCTGTGGCGGTTTCTTCTTTCTTCGCTATGTTGCTGATCCAGGCTTTGGCCACCCCCTCGGTGGCAGCGGCGTAAAAGCCGTAGAGCAGGAAGATCAGCCCGAATTCCGGCCAGCCACCGGCACGGGTCATGCCGGCATACACCGCCGCAAAGATCAGGAGTCCGGTGATGAAGGTTCGCCGGATGCCCCAGCGGTCGGCGAGGATGCCGGCGGGGTAGCTGGCTGCGGCATAGCTGAGGTTGTAGAAGATGTACACCCCGATGAGTGCCTGGTCGGAGATGCCCTGGTGTTTGAGCATGAGCAGGAGGAAAAAGTCGGAGCTGTTGATGAGGGCAAAGAGCAGCAGGCCGGTGAGCAGGCGACGGTAGCCCACACCTGCCCCCCCTGCGTATTTTACGAAGGAAAAGAAGCCGGGCCGGGGCTGTGGATACACCCTGGCTGCCTGGGTTTTTTCCCGAAGGAAAAAGGTGGTGAGCACCGCCAGCACCCCCGGCACAAAAGCGATGAAAAACAGCAGTTGGTACCGGCCGGGCCAGACGAGGAGGAAGAGCAGTGCCAGCGCCGGGCCGATGGCCGCTCCGAGGGTGTCCATGCCCCGGTGGAAGCCGAACACCCGGGCTTTGGTGGCCGGGGTGGCCTCGTCGGAGAGCAGGGCGTCGCGGGCGCCGGTGCGCACCCCTTTGCCGAGGCGGTCGAGGGTGCGGGCAAAGAGCACCCACAGCGGGGCCGTCCAGAGGGCCATGAGGGGTTTGGAGAGGGCGCTGAGGGCGTAGCCCCATTGCACGAAGGGCAGGCGGCGGCCACTGCGGTCGGAGAGTTGGCCGAACCAGCCTTTGCTGAGGCCTGCCGTCGCTTGCGCAATGCCTTCCAGCACGCCAATTCCGACGACGCCAAAACCGATGCTCTCGAGGTACAGTGGCATGACGGGGTACAGCATCTCGCTGGCCATGTCGGTAAACAGGCTTACCACGCCCAGCAGGATGACAGTGCGGGATAGTATGCGCTGCGTGGCAGGCTTCATGGTCAGGGATTCTCCGGGCGGTTGGTGGCGGTGTCCATGCCCAGTTTGCGGGAGCGCTCTTTCCAGAGGTTGCGGGCGTATTGCTGCAGGTCGGCCACAGAGTCGGTTTCGTCCATGATCTCCAGGCCGAGCAGGGTTTCGATGACATCCTCGAGGGTGACCAGGCCAATGGGGCCGCCAAACTCGTCAACGACGATGGCCAGGTGAACCCGTTTGCTTTGAAACTTTTCAAAAACCTTGCGCAGCGACATGTTGTAAGGCACCAGGGCCACGGGGCGCTTCAGGTTCTTGAGCAGCTCGTTTTTCTTGCCGTTGAGCATTTTGTCCAGCAGGTCGTTTTTCAGCAGCAGTCCGGTGATCTGCTCCGGGTTGTCTTTGTAGAGCGGTATGCGGGAGTATTGCAGTGGTCGGCTTTCCCGGTAAAATTCCTCCAGGGTCTGGTCTTCGTCGGCCATGACCATGACGGTTCGGGGCGTCATCACATCCTGTGCGGTCAGGTCGTCGAATTTGAGCAGGTTTTTGATGAGCCGGATGTCGGCCTGCTCCAGGGCCCCGCTTTCGCTGACCACCTCGGTCATGGCCGCAAAATCCTGTTTGCTGAACACGCTTTTTGATTTGTCCTTTTTCAGCATGCGGGTCAGCTTGTAGCTCAGCCAGACAAAGGGCTTCAGCACCACTACGAGGAAATTCAGCGAACGGGCGGTAAAGCCGGCCAGGTTTTTCCAGTTGTTGGCACCGATGGTCTTCGGAATGATCTCCGAAAGGAACAAAATGGCCAGCGTCATCAGGGCGGCAATGAGCGATTCATAGGTGAGCTTGAAGCCGGCGAGCTCAAAAGCCTGACTGCCAAAGAGTTTGCCCGCCTGCGCCCCCACACCGATGGCTCCCACCGTATGGGCAATGGTGTTCAGCGTCAGAATGGCCGACAACGGGCGGTCAATGTCTTCTTTGAGATTCTTGATGAGGGCACCGAGGGGTGGCCGCTCATTTTCCATTCGCTTGATAAAAGACGGGGTAATGCTCAACAGCACAGCCTCCCAAACGGAGCACAGAAAGGAGAAAACGATGGAGAGAAGAAAAAAACCTATCAGTAATGACATAAGGTCTTCGCAGCCGGCAGTTTTCCACCACTACGGCTTTTTCAGATTTGGTGAACCGCAAAGGTAAGGTTGTTATTGGTTTTATGTTGTGGAGGGAAACTGGTGGAATTGGTGGAACTGGTGGAATCGGGGGGTGCTCATTTCAGCAACTCGGCGCCGATGGCGCAATGGAGGCATTGGCGCTGGTCGCAATAGTGCTTTTTCAGGTGGAGCAGGGCCTGCGTTTCAAAAGCGTTGGCGGCTTTCCAATCCAGTGATCCCCAGGTTTTGATGATGTGGTTTTTCTCCGGCGGCAGTTCCTCCAGCAGTTGCAGGGCCTTGTCCTTGTAAGCTTCTTCACCCATTGTGGAACCATACAAAAAAAGGAAGGGCGCAATGGAGTTGATGGTGAGCAACCTGATGGTGTCAGTGCCCAGGCGTTTGGGGCCTCTGTCAACGGGTTTGCCGAAGGTGAAGTGCGTTTGCCAGTATCCGTCCAGTTGCACGCAGAAGAGCTGCTCCACGTCGTTTTGCGTTTCTATTTCCAGAATTTTGCTGAAGAGGTGTGCCGATTGCTGCACCAGCCGGGCAAATTGCGCCAGCCGCACCGTCGGAAAATTGGGAGGGTGCAGGCGGCCCCATTTCCAGCGGGTGGCGGGCAACGGCGTCAGTTTGTATTTCTTCCTCAAATATTCATACTCGCTGCGCAACCGGCGGGTGTATTCCTCTTCGGGTGCATCGTGCAGCAGGCCCGACTGGCCAAAGAGCAGGGCTTCCAGTTGGGTCAACCGGTCTTTGTGCCTGGCCAGGATGCGCTGTGGAATGGACATGGCCAACTCTTCGAATGCCCCGGCGTTGGCCGTGAGGCCGAAGTTGCGGGCAAGGAACTGGTAAAAGGTCTCCTCCCAGTCGTTGCCGTTGGCCGCCAGGCGGTCTTTTACGGCGGCCGTTTTCGTTTGCAGGCGCTCCACCAGCAGGCGGTCCAGCCACATGCTGCGGTGCAGTGCTCCCACCTGGCCGATCATACTTTGGCAGGGTATCCAGTGCCGGCCGTGCTGCCATTGCAGGTAGCGGGTCCACAACCGGTCGGGTATCCGACCTTTCATTTCCAGGCAGGGTATCCGGCTGCCGTTGTTCAGGCGCACGGGTTCGTCTTCTTCGAAAACGACGTGAAGGATCACATTTTCAAAAGCGGGGTCGGACTGATGCCCGTGGCGCATCCACCCGGAAGACCTGGTGTGCATTTCCACATGGCCGGCCCAGAGGGTTTCTCCGATTTTGACACGGGCATCCAGGAAATCCGGGCCGTCGTGCTTGTTCCAGGTTCCGGAATTGAGAACCTGAACGGGGGCACCCTCGGTGGTGCTGAGGCTTTGCTGATCGAAGCGGCGGGTATGCCAAACGAATTGGAGGAAGTCTTCATTCATAGCATGGGGTTGACTTTGCTGAACATTCGGTTGCGAAAAGTTCGTGAAAATTTCTTTCTTGTCAGAAAATCGGAAAGGAAAACTGTAAAACCGCAAAACTCATCACGATGAAAACGACTGAACCGGCCCAAAATGTAAGCCCGGATTTCCGTGGTCAACAAATTTCGGTGCCTACCCTGCTCCTGCTTTCTTTTTTGCTTTTTTGCCCCCCTGCCGCCTTCTCTGCCCGAAAAGTGGTGAGTCCGGATTTCCACATTGAAAAAACCGGCCATCCGGCAAGACACCACACTGTTTATCAAAAAGCCGCAGAGGGCAGCATTTTTCAAAAACTGTGTTTCTGGAAGAAAAAAAAGAAGGTTCTTCACAAACCCAACCTTATCCCGGCGCCGCCACGTCAGGCACCCCGGTACGAATACCTTTGGGAGTACATCCTGGTTCTCTTTGTGGGATTGGTCCTCGAGGCACTGGCGTTCAACTGGTTTATTTACTCCGCCATTACCAAAAGTGCGTTGACAGCCATATTTGTTTTTCTCGGCTCGCAGTTGATCATTGCCATATTGCTCGTGCTGTTCTGGAAATTGCTGACCCATAATGCCCCGCCACCACGGATTTTTAAAAGGAATTAATAAAGAAATGAACAGAACCCTGTCTGCCTCACTGGCCTGCCTGCTGCTCCTGTTTTTTCACTGCCAACATTGGGAGCACAAAGCCGCGAACGATGTTGATACCCGGCAAGAAACCCAACAGCCTTTCAGCGCATGGACATTATCACCCCCGGGCACCGTGGCAGTTGCCGCTAAAAAGGACGTGGAGCAGCACCTTATTCCGAAAAAGCCCGGCAACAAAAGCCGCAAGTTGAAAAAACGCTCCCTCTGGCGGAGGCTGAAGTTTTGGAAGAAACACAAAAAACAAACGAGCAAAGCAAAATTCAAAAGGCCCGGAAAGTGGGATCCGGGACTTGGGCTTTATCTGTTGTCATTCCTGGCAGTGGTACTGGCAGCTTTGTTCCTGCTTTACCTGGTGCTTATCATTGCTTCGGTACTGGCATGGAATGGTTTGATCACTCTGGCGGTCATGACGGTCATTCTGGGGCTTTTCGCAACTTACCTCGTCCTTCGGAAAATATGGAAAAAAATAACCGGCAAGGAAGCGACCAAAACCCCAAACGACCCGAAAAATGCGGAAGACATTGAAGGCAGCCCGATGCAGCCAAACACCCCGCCCGGTGAGGACATTCCCCGCTACCAGTTTCTCGACCTTGACAATGCCGAAATTACCCTGTGCATCTACAACACCCAGAGCGGTGACACCCCGGTACGGGTCAGATTGGGAGAAAAGGAACTGACGAATCATTTTGGAGTGACCAGCGATCCCCAATGTTTCGAACTGAGCATCTCCGAAAACGCAAAAAACGAAATCCGCTTCGAAGCCCCGGACCTGGATACCGGCAAAAAAGAACTGCTCAGAATAATAGTGGAAGACGGCGACATCGCCCGTGAAATCTACGTCCGCAAAGGTGGCACCCTGGAGTTGTCTTTGAATAGATGAGGAATTGAGCCTGTCCGGCTGGCGCCAGGCCAGACGGGGAATTGAGTCCCAATGCCGATAAGTATCGGCACCGGGGAGGAACTGAGGAATTGAGGAACTGAGGAACTGAGGAACTGAGGAACTGAAGAACTGAAGAACTGATGAATCGAGGAACTGAAGAACTGAAGAATTGAAGAATTGAGGAATGAGTCCCCTGCAAAAACCTCCAATTCATTAATTCCGACGGAAATTTGAATGCTCACATGCTGGACGGAGTCCGGCTGGATGAGGCACCGGACGTCCCGAGTCCATCTCGGGAGGCGCCAGCAACTACGCTGGTTCCGTCCCGAAATTTCTTCGGGATGTCCGGGACCATATCTTGTCGGACTCCGTCCGACATTTTTCCAGAAGGAATAACTTCGTTTGACGAGAATACCACTTTTTGCAGTGCACTCAGGAATGAGTCCACTGCAAAAACC
>JALWSS010000088.1:0-14794 GCA_026993525.1 Saprospiraceae bacterium
CCTCCAGGGTCTTGTTGTCGCTGACTATAAACCCCGATACGGCCTTCTTGAAGTGCTCAAAGCCCTCTGGGCTGAAACAATGCTCAAAGTAGGGAGCATATTTCTTTACTATGCTTGGAAAGTCGACAAGTATCATCATGTCCTCAGTTTTGGGAAAAAAGGTAAGGACTTTTACATATCTGCAAAAAAGGTTATCCTTAAATGTCAATGAACTCTGGCTTTATATGACGAAAACGGTGCAAAAGTCGTATGACTATCGGGGCATCCCTCATCCCTGATCCACCTCCTCACTCAGCGCCACTCTCCATACCACCCATCCCAGGAAGGCAAAGATGGCCGTTCCGAGAAGCATATAGCCTGTGTTGCCGAGGGTGGCAGTGAGCCAGGGTTCCAGGTTGATTTTGTTCAGGAAATTGGCCACGGGCTCATTTACGATGAGGATTGCGACGATAACACCTGCCAGGGCACCGCCTGCCACCAGGCCGGTGGCAAAGAGGTTGCCTTTGCCGAGTTCGTCGTCAGCAACTTTTTTGCCTTTGCGTTGCTGAACCCAATTGACACCGCCTTTGATGGCGCCACCGATGAAGATGGGCAGGGTGGTGGACAAGGGCAGGTAAAGTCCGATGGCAAATGACAGGGCCGTGACTCCACAGAGCTCTACCGTTATTGCGACGAAAACCCCCACCAGCACAAACTGCCAGTCCAGGTTGTAGGACAAGAGTCCTTTGATGAGTGTGGCCATCAGGGTGGCCTGAGGTGCGTTGTAGGTTTCGCCGATGGCGTGTTGTATGCCCCGGGCAGCCAGCTCGGCGGTGGGGGTGTCGAGGTATTTCACGGTGAAGCCGATGACCACACTGGAAAACAACACCCCGATGAACAAGGCCAACTGTTGGTACATGGGCGTAGCTCCCACGATGTAGCCCGTCTTGAGGTCCTGGCTGGTGGCACCGGCGTTGGCGGCGGCCACGCAAACCATGCCTCCCACCACCAGCACCAGCGGTTCGAAGACCATCCCCGTCCAGCCGATGCCGATAAAGACCAGCGCTGTGGCCATGATGGTGGCGATGGTCATCCCGGAGATGGGGTTGTTGGAGGAGCCGATGATGCCCACGATGCGGCTGGAAACAGTTACGAAGAAAAAGCCGAAGACCACCACCATGAGTCCCAGCAGAATTTTTGAGAAAAAGCCGTCGCCTGGCATCATGGGCAACAGGGCCATCAGCACCACCAGGGCAGCACTGCCCAGCAGTACCACTTTAAGGTTGAGGTCTTTCTCCGTGCGAAGTCGGGTTTCGCCATTGTTGCGGTTTTTGAAGTCGGAAAAGCTGCCCTTGAAGGCCGAAACGATGGTCGGCAGGGTTTTGATGAGGGTGATGAACCCACCGGCGGCCACGGCGCCAGCCCCAATCTGCCGGACATAGGCCCGGTACAAAGCCCCTGCCGGATCGGCGAAAGTTTTTGCGATGGGGTCCCAGCCAGCCACGCCACCCGACTGGTCCAGTCCGGCCAGATAGCCCAGTTTTACCAGTTGCGCAGCGATGGTCTCCGCCGGAACGATGCTGGCCAGCAGCGGAATCAGCCCCAGCCAGGCCAGCACGCCGCCCGCCACCAGCACCCCACAGATGCGGGGCCCGATGATGTAGCCCACGCCCAGGTATTCCGGGGTTATTTCTCCACTGACCTGGGCGGCGGGGAAGATCTTGTTGGCACCGGAGGTGCCGAAGGTGGGCGCATCAGCAATGACGTGCAGCACCCGCTGGAAAAAGGCGTAGATCATGGCAATGCCCAAACCCATGTAGGCCGGCTTCGCGAAATCGCCGCCTTTGTCGCCGGCAATGAGCACCTGCCCGCAGGCCGTGCCTTCGGGGTAGGGCAGGTTTTTGTGTTCCTGAACGATGAGAGAGCGCCGCAGCGGGATCATCATCAGGGTGCCGAGGCAGCCGCCCAGTACCGCCAGGAAAAAGATGGTCCAATAACGGAAATACTGGTCGCCCACGGCGGGGTCGCTCAAAAACAGAAAAGCCGGTATTGTGAACACGACGCCCGCCGCCACGCTCTCACCGGCAGAACCGGTGGTCTGAATGATGTTGTTTTCCAGAATGGTGGTGCCAAAAAAGCGGTGACCCAGCGAGATGGCCAGCACCGCAATGGGTATGCTGGCACTGACGGTGAGCCCGGCCTTTAGCGCCAGGTAAACCGTGCTGGCTCCGAAGATGATGCCGAAGATGATGCCCAGCACAATTGCCCGAAGGGTGAATTCTTTGACATCGGTGCGGCTGGCGGGGATGTAGGGTTTGAAACCGTCGCTGTTGGGTTGGCTTTTCATGTCTGTCATATTTTGGGTGAGTGTCCGGCTGACCTGTTGACAGGGCTCGCCGGTTGAAGCAGTGGCGAATGTATAGAACTGAATTAAATAATCAGGTTTTTTGGCTGAGTAAGCTGTACTTAATCCAAAATCTACTCCATGTGTTTTGTAATTTGTCAGCCACTGGCATAGTGCCGGGCCTTAACCCAACCTTAAAAGTTGCGGAACAAGAGAACCGGTTGGTTATCAGTTGAGTAATTGCATTAAAAGCATTGCCAGGGGTCATTGAAACTGAGGCATTTTGAACCGTGTTTATACCCTGATTCAACCATGGCAAGTTCCATCAGAACCGATGGAGTCAAAACTGATAAAGAGATGAAAAAGCTGCTGTTGTCCTTTCTCGTTTTTTTCTTCGCTGCGCAATGGGGCAGTACCCTCCAGGCCCAGTATTTCGGTCGCAACAAACCGCGCTATGAGCAATTCCGGTTCAGGGTGTTGCAGTCGCCCAATTTCGAGGTGCACCATTATTTCCACAACGAGGACAAGCTGTACGAGCTGACCAACGAGGCGGAGCACTGGTACCAGTTGCACCAGGCCATCATGCTCGACACCTTTGACAAACGCAATCCCCTTCTGATTTACAACGACCATGCGGATTTCCAGCAAACCAATGCCATCAGCGGCAACATCAGCATAGGCACCGGCGGCGTTACCGAAGGCCTGCGAAACAGGGTGGTGCTCCCCATTGCCATGACCAACGCCCAGACCCGCCACGTGCTGGGCCACGAGCTGGTGCACGCCTTCCAGTACCACAAGATCATTTACGGCGATTCCACCAGCCTGCAGAGCCTTTCCAACCTGCCGCTCTGGATGGTGGAGGGCCTGGCCGAGTACCTCTCCATCGGCCGCCTGGACCCCAACACCGCCATGTGGATGCGGGATGCCGTTTTGCACGACAAAGTGCCTTCGCTTCGCAAAATGAATGACCCGGCCTATTTCCCCTACCGCTGGGGGCATGCCTTCTGGGCCCTCACCACCGGCTTCAATGGCGACGAGGTGGTGGCACCACTGTTCGTATCCACCGCCAAATACGGGCTCGAAAAAGCCCTTGAAATGGAGCTCGGAATGAAACAGAAGGAGTTTTCCGAATTCTGGGTCAAAAGCATGAATGAGTACTACAGCCAGTGGCTGGGCGATAAAAAGGAACGTTTCATCGGCCGCAAGCTCATCAACGGCAAAAAAGAAGGCGGCCGTCTCAACCTGGCCCCGGTGCTCAGCCCAAACGGGCGTTATGTGCTTTTCCTCTCTGAGAAAAACCTGTTCGGTATAGACTTTTACCTCGCCAATGCCGCCAACGGGGAAGTGATCCGCAAGGTGCACAGCTCTACCCGTAGCGGCCACCTCGACGACCTCAACTTCATCGAAAGCGCCGGCACCTGGGCACCCGACAGCAAGCGTTTCGCCTTTGTGGCTGTCAGCAAAGGCGACAACGTGCTCGTCATCAAAGACATAGATGGCAAAGAACTGGAAACCACCCGCATACCCGGCGTGCCGGCCTTCAGCAACCCCGCATGGTCGCCGGACGGGGAGAGCATCGTGGTGGCCGGACTGGTGAACGGCCAGGTGGACCTGTACCGGTATTTTCTGAAGAGTGGAAAGGTGGTGCAGCTCACCAACGATCGCTATTCCGAGCTGCTGCCGGCATGGTCGCCCGATGGCAGCAAGCTGGCCTTCGCCTCCGACAAACTAAGCATGGACGCCGGCGTCAGCCGCTGGACGTTCAACATCGCGGTGATGGACATGAGCAGCGACCCACATGCCGTCAGCTATTACGACTTCTTCCTCGGTGCCGACAACCTGAACCCCGTCTGGGACTGGGAAAGTAACATCCTCTTCCTCTCTGACAGGGATGGCTTCCGCAACATGTACAAGCTGGAAACCGCCACCGGCAAGTTGTACCAGATGACGGATTTTCTGACGGGCGTCAGTGGCATCACACCCTATGCACCGGCCATCACCGCCTCCATCCGGGAAAACCGGGACCGCATCCTGTTTACCCACTATTACGACGGCGGCTACCACATTTACCGCGCCAGGGCCAAAAACTTCATCTACCGGGAAGTGGCTCCCAATGAAGTCAACATGGACGCTGCAATGCTGCCCAAAGTCAACGAACTGGCCCACACCATCGTTGACATCAACCTGGCCAAGCTGGACCTGCTGGCCGACCTGCCCCGGGACTCTTTCAAACTGATGCCCTACAAGCCGAAATTTTCCATGGAGTACATCGGCGGAAGCGCCGGGGTAGGGGTGGCCACCGGTCAGATCTACGGCGGCACGGCCACCGGCCTGGCAGGCGGAGTGGATATGCTCTTCGGCGACATGCTCGGCAACCAGAAACTCTACACCAGCCTCTTCCTGAATGGCGAGATCTACGACTTCGGAGCCTCCACCGCCTTCTTCAACCTGAAAAACCGCTTTGGCTGGGGCGTGGGCTTCTCACACCTGCCCTACGCCAGTGGCCGCTACGGCTACGTCGGTGTGGACACGCTGGTGTTCCAAGACATCGGCGCCATCCCGGCTGATCACTTCGTCCTCGACAAGATCAGAACCTTCGAGGACAAGCTGAGCGTGTTCGGGCAGTATCCATTCTCCCGCACCCTTAGGGTGGAAGGAGGTGCCTCCTTCGCCGTCTATTACAACCGAGTGGACCGTGTGGACCAGTACTACGATGCCATTGGCCGGCTCATCTACCAGGACCAAAACAAAGTGGACCCGGAATCCGTGGGGCTGAACCTCTTCAAGGGCAGCCTGGGCACGGTCAGCACGGCCGTGGTGGGCGACAACTCCTATTTCGGTCTTGCTTCGCCAATGGCGGGCCACCGCTTCCGCATCGGTGCAGAGCACTACTTCGGTGATTTCAACCTCACCAACCTCACCGTGGACCTTCGCAAATACTACTTCGCAAAACCCGTGGCTTTCGCCACACGCCTGATGCACTACGGCCGATACGGCCAGGACGCCAACAGCTTTTTCCCCATCTTTCTGGGCTATCCCTGGTACATGCGGGGCTACCGCTTCGACCTGGCACAGGACATCCTCAACGCCAACAAACGCTCCATCGACGAGCTTTTCGGTTCCAAAATGCTGATCGGCGGCTTCGAAATGCGGCTGCCCTTTACCGGCCCGGAGCAATTGGCAATCATCCCCTCCAAAACCCTCTTTACGGAACTCTCAGCCTTCATCGACGGCGGCCTGGCCTGGGACACCTTCAACGATCCCACCGACGCCTACCTCCGAAAATTCAACTTCAACCCGCTGTTCAGCGCCGGTTTCTCCATGCGCATCAACCTCTTCGGTGCCATGATCCTGGAACCCTACTACGCCTGGCCCCTCCTCAAAGAAACACAGGGCGTGTTTGGTGTGAACATTGTGCCGGGATGGTAGGGGGGAGTGTTTGATTGAAGAGTACTCCGTACATGCAAGTGTCGCTTTGCTCAACACTTTCAACGGCGGTGATGAAAGTTGCAAGTGCTGCTTTAGTCAACATTTGCAACGGCGGATATAATTTTAAGGTTCAATGCCAAGAATTAATAATGGTACAGGAGGACTATTTCTTCCTTGTCTCATGACGTTGTACACCTCTCCCTCATAGTATGCCACTCCTGATGACATTTCCGCTTGCATTTTCTTGGTTGGTAATATTTCAATGCCCAAATTGATGACGCCACCGGAATAGAATAGCATGTGTTTCACAAACAAGTCGTAAGCCACAAAAGCATACTTGCCAAACTGCACTTCAACTGCAATCTTTTCTTTCACAAAGTCCGTTTGATTATAACTGTAAATGGGTTCTTTTTCTCCATGTTTAATCAGAAAATCCTTTTGTTCTTTGGCTGGCATGAGAACACTCTGCTCCATAAGTTCCCGGTTGAGAGTGATGTAGTAATTATAGCGACTTTCCACCCATTCTCTTTCTGAAAAACCCCTGTGAAATGCTTTATTCAGCTCAATTGGACTAAAAAGGCTGTTTCCCTTTTTTCGCTTTTCCTTACTAACTTTTGTTCTGAATCTGCCAGCGTCAATTTCTGTGATTACGTCCTTTATTTCCTTGTATAGTTTATTGTGATGTACAATTAAATATTCTTCTCCGTTTAGATGCGAGTATTTATGGGCTATTTTCATTAGTGTCATGTGTTGTCTTTAAATATTGATCCGTTTTGCCACTCTTTCGGTATTTTGGCAATTTTATCAGTTGCTTTAGGCTTGTGAATAGGTTTGTTAATAGGTCTAAGCTTTAAATTGCCTTCTTTCAGGTCTTTTATTCGTTGTTTTGCAATTTTTACATATTTCTTCTTCTTTTCAATACCTATCACATTCCGTTCGTTCTTGATTGATGCAAGTAATGTGGAGCCTACACCTGCGTATGGATCAAGTACCCAACCATTCTTATTTGTTAAAGCCAGGATACAACGTTCAACAAGTTCGACGGGGTATTGACAAGGATGCTCTGTTTTCTCGGGATGGTTGGATTTAACGTTTGGGATATTCCATAACTCTTTTTCCCAGTCATTGAGTACAATCTCCCAGATGTCGGATGGGTTTTTGCCTTTGGGGTTACCTGATAATTCTCCTTTTTTAGGTCCTTTGAAGTGTCGTTTGCCAGGATATTTGGAAGGGACTCTTACGTCATCGAGGTTAAATATGTAGTTGTCTGTTTTGGTGAACCACAAAATTGTTTCATACCTTCCGGAAAAGCGTTTGGAGGCATGGAGTCCATGTCCGAAGTGCCAGATTATTCTATTGCGGAGTTTTAGTCCGTATTTTTTGAATATTTGATAGTAATAAATGTCAAGTGGAAAGATTTCCCCTTTATCTACATAGTTGCCTATTTGCCAACAAATGCTTCCGTTATCTGAAGTAACCCGAATTATTTCCTCTATTACTTCCTCTTGTTGCTCCAGGTATTTTTCAATGGATTGTTTGGTCTCGTACTCCTTTCCAACATTGTAGGGGGGGGAGGTTATGACAAGATCGAATATTTGGTCGTCAAAAGTTTTTAATGTCTTGTAAGTGTCACCCAAAATCATTTGGTGCTCAGCCTTGAAAAGCTGCTTTATTATTCCCTCAATTGGTTCTTCTGCTTTCATCCTTGTCGCATATTTTAGCCAGCCAGGTTACGGTCAATCCCTGGCAATAATTCCTTGACACTTTGCCTGGAGTTGCAAACGTCCTTATATCCCAGATAAGTCGTCCATTGTTAATGTCCTGATCTTCGTTCCTGACCCACAAATCCCTCCGATACAAATGCCGTCTAATTGACATGCCGCCATTCGTATCTTTAATGGAGGAGGAACAGGATGCTAAGGTATGGCGATTTATTGAAACCTTGAAATACACAGCACAAAAACTGATGGCAATCCAGTATCGATTGTAAGATTATTATTTGGGAGCTACAGCACCAGGTCGTTCGGAAGCAAGTGTAGAGCGTAGCACCATCCCCAGTCCTATAATACACCCACCTCCCCCCACCTCCTCCAACCAATAAATTATTACATTTGCCCGTCTCTGGCGGCGGTAGGGGCGGGCACAGCAGTAGCGGCCTGTCCTGTGTTTGCCGGAGGCGAGGAAAAGAAGCACTAAAACCAGTCAATCACGATCGGCTACCCATGGCGGGTATGGAAACAAACCATTGAACCGTTCCGTAAGCGAAGAGCCGAGAATCAATCCTTACGATTACATGAAGTCATTCAAGTCTATCACCACGCTGTCGGGCCTGTTGGTATTTGCAGTTGCAGCGGTTGTTTATATCCTTTCAGCTGAGCCCACCGGTAGTTTGTGGGACTGCGGGGAGTTCATCCTTGGAGCCTACAAGATGGAAGTGGTGCACCCGCCGGGGGCGCCGTTGTTCATGCTGGTGGGGCGCATGTTCATTACGGTGGCTGAGCTCATCAGCGACACCGAAGCCCACCCCGAGAACATCGCCTATGCGGTGAACGTGATGTCCGGCATTTCCACGGCGCTGGGGGCCATGTTGCTCTGCTGGGTCACCATGATACTGGGCAAGCTCAGCCTGGTGGGCCGCAAAGGCGAAACCACCATGGGGCAAAACATCGCCCTGGCCGGTGCCGGTGTCATCGCCGGGCTTTCCATGACCTTCGCAACTTCTGTGTGGTTCTCAGCCGTTGAGGGTGAGGTGTACGCCATGAGTACCTTTTTTACCTGCCTCACGCTTTGGAGCATGGTGAAGTGGTACAACCTGCCCGACGAGCCCGGCAACGACCGCTGGCTGGTGTTCGTGGTGTTTGCGGCGGCATTGTCCATCGGAGTGCACCTGCTCAGTTTGCTCACTTTTCCGGCGCTGGCCATACTTTACTACCTCAAGAAATACGAGAATCCGACCTTCAGGGGCATGCTGCTGGCATCCGTTGTGGGAATGGTTTTTATCGTCGCAATGCAGTCGTTGGTCATCACCGGCATTGCGCAGATGTGGCGGCAAATGGAGCTGATGATGGTCAACGGGTTGGGACTGCCGTTCCACTCCGGATTCATTCCGACGCTGCTGGTACTGGTGGGCATCTTCTACTTCGGCATCCGCTACACCTCTGCCCGCAACAAAACTGACAAGATCGGATTGATCGTTTGCCTGGCCATTTATGCGCTGACGGCCTTCGGTGCCAAGGGCATCGTGCTGGCGGGTGTGGGCTGGGCCGTGGATCGTTTTTTCCTTCGGAAAACCAGTGCCCATGCGCAGCAGTTGATGGTGGTGGCGGGCATGATGGCCGTGGTGGGTTTTTCCACCATCGGTGTTATCGTCATCCGGGCCAATGTGGACCCGCCCATCAACATGAACAGCCCCTCAGACCCCATCCGCCTGCTCAGCTACGTGAACCGGGAGCAATACGGTGAGCGGCCCTTGCTTTACGGACCCAGCTTTGCCGCCAAGCCGATTGACAACGTGATAGAGGAGCGCTACGGACAGGTGGTGAAAATGGAAAACGGCAAAAAGGTGGAGCGTTACGAAGTTGTTGACGAAAGGCTCACCTACAAATACAACAACGCCGACAAACAGCTCTTTCCCCGGATGGGCGACGATACCCAGAACCGGCCCGAGAAATACCGCATGTGGATCAACAAGCCCAGCGGAAAACCCAACTTTTTCGACAACGTAGAATTCTTCTTCAAATACCAGTTGGGATGGATGTACTGGCGCTATTTCGCCTGGAACTTCATCGGCCGTCAGAACGACGAGCAGGGCTATTACGCCTGGAACAAAACAGCCGGCCACTGGGAGTCGGGCATTCCTTTCATTGACAGCTGGCGGCTTTATCCCATGGACAAGTTGCCGGATGTAAGAAAGAACGACCCCACCCGGAACCACTACTACTTTCTGCCATTCATACTTGGCATTCTGGGGCTGCTGTTCCACTTCAAGCGGCGGTCCAACGAGGCCTTTGCCTTGTTCGTTATGTTCATCATAACGGGCATCGGCATCATCGTGTACTCCAACCAGCCGCCCAACGAGCCCCGTGAGCGGGACTACGTGCTGGTGGGCTCCTTCTTTACCTTTTGTATCTGGATAGGCATGGGGGCCCTGTGGCTGTTCGAATCATTGCGAAGCAAAATGGGACAGACAGGCGCTGCGGCACTTGCCGTTGTCCTGGGGCTCATTCCGCCCGTCATCATGGGCACGCAAAACTGGGACGACCACAGCAGGGCCGGGCATTACGCTGCCCGTGATTACGCCGCCAACTTCCTCGAAAGCTGTGCCCCCAACGCCATCATTTTCACCTATGGCGACAACGACACCTACCCGCTGTGGTACGCACAGGAGGTGGAGGGCATCCGCACCGATGTGCGGGTGGTGAACCTCAGCCTCATCCAGGTGGACTGGTACATCAACCTGTTGCGAAGAAAGATCAATGATTCGCCAGGGCTGAACCTGACAATACCCCGGGAAGCCTATCGCGGTCGCTTGCGCAATGCCGTGTTCAATTTCAATCAGGGCGGCAACCAACCGGAAATGAACGCCCTGGACTGGCTCAAATACATTGGGGAAGACCATCCGGTGAATACCCAGGGTGGCCGGGTGCTGGAAACCGTCATGCCCACCAAAAACATCTTCCTGGAAGTGGACAGTGCAAAGGCGGTTCAGATTGGCACCTACGATCCATCCAGCGGTCTGCCCTTCGTGAAAAAGATTCCGATGAAATTGCCGGACCGCCAGTACATCACCAAAGACGAGTTGGCCATCATTGACGTGATTGCCTCCAACATCAACGAGCGGCCGGTGTACTTCGCCGTGACCTGTCGCCCGGAGAAGATGTTCAACTTGCAGGATTACATGGAGCTGGAGGGCCTTGCCCTGCGGATCGTTCCGATCAAGTCGCAAAGTGAGCGGGGACTTTACACATACGGCTTCGGCCGTGTGGACCTGGAAACGATTTACGACAACATCATGCACAAATTCCGCTGGGGCAATTTCGACAAAATTGACACCCATGTGGCCTACAGCTACGGCCCCAGCATCCAGAGCCTCCGGGTGGTAATGATGCGAACCGGCCGGCGATTGATCGATGCCGGGGAGAAGGAGAAAGCCGTGGCCCTGATGGAGAAATACTTCGAGGCTTTCCCGAACTTCAATTTCCCCTACGACTGGAATACCCTGCAAATGATCAATGTGATGGTGGAAGCGGGAGGCTACGAAAAGGCCAAACCACACATAGAGATCCTGGCCAAAAACATTGCGCAACAACTTGCCTTCCACAATACCCTCGATCCCAGCCGCCTGACCCAGGGCGGCGATTTCGAGCAGGAACACAGCCTGGCCGTCAATGCCCGTGACCTGCTGCTGCAAATGGTGGAGAAACAGGACGACGAAGCGTTTCTGAAGAAAGTCCAGGGGATTTTTGAGGGATTGTGATGGCTTAGGCATGTGGCCGGTTTATCGGCTTGTGGTCGGTTTATCGGCCTTCGGTCGGTTTATCGGCCTGTGGCCGGTTTATGTGGCTTCGCCAGGTTAGTAAGCCTTTGGGGAAGGTTAATCAGCCTGGGGGCGGTGTTTGGGCGTTTAATTGCCTCCGGTGGGATCAAGTTTCATAGGCTACCCGCAAAACTTCTCCAGCGATTAACCTGGTATCAATAGCTGAATGAGGAGTTCCGGCCACAGCTTTAGGTTGCAACCTGATGCGGAGCCTGTCCGGTTCCGATGCCAATTCCGGAGAATTTGGGGGTTCAATTCCCGAGTCCCCTGAAAACAGTGGTATTTCCAATCCCGAAACAAGCTCAGGACGGGATCGGCTTTCGGGGGAAGTAAAGTCAACGACGTCCCGGGCGAAGCCCTGGGAACCCTGAATCGGGTTCGGGAACAAAAACTCGTTTTCCCTTCGGAAAAATGCCTTTTCACAGTACCCTCATCATTTAGGAAAAATGCCCACCTCATCATTCAGGCGTGACTGATAGCCGAAACGACAGGCTTGCACGAGTGTTTTTTTTTCAGCTTCCATAAGTAGTGGACTGCTTACATTGCCGGTGAATAAATGAACCAATCGCATGAATAACAATAGCATACGTTGGGGACTGTTTGACAAGCAGGCCTTTATCGTTGTTTTCTTCTTTGCAACAATTATTGCTCCCTCCTTCTCCCAGTCTCTCACGCTCAACGGCTACATCAAGTCTTTGCAATCGGTGGTCTTTTACAGGGTGCCACCTTTGACGCAGTCCATCATGTTGAACGACCAACTGCTCCACAACCGGCTGAACCTGCGCTATTACCCTTCGGATAAATGGACCCTGGTGGCAGAGCTGCGAAACCGCGTATTTTTCGGCGACCAGGTGCGGCTCGATCCCGGATTCATCGAAACGCTCAGCCGGGGCAGTGACGATTACCTCGACCTCAGCGCCGGCTACCGCAACCAAAAGGGCTACGCGCTGCACACCACCCTCGACCGCCTGTATGCCGATTTCGCCTCCGGCAACTGGGAGTTCCGGCTGGGGCGCCAGCGCATCAACTGGGGCATCGGCACCACCTGGAACCCCAACGATATTTTCAACGCCTACAACTTCACCGATTTCGATTACGAGGAGCGCCCCGGTAGCGACGCCGTTCGCATCCGAAAGTATTTTGGCATTGCTTCCAGCCTGGAGTTGGCTGCCAGGGCAGCCGATGATTGGGCGTCATTTTCCGGTGCATTGTTGCTCAAAATGCACTCCGGTACCTATGACTGGCAGCTGCTGGCAGGTGTGGCCGAAAACCACGCCGTGCTGGGCGGCGGCTGGGCCGGCAACCTCGGTGATGCCAGCTTCAAAGGCGAACTGGCCTGGTTCCTCCCCCTGGAGGACGATGGAGAGAACAGTCTGGCCATCACCATGGGGCTTGATTACACTTTTGAAAACCAGCTCTACCTCAACGGTGGCGCCCTGTTCAACTCCCTGGGCAGCAGCGGCGACAACAATACAGCGGATCTGTTCTCGCTGGAAATATCAGCCCGCAATCTCTACCCCTACAAGTATTCCCTGCTCATCCAGGCCATGTATCCCATAACGCCTTTGCTGAACGGCGGGCTCATTCTGGTGTACAGCCCCGGTAAGGCCAACGCCCTGTTCCTCAATCCGGTTCTGACCTGGTCTATCGCCGAAAACTGGGACCTCGATTTGGTATTTCAGATATTCTTCCGGAATGAAGATATTTACCGGAGCCCGGTACAAGCCGGCTTTTTGAGAACCAAGTGGAGCTTTTAGAGCGTGACACGTGACGCGTGACACGTGACACGTGACGGGCGTGACGGGCGTGATGGGCGTGACAGGTGTGATGGGCGTGATGAGCGTGACAGGTGCTTCTAAAAACCTTCTAAAAAACCTCTAAAAACCTCCAATCCCGAGCTTGCCTCGGGACCAAAAACCTCAAAAAACCACATCAAAAAATCCTCAACCATGCGAGTAACCATTTTCGGAGCAACAGGTATGGTGGGTCGTCAGCTCATAGACCGGGCGCTGGCCCACGGACACCACGTGCGGGCTTTTGGCCGCAACGTATTCAGCAAGCTGTCCACAGAGCGGGAGCGGCTGGAGCTGATGAAAGGTTACCTGTTTCAGGATGGCGATGTGGAAGGGGCGCTCAAGGGGGCCGACGCCGTTTTTTCGGCCCTCGGCGGTGGAATTGATGGCACCGACAAGACCCGGTCCCTGGGCATGAAGCACATCGTGCGGGGCATGGAGAAGTTGGGCGTGAAGCGCCTGATAGCCGTTGGGGGCATGGGCATTCTGGATGGCCCTGACGGGAAGATGTTGTACGAAACTCCCAATTTCCCCTCCCAATACCGGCCGGTGACCCTGGAGCACCTCGCCGCCTGGATACACATGCGGGATTCTCACCTGGACTGGACCCTGATGTGCCCACCGGATATTCTCGATGAGCCCATGGGCTGGAAGCTGAAAACTGCCTGCAACGTTTTCCCGGGCGGCTTTGCCAAAGTGCGTGCCGGTGACCTGGCTGAGCTGATGGTTGACTGTCTTGAAAGTGGCGAGTTCATCCACTGCCGGGTGGGACTGGGCAGCCAGGACATTTCCGAAGAAAACCACTGACTGGTTCCCAGGCCGGGCCTGATCCTTTTATCGTCGCAATGGCATTGGCCCAGCCCCCTGTTCTGACTGAAAGCGAATTGGCAGCGTGGTGACAGACGGCTTTTTTACAATGGCCTCTTCTGGTTTCAGCATGGCCGGTTGAAGCAGTTGCTGACCATTCCGGGGAAGCCTTATTGATGGCTGGCAGACATTTTACCCCTTCCATGACCACTGTGATGCTGATTAGCTTTGCACATGACATTTATCAGCTTGTAACAGGACCTCAGTGTCCTATTATTGCACTGATTACTGACTGATGAAGCAATTTACCGCCATATTCCTTGCTGTGCTGGTTGGACTCACTTCGTCCAGCAGCCTGTTCATCTGGCTCACCTACGAGGTGGCACAGCCCTATGTGGAGGAAATGTGGTGTGTGAACAAAGCCCGGCCCGAGAAACAATGCCACGGAAAATGCTTTTTGCATGAGCAATTGAAAGAGCAGCAGGAAGATACCCCGCAAAAAGCACCGCTCAACGTTGACGACTCACTCAAACTGACGGTTTTCTATTTTGAAACAGATCGGGGCGCTGGCCTGGCACTGCTCAGGAAGAGGCAAACCATCTTCAACCATTCAGTATTAAAAGATCAACTTTTTACTTCGGAATACTTCCACCCACCGCAATTCCCTACCTGATTTTTCTTGATCAAAATCCTGAATCCGCTGCAAGAGTCATTTTCTGAGAGTTCCTCTGAAAATGAGGCGATTGATCCAACGTCAAAACCGGGATCAACCTCTCTCAACGATCAAGGGCACTTTTTGCAGCGCATTCAATCCTGAGTGCACTGCAAAAAGTGGTATTCTCGTCAATCGAGGTTATTCCTTCTGGAAAAATGTCGGACAGAGTCCGACAAGATATGGTCCCGGAC
>JALWSS010000088.1:14804-21527 GCA_026993525.1 Saprospiraceae bacterium
TTGCTGGCGCCTCCCGAAATCCTTCGGGACGTCCGGTGCCTCATCCAGCCGGACTCTGTCCGGCATGTGAGCATTCAAATTTCCGTCGGAATTAATGAATTAGGGGTTTTTGCAGTGGACTCAATCCTCTAATCATCAAAATAGCAGCTATGGCAAGGATGATCCTCTTTGCCGTGTTGTTCATGATGAGCGGGGTAGCGGTGTACGCCCAGTCCTGCTGTGCCACAGGGGCGGTAGCAGCCTGCACCGGCAGTGCTTCCAGCCTGGAAAGTTTCCGGAATAACACCCTGGGACTGCGTTGGGTACGGGCACCTTTTGAATCCCTGCTCACAGAAGAACCGGCATATACTGACAGGTTCCATTTGGTAGAGGTTTTTGGCCGCTACCACTTCAACGAGCGGCTGAGCGTGTCGGCACGGCTGCCCTACCGTTGGAATGTTCGCCTTACAGGCAACGAAACAGAGGTGCTGGACGGTTTTGCTGACATCCGGCTGATGGGGCATTACAACCTTCTACATTCCGAAGGGAAAGAAAGCAAAACCCTGCTCGATGGCGCATTGGGTGTCAAGTTGCCCACGGGCCGCTATGTGAAAGACATTGGTTACCGCGACCTGCCCGGCAATTTCAACCTGGGCACCGGCAACTTCGCCCTGTTGATTCAGGCCAGCCTGTTGCAGAAGTGGCAGCATTTCGGAATGAGCCTCAGCGCCAACTACCAGCTCAACGGCAAAAGCAACGACGATTACCAATACGGTGACCAGACCGTTGCTTCCGTTTTGTTTTTCTTCGAAAAAAAGCTGGGCAAGACCCTTCGGCTCACACCCATGGCAGGTGCCACCTGGGAGCATTTCGCCGCAAACCACAAGGCCAGCGGAAACCTGGCCGAGCGATCCGGCGGCGAGGGCCTCTTCGGGCAGTTCAGCCTGGGACTGACAACCGGGAACTGGCAAGTGGCCGGTACTTTTTACCTGCCCCTGGCCCAGGAGTATGCCGACAAACAAATTGAAGCCACTGAGCGGCTCTCATTTGAATTGACCCGGTTTTTTTAATATTCTGTATAACCACCGTCCGCCAACCAGCGGGCGTCAAATAGCTAACTCAAATGAAAAAACTTTCTTTTCTCGCATTGATTTTCGGCTTGCTCGTGTTCATCGCCTGCAACAAAGACGAGGACACCCACAGCAACGAACCCCACTACCACGTGCAGATACTTTCACCAAACACGGATGCCAAACACCAGGGTGATACCCTTCACATAGACGTGAAATTTTCCGAAGAAAACCTGATGACGGTGCACCACATCAACGTGAAGATTTACAACAAAAACGACATCAACCAGGTGATCTTCGACCAGCCCGCAGAAGCCCACATCCATGAAACTTCCGGCCAGCATGAATTCAAAGCCGATTTTGTGCTGGATCCGGCAGTGGTGCCCGGCCACTCCGACTGGGTGCTGGAGGCCAAAGTCTGGGGCCACGATGAAGGCCTGGCTGAAGTATCTGAAACGGTGGAATTCCATGTGCACCCTATGTAGGGTTTAGGGTTTAGGGTGTAGGGTGTAGGGTTTAGGGAGTAGGGAGTAGGGAGTAGGGTGTAGGGTGTAGGGTTAGGAACTGCTACTCTGTTAAACTCTGTGATCAAACTCTGTTAAACTCTGCGGTTAAATTTAGAGTAGGGAGTAGAGGGTAGGGAGTAGTTAGCCCCTTCATCCCTCATCCCTCATCCCTCATCCCTGAGTAGGGAGTAGGGAGTAGCCTGTCCGGCTGGCCAGACGGGGGAGTAGGGTTGGGGCACCATCTCCGGATGACGCTGTGATCAAACTCTGTTAAACTCTGCGGTTAAATTTAGAGTAGGGAGTAGAGGGTAGGGAGTAGTTAGCCCCTTCATCCCTCATCCCTCATCCCTCATCCCTGACGTACCGGCACCATCACATACCCGTTCTGGGCCAGGGTGGCCAGGTCGTCGAAATCAATCCAGAGGTAGCCGTTGTAGCCCCATTCACGACCCCAGGCGCTCATCACTTCGAAGGCTTCCAGTTGCAAGTCGTAGCTGACCACCAGGAAGGGGAGTACCTCGTCGGTCAGGTCTTCGGTGAGGGAGTAAAAGCGGGTGCCTTTGACCTGCTCAAAATCGGCCGGGATTTTCAGTTCCACAATGACGGGGTTTCCCTTCATGAGTGCTTTCTGTATCTGAAAAATCTTCTGGCTGGTGCGGTGTTGCTGACTGAAAACCAACAGGTAGTTGTCAATGAGGTAGCGCCTGGCTTTTGCTACATCCTTCGGCAATGATTTTGACTCAAAGGGCACCACATCGGCACTGACGGTACCGTTGGTGACGAGGTAGCGCAGGGCGTTTTTAATGTCCACACCGGTTTTGTTCTGAAGGTTCAGCTTTACAAAATCGGGGCTGAGGTTCAACTTGTAATTGGACTCGAAGTTGGTGTAAAACTCCATGCAGGTGGCCAGCGTGTAAGTGGTGGAGGCCGCCTTTCCTTTTGCAGACCGGGGCGGCATGATGAATGGTTTTACGGTTTGCTCACTCACCATTTTTTTGGCGCCGGTTTCAAAGCCGGGCATCACAGCCATCATCTGGTCAATCAGCTCCGGAGCGCTGATGCCGATGGCTTTTCCTTTGACGACGAAGTCGGGTGGAAGGCTGTCTTGCTGGGCCTGCATTGCGCCAGCGAAGAACACAAAAAAAAGGAGCAGGGGGAGGTTTTTGGAATACATGGGCAGTATTTGTTGTGATGTTTTTGGATGGCAAAGCAAGCATTGAACCTGTCAAGCTTCCGCCATCGGATGGGCACCGGATTTTTTAACGCTATTTGCAGATCAGCGGCAGCAGTTCCCTTACCACTTCGATGTACACCATCCGGTTCACTTTCCGGAAATCGGCACAGGCCTCTTCTTTGCGGTCCATGTTGAGGTAGGCCTGCCCCCGAAGGTAGAGGAAGTTGGCGTTGTTGGGGAACAGTTCGATGGCTTCGGTGAGCTTGGCCAGGCCTTCATCTTTCTGGCCTTCGTTGTAGAGGCGGCTGCCCTCTTCGGCCAATGCTGCGGCTTTTTCCCACTCGGCAATGCGCTGTTGGCATCTTTCCCCTTCGGGTAAAAAAGTGAGGCTGATGTCGTAAGGAGCGGGCACGGCTTTGCCATTGCGGGTGGCGGGTGTCCACTGCCGCCAGGTGGCGCCGGCTGCCACGATGGCTTCCCATTGGAAGTCGGGGCCCAGGTTGGAGTAGTCGGCCAGGTCAATCACTTTCACGATGCCCCGGGGATTCACCCGGAGGGTCATGTCCATGGTGCCGATGAGGCAGGAATCTTTGTAGGCATCGGGGTAGCGGAGGTTTTCTTTCAGCACTTTTTGCAGGGCTTCGGGCCCACCGTTGAACTGGAGGGAGTCGTCAAAAACGACGTACACCGTATCAAGCCCGATGATGACAAAATCCGGAGGATCCTGGAGTTTGAAGCGGATGGGCAGGTTGACTTGTGTGCGGACGGTCTTGCCTTTGTTTTTGCCGGGTATCCAGCGCAGGCCTGCCTGGTCCAGGGCGTCGTTCATGGCGTTGGCCACGCGCAGGGCTTCTTCGCCGCAGCCGCCGCCGATGTCTTTGATGAGTTTGGGGTTGCTGATGTGTCCGTCGGGTTCCACCACAAAGCTGATGACCACAGTGCCCTCTATTTCTTCGTTGCGGGCCACCTGCGGGTACACGATGTTGCGGTTGAAAAACAACAGCAGGGCCTGCTCGGCGCATTTGTTTTTCACCTCCAGGGTGGTGTCCAACTGCTCACAACCGGGAAAACGGGGCATTTCTTCCACGATCCTGTAGATGGTGGTGTCGGTGATCTGCGATTGCGCAGCGAGGATAAAAGCAAAAAGAAAAAGGAATGAAAGGCTTGGTTTTCTCATTGTCGAAAGGCAGTTGCGGGTCATTTCTTCTCAGTTTTTTTTCTTCCACTTCGTAAAACGGGGGAACAGCATCGGAACCAGCCTTTGGTAGTCCCTGTAATCGTCGCCAAAGGCTTCCACGAGTTTTCGCTCTTCCAGTTTGGCACCGACATACAGGTAGATGCTTCCCAAAACGGCCAGCAAAAGTACGCTATCATAGGGTGACAACAGAAACCACCCCCAAAGCATCAGGTAAGTGGCCAGGTAAAGTGGATGCCGGATGACTGCGTTCCAACCCCGGGTGTTGAGTTGCATGGCATCTTCTGGCTGAACATTGCGGAAGCCGAGAAACTCTGCTGTGTCGTAGTGTTTAAAGGCGGTGTAGCCAATGAACAGTCCGGCACTTGCCAGCAGTATTCCTGAAACGTCGAAAAGTGCCGTGTGCAACAGTCCCGGCAACACCGGGTGCCTTTCCGTGGCCAGAAACAACCCGGCAATTATCCCGAGCCCTCCGACAGCTATCGCGTTGTAGGTCAGCCGGTACCAGGACTGTTTGATCAGCCGTTTGGTCAATCGGGCTTTGACGCGGTTGTCAGCCAGCAGGCTGTGAAGAAAAAAGTAAGTTACCGTTGCGAAAGCGAGGAGTATCATCGGGCAAAGATAGCACGCCGGGCCGATGTCCTTGCTTCACCGGATACAAAACGGGCAGAAATGCGCCTGGCATTTGCCGAATACCGGGAGGGCTGGTCACACGGTGATCTTGTTCCCGAACCGCTCGTTGAAACCGGCAATGCCCTGGAGGCCGCCGCTGTGCAGTACCAGGATGTTTGTTCCTTCGGTAAATGCTCCCTTTTGCACCTGATCGAAAACGGCAAACAGTAGTTTTCCGGTGTAGATGGGGTCCAGGGCAATCCGGTGCCTTGCCCTGAACTCATTGATGAAGCGAATGAGCCGGTCATCGAATTTCGCATAGCCGCCGAAATGGTAATTGGTCAGCACCTCCCGGTTTCCGGCTTTTTCGTCGCAATGGCGCAACAGCTCTGCAATTGCCCCTTCGTGGAAATCACCTTTCAGTACCGAAACGCCAACGGCACGGCTTCGGCCCTTCAGCCCGGCGGCGATGCCGGCAAGTGTGCCTCCGGTGCCACAGGCCGCAAAGAATACTTCCGGCAGGAACCCAAGTTGCCCTTCCACCTCGGCAGGCAACTCGGCGCAGCCTTTCACGGCCAGGCAATTGGACCCCCCTTCGGGTAAAACAAAGGTGGTGGTAGCATCCAGGCACAGGTGTTCCAACCAGAATTCCGGCGGTTTCTCACGGTAGTCTTTTCTGGAAACGAAGTGCAGCGTCATGCCGCATTCCAACAAAAAACGGAGTGTCGGATTGAGGGCCAGCGGGCGTTCTCCTCTTACGATACCAATCGTCTTAAAGCCGTTTTCGAGGCCGGCAGCAGCGGTGGCAGCCAGGTGATTGGAGTAGGCTCCGCCAAAAGTGAGCAGGGTGGGGTAGCCCTTTTCTTTCGCAAACCGGAGGTTGTATTTCAACTTGCGCCACTTGTTGCCGGAGATGTGAGGATGGATGAGGTCGTCCCGTTTCAGCCACAGGCGAACACCCGCTTTTTCACAGATCGGGTCAGTTATTTCGACGATGGGAGAAGGTAAAACGGGCATTCTGTAAAAAAGTGAAAACGAGGCCATAACTTTAGCCTCAAAACTAATGCGTCATGTTGGAAGTCATAGCCGGAATCGTTTTCACCTTTTTGCTGCTCAGCCTTTTGGGAACCACCATCAACGAGTTGTTGTCCTCCTGGCGGGGTTGGCGGGGCTACTACCTGGAAGAGGGCCTGAAACGCCTGCTGGAGTACAAAGACAATCCGGAGGTGTTTGAGCGCTTCATGAAAAATCCCTTCTTCAGGCAATTGTTCCAACACCGGGCACCGTTTCGCCTGTCGAGGGCGCCGGCCTACCTGAGCAAGGCCAACTTCGCCAACATCCTCACCAATGTTCTGAAGAAAAAAGACAAGGCCCTGGAATCGGTGGATGACCTGATCGAAGGTTTACCCGAAGGGAGTAATCTGCGGCAGGTGCTGGAGCACCTGAAATCAGAAGGCGTTGAATCAGTGGAGGATTTCCGCAAGCGCCTGCAAAGCTGGTTCGACGATGTGATGTGGCAGGCCAGCGGCTGGTACAAACGCCACATGCAGGTGGTCACGCTTTTTGTGGGCCTCAGCATTGCCGGTGTGCTCAACGCCGATGCCATACAAATGTACCGCCACCTGACTACCAACGTGGCTGCCCGCGAGCAACTCAACCTGCTGGCTGAGGCTTTCGTACAAAACAACGCCGAACTGCCAAAGCAACTGGTGCCGGCTGACTCCCTCAGCATCGAGCAGATCAGGTCCGGCGTCAGGGGGTTCGTTCAATCCGACGACTTCAGCAACATGAGCAACATCCTGGGGCTGGGCTGGCAACCGGGAGACCTCAGCGTGGATGCCAACGCCTGGCTGATAAGGATTTTCGGCTGGCTGATCACCGCACTCGCCATTTCCCTCGGAGCCCCTTTCTGGTTCGACATTCTGAAAAAGGTCATCAACATCAAAAGCTCTGACAGCCAGAACGCCAACAATGCCCCGGCTGTGGTGATCAACACCGGCTCGGCGGAGGAATCGAGGAACTGATCCCGACTTTCGTCGGGAGAGGAATCGAGCCTGTCTGCCGGCCAGGCAGGGAATTGAGGAATGAGTCCACTGCAAAAAGTGGTATTCTCGTCAAAAGAGGTTATTCCTTCTGGAAAAATGTCGGACAGAGTCCGGCTGGATGAGGCACCGGACGTCCCGAAGG
>JALWSS010000089.1 GCA_026993525.1 Saprospiraceae bacterium
CCACCTCCTGCTCGACGACTGGCTGGCCATGACCCTGGCAACACAACTGTTTTACGGGGTGGCATGGTGCGAATTGTTTGGGTTCAGCTTTGAAGTGCTTCGGTATTCCACCTTACTGCTGGCGGCGGCGGGATTGCTCATGTGTTTCCGGCTGCTGGGCTTGTTGGGGGCACCCGGAGGCCATGCCTTCTTTTTCACCCTGGTGCTGGCATTCAACCCGCTTTTTTTTTCACTGGCCTTCACATTCATGACGGATGTTCATTACCTGGTGTGGATGCTGGCGGCCCTTTTGTTTTGGATGCGCTATTTGCGATCGGGGGCCGGCCTTGTTTACTTTATCGCTTTGTTCCTCACGCTTGCCCTTGTTTTCCTTCGGCAAACGGGGCTGATGGTGGCACTGGCTGCTGCGGTGGCTGTGTTGCTCAGGGAAGGCCGGTCACCCCGTACCGTGCTGAAGGCTTGTTTTCCGCTGCTGCTTTCCGGCGTTGGGCTGGTGCTGTGGTACCATTGGCTGGATGCCCATCAGGGCCTGCCGGAGTCCTTCGGCAAACCGGGAAAGCTGCTCAAAAACCTGGCAGACCCCGAACACCTGAAAAGCCTCCCGGCACGGATCCTTGTGCTGATCGCTTACCTCGGCGTTTTCACCCTGCCCCTCACCTTGTCTTTCAATGTCCGGGTTTTTACCGAAGGAAATTCAGGTAATTACAGCGGGAAGGCCGGCTGGCGGTTGGCCCTGGTGCTGGCATACCTGCTGGCTGGCTGGGCCCTCAGGGAGAAAATCCCCTGGGGCAACATTTTCTACAACTTCGGGCTGGGGCCACCCACGCTGAAAGACGGGCAGTTCTTCCTCAACCTGAAATACCAGCTCAGAGGATGGCCCCTGGAGGTGCTGCGACTCTCGTTCATCGCGGCCGGTGGGTGGTTTTTGTGGTGCAGCGCCGGGCTCTGCCGGCGTTTGGCACGAAGTGCCGAAAACAGCCTTCTTCTTACCTGCGTGCTGACCTACCTGGCCTTTCTGTTACTGGATACCCACGCTTTCGACCGGTATTTTCTGGTGCTGCTGCCTTTGTGCCTTTTTCTTTTCTCCGGTATTTCCTTCGGTAAAAAAGTGACGGGGTTTTCACCGGCCTCATGGGCGGCGCTCCTGCTGTTGGCGGCATTCAGCATGGCGGGCACCCACGACTACCTCTCGTGGAACCGCGCCCGCCAGGCGGCCCTGAACCACCTCGTGAATGAGCAAAAGATCCCTCCCGAAAAAATTGACGGCGGCTTCGAATTCAACGGCTGGTACAAGCCCGGCCCCATCGAGCATGGCAGGGCCAAAAGCTGGTGGTGGGTGGCATCGGACGAATACTGTGTTACTTTTGGGCCGCTGGATGGGTTCCAATGCGTGGCAAAATTCCCTTTTACCCGTTGGCTCCCGCCTGCAACCGACAGCCTCTGTGTTTTGAAGAAGGAATAGCCGGCCGGAACCATCTTTCCCCGGTTGTGTTGCAAGGCTTATAAATTGTAAACGATGGATTATCAGGCGGCGAAAGCCAGGTTTTTACAGGAGTGGGGTGTGCTGGGCTCTCAGTGGGGCATCAACCGCACCATGGCCCAGATACACGCTTTGTTGCTGATCTCCCATGAACCCATCTGCGTCAGGGATGTGATGGACGAGTTGAAAATCTCCCTCGGCAACGCCAACATGAACCTCCGGGCGCTGATGGACTGGGGCCTGATCTACAAAGTGGCCAAACCCGGCGAACGCAAAGATTTTTACGAAGCTGAAAAAGACTTCTGGGAGGTGGTCAAGCGCATCATCAAAAAGCGCAAGGAGCGTGAATTGGAACCCGTGCTTAAAATGCTCGACGAAGTTTCAGCTGCCGAAGGCGAGGGCCCCGAAGTGCAGGCTTTCCGAAAAGCCATTCAGGATATCCGCCTGTTCTCAGGCAAAGCCGATGCCCTCATGGAAACCCTCCTCAAAGCCGATTCCGGCTGGGTGAATACGTTTATGAAAATGGTGAGGTGAGGCACCTGTGGTGCGTTGAATTGTTGAATTGTTGATTTGTTGAAATTGTTTATCCCCAACAGTTCCTCATTCTTCATTCCTCATTCCTCATCCCTCCCCCGATGCCGATGCCGATCCCGAAAGCTTTCGGGATCGGCATCGGCATCGGGGGAGGCACGGGGCATCCCTCATCCCTGTGAGATTCCTTTCTCGAAGAAATCAATGATTTGCTCAGCGGTTTCCATGCCGATGGCGGATTGGGCTTCCACGGTGGAGCCGCCGATGTGGGGAGAAACGGATACCCGCGGGTGGTTCAACAGTTCGGGGCGTGGGTTGGGTTCGCCGACGAACACATCGAGGCCGGCGCCGGCCACTTTGCCACTTTCCAGGGCAGCCAGCAGGGCACCTTCGTCAATGGTGCCACCGCGGGCGGTGTTGATGATGTACACGCCATTTTTCATCTTCTCAAATTCTTCGGCACCGATGAGGGGTTCGGTACCGCCCGGCACGTGCAGGGTGATGAAATCGGACTTGCGCAGCACCTCATCCCAACTGGTGGTGTCCAGTCGCACAGAAAGGGCCACATCCTGGCTTTTGAACACGTTGATGTCCAGTTCTGCTTCACTGACCACCAGGTCGGCGGCGATGACCTTCATACCGAAGGCGATGCCGATCTTGGCGGCCTCCTGGCCGATGCGGCCAAAACCTACGACGCCGAGGGTTTTGCCAAACAACTGAATACCACCTGAATACTCCTTTTTCAAGGCTTTGAAATCGAATCCCTCCTGCCGCATTTCAACATTCGAGCGGTTGACCATCCGGGCCAGGCCGAGCATGTGTGTGAATACCAGCTCTGCAACTGCCCTGGATGAGGCGCGGGGCGTGTTGAACACAGCAATGCCTTTTTCACGGGCATATTCCACGTCGATGTTGTCGAGGCCAACACCGCCGCGGGCAATGATCTTCAGGTTCGGGCAGGCGTCAATCAGGTCTTTGCGGATTTTGGTGGCGCTGCGCACAATGATCACATCGTAGCCGGGAAGCACCCCGGGGAGGTCTTCCTGGGCCACTCTTTCGGTGTGAACTTCATAACCTGCTTCCTCCAACAGCAGCTTGCCATCGGGATGAATGCCGTCGTTTGCGAGAATTTTAACCATGATGATAAAATGCTTAGCGTGTGTTTCTTAGCGGGTGATTTCAAATTGGGTCATTCGGCCGGTGAGAAGCGTTATGGGATTTTGCTGAACCTCGATCAGGAATGAATCTTTGCCGGTGCTTTTTCCTGCCCGGCGGCGCAAATAAAATTATTTTCCTCCAAAGATGAGCCGCTATTTTTGTTTCCGGTCAGGCCCAATTGATGATATTTGACACTTATATGTTTGGTTCAATCGGTTCAATCGGTGGAATCGGTGGGGTGGGGGGCGTTCAGGTTCAAACCGGCTACAAGCTTTCAGTATTTTTTTCCTTCGGAAAATTGAATGCACGGCCGATTGTGCTTCCTTCTGATGACAGGCAACCCCTCTAAACTCCTTCGAACGCCTCTCAACCTTCCGATCCCGACGGGATCGGTATCAACCCTTAAACTCCAACCATGAAAAGAATTTTTTTCCTGACATTATTGACGGCGGTCGCATTTGCGCTGCGGGCACAGCAAAGACAAACTTTATTCGTCCAGGCCAATGACCTTTCCGGGAAAGTCATTCAGGTTCCGGAAAAGTTTTCCGAAGGGCCATTCATTGCATTTTCGATGGCCTGGCAGGGCAGGGCTCCGCGTGAATGGCTGGTGACTGCTCATTTGAATGACGGCACTTCCGAAACCTTCAGGCTGCACCGGGATGAACACAACAACGATCCGGTCCGGCTGGTCAGTGAACTGGCATTTTTACCGAAGGAAACAAAAAGCGTCAGCCTGGCTTTCTTCCCGGACAGGAACATGGATTCACCTTCGGAAAACGGCCTGCCAGGTGGATTGGCGGAGCTTCATTTCTTCAATCCGGGGCATACGAAAAAGGTGAGCAGCCCCCACCGGCCACCCAATACAAGAATGGCCTGCCCCTGCCCCCTTCCGGCCTACCAGAGCCGCTCGGACTGGTGCCCCGATGGCAGTTGCCCGGCAGACCCTACGCCCACATTTACGGTGGTCACCCACCTCATCGTGCACCATTCTGCCGGGCCAAACAGCTCGGGCGACTGGCCGGCGGTGGTCAGGGCCATCTGGGATTATCACGTCAACGTGAACGGCTGGGACGACATCGGTTACAACTGGCTCATCGACCCGGACGGGAACATCTACCAGGGCAGGGGCGACAACGTGCTGGGGGCCCACTTCTGCGGTACCAACGGCGGCACCATGGGGGTGTGCATGATGGGAAATTACCAGGAAGCCGACCCGGCTCAGGAGGCGCTTTCCCAACTCGAAAAACTACTGGCCTGGAAAAGCTGTGATGCTTCCATTGACCCGCTGGCAACGGCCTACCACCCCAGTTCCGGCCTGAACCTTTACCGCATCAGCGGCCACCGGGATGGCTGCAGCACCGAATGCCCGGGCGATCACCTGTACCCGCTGCTGCCTCAGTTGCGGCAGGCCGTCCACAACCGCATTGACAACCTTTGCGCTTCTGTGCCTTCAGCGCCTGCGGCGCCAACACAGCTGACGGCCACCGTGATCAACCCCTTCCAGGTGCAGCTTTCCTGGACCGACAATGCCGACAATGAAACCGGCTTCATTCTGGAACGAAGCGAGGCGAACAACAACACCTACGCCCAACTGGCCGCCATGCCCGAAAATACCGTCGCTTTCGACGACTTGACCGTGCTGCCCTCAACGGGCTATTACTACCGCGTGAGGGCCACGGGGGCCGGTGTCTTTTCCGATTTTAGCAATGAGGTGTTTGTTGTTACGGGCGCCACTGCCGCCGTTGAGCAGGACCTCGCTGACGCAGTTTTCCTTTTTCCCAATCCTGCAAGGACGGAAGTAAATCTACAGGTTGCAATGCCGGGTTTTGCCGAAGGAAAGGTTGCGTTTTACGACGGCCTGGGAAGGCAAGCCCTGCAACTGCCCGTTGTCGCAGGCGAAAACAGGCTGAATACCCAAAGCCTTTCACCGGGCTTGTACCTGCTGAAGATCAGCGGTAAGGACCTGTACACGTTCAGGAAATTGATGATTGTAAGATAGGACTCTGGAATTGATCCCGACATTCGTCGGGAGAGGAATTGAAGAATCGAGGAATCGAGTCCCGACATTCGTCGGGAGAGGAATCGAGGAATCGAAGAATCGAGGAATCGAAGAATCGAGGAATGAGCCCACTGCAAAAAGTGGTATTTCCAATTACGACGGAAAGTTGATGAACAATTGACTAATAATTGAATGTTTATCAATCTGAAGTACAATCAACGACATATCTCAATCCCGAGAGAAGCTCGGGAAAAAAACCCATTCAATCCCGAAGGCTTTCGGGACCAAAAACATGGTCTCCTTCGAAAATAGGGGTTTTTGCAGGGGACTCAGGAATCGAAGAATCGAGGAATCGAAGAATTGATGTGCTAGCCCCTCTCAGTTCCTCAGTTCCTCAGTTCCTCCCCCGATGCCGATTATTATCGGCACGGGGCTCAGTTCCTCAGTTCCTCAGTTCCTCAATTCCTGAGTCCACTGCAAAAAGTGGTATTTCCAATTACGACGGAAAGCTGATGAACAGTTGACTAATAATTGAATGTTTAACATTCTAAAGTTCAATCAACGACGCATCTCAAAAACCTCAAAAAACATGGGTTCCTTCGAAAATGGGGGTTTTTGCAGTGCTCTCATTCCTCAGTTCTTCAATTCCTCAGTTCCTCCCCCGATGCCGATTATTATCGGCACGGGGCTCAGTTCCTCAGTTCCTCAGTTCCTCAGTTCCTCAGTTCCTCAGTTCCTCAGTTCCTCAGTTCCTCAGTTCCTCAGTTCCTCAACCCTCAAAACACCTGCAATTTCCCAAAGTACAGCCTGCCGGCGTCATCTACTCCTTTTACGAGGTAGTTGCCGGGTATCATGTCTGACAGGTCAAGCGTTGCCTGGCGGCTGCCGATGCCGTTGAGCCGGAGTATGGGTTGGCCGGCCATGTTGTAAACCGTCACCACGGTGAGTACGGTGTTTTGGGTCAGGTGGCTGCCCGACTGGAAAGTGACGGTGGCTTTGTTGCGGCCGCTGGGGTTGGGATAGATGTGCAATTGGCGGATGTCTTTGTAGCGCAGGTCTTCAAAGGCCTTGATGGTGTTGATGACGGTGTTGGTCTTCACCGGTTCCAGGTTGTCGAAGAAGATGTTGGCGCTGTTGTGGATTTCATCACCGGGCAGCAGGCCGGGTGCGGGTTTTATTCTGAAGATGGCAAAACCGTGGCTTTGTGGTTCGTTGCTGACACTGTCCGGCAGGTTGATGGCCGGGAAAGTCCATATCAGCTTTCGGCCCTCGGTCTGGAACTGGTAATGGTGGCTGGCCACGCCGGGTTGCAGGGTGCTGAGGTCGAGGGTGGCGGGCAGTTCGTCTTCCACCCTGACGGTGTTCACCACCTGGTTGCCCACGTTCTGGAACCTGATCTTGTAGGTCAGCCACTGGTCGTTTCGGATGTAGCCTTCCGGATTGACGAGGATGTCGTTGGGGTCGAAGGCACCGACGGCGGTGGAGATTTCCTGGTAGCTGTTGTTGCTGTTGTTGCAATCGGATTCGTTGCCGTTGAGGAAGGCGTCCAGTTGCAGGGTGTCGCCAACGGCGGTGTTGGCATCCACGGTGTAGATGATGTAGATGGTGCCTTTGGTGCCGGGGCTGAGGGTGCCGAGGCTCCAGATGAGGGTGTCGCCGCTGGTACTGGTCCAGTTCACGGTGCTTTCCGTTGGCGTCAGCCGGGCTGAGGGCAGCACCAGTTTGAGGGTGGCACCGGTGGCGGCGGTGGCTCCGTCGTTGGAGTAGGCCAGGCCCAGCAGGTTGTGGAACCCGATGCGGTGTGCTGTGGTGGCCACTTCCACATTTAGCTCCGGAAGCACGCAGGATGGGGTGTTGCCGAAATCATTGCCACAGTACTGTTGTCCGATACCACTGACGGATACGCTCCGGGTGCCCTGGTCGTTGGGGCAGCGCATACTCCAGTTGGAGCCAGGGGTTTGGGTGATGGTGTAGGTGTCGGGTTTGGCATAAACGGAGTAGGTGCCGTCATTGCCGGTGTAGGTCACAATGTCGCCCGGTGTCAGGGTGATCTTTACGTTGGGTATGCCGTTTTCGCCGCTGTCTTTGGTGCAGTTTCCGTTTTCGTCATAATAGACCGTTCCGCAGATTTCGGAGGCATTGTCTTCGGTAATGGTGAGGCACTGGTCCACCGACTGGTTGGTGAGTACCTGCTCGTATCCACTGGGCCAGACCACCACCACGGAATCCACTGTGGAGGCATCGCCGAGGCCGAAGATGAGCTTCAGTTCGTTTTGTGCGCCCACGCCGCCGCCGGTCTGGCTGCTGATCTCCCGCATTTGCCAGACGGCGTTGCCGTTGACGGTGGCTTTCACTTTCACTTTGGCCCCAATGGCGGCTTTGTTGGAGACCGTACCCACCAGCTTGACACAGAGGTAGGAGTTGCAATCGCCTTTTACATTTTTGAAGAGGAAATTGCTGTTGTCGTTTCGGTTGACGATGAACAGGTCCACGTCGCCGTCCAGGTCGTAGTCGGCCCAGGCACTACCGAAGGAATAGCCACCGGCCAGCGTGACGGGGTTCTCAATTTTGGTGAAGGTGCCGTCGCCTTTGTTGCGGTAGAGGAAATTGTCATTGTCCTGGTCGTTGGCTACGAAGAGGTCGAGCCAGCCGTCGTTGTCGTAGTCGGCCCAGGCACTGCCGTGGGAATGGCCACCGTCGTTGACGATGTCACCGGTGGTGATTTTGGTGAAGGTGCCATCGCCGTCGTTCCGGTATAGGAAGTTATCGTGGTCGCCCGAGTTTGCGACGAAGAGGTCGAGGTCTCCGTCGTTGTCGTAATCGGCCCAGGAGGCGCCCACGGAGTAGCCCCCGTCGTTGACGATGTCGCCGGTGGTAATTTTTTCAAAGTTGCCGTTGCCGGTGTTTTTGTACAGCAGGTTGTTTTCGCCGTTGTTGTTGGCGACGAAGAGGTCGGGCCAGCCGTCGTCGTTGTAGTCGGCCCAGAAGCCGCTGACGGAAGAGGCAGCCTCTTTGGCTATGGGATTGTTGCCGTCGAGGGTGAAGGTTCCGTCGCCGTTGTTTTTGTACAGCAGGTTGAACCTGGAGGCGAAGAAGGAGGCCACGAAGAGGTCGAGGTATCCGTCGTTGTTGTAATCACCCCAGGCGGCGCCGTGGGCATAACCCAGGTCACTGACGATGGGGTCGTTCAGGATTTTGGTGAAAGTGCCGTCGCCCTCGTTGCGGTAGAGGAAGTTGGCGTAGCCGATGTTGTTTGCGACGAAAACATCCAAATCCCCGTCGTTGTCATAATCGCCCCAGGTGGCGGCCATGGAAGAGGCCTGGTCCGTGACGATGCTTCCGGAGGTGATTTGGGTGAAGGTTCCGTCGCCGTTGTTTTTGTACAGTTCATTGGTTTGGTTGGGGTCTCTGGTGGTGATGAAGAGGTCGGGGTCGCCGTCGCCGTCATAGTCGGCCCAGGTGGTGGCCCAGGTATCGGTGCTGGTTGTCAGTCCCACGCCCGTTATTTGATCGAAGAGGGCGGTGGGGTCGTAAGCCAGCCGGAGGGTGGCCAGGGTGTCGCCGCAGTTCCGGCTCGACGATATCTCAATGGTGAGGTATTCACCAGGGGTGAAGTTGCTCTCCAGTTGGATGTCAAATTTCAGCCGGAAGGTGTTGGCAGCAGTGTTGGTGATGCCCACCAGGCCATCTGCGTTGATGATGGAATCCAGGCTGGCAATGGTGTAGGTGTAGGTTCCGCTGGCATAGCTGGGGTCACTGACAGCGCTGAAGCTGCCCGACGCAGGATACTTCTTGTACGAGGAGCCCGAGACCACCGTAATGCTTTGGGTATTCGGTTGAATCACCTTCACCACCAGGTCTTTCACGGCTGCCAGTTTGGCGCTGAGCAGTTCCAGTTCCACACCGGAGACATTGCTGCAGTGGTCGTTAGCATCGTAGTTGCTGTAGATGCGCACCTGTGTTTCGGCGGGTTGCGGTTCCACGTACAGTGAATAGGAATTGTAGCTGCAACTGAAGGTACTCAGGTTGGTGGGATAGCCGTCGCAACTGTGGCCGGAGTAAACCACGAGCTCTGAGGTTGCACAAGAGTTGTAACTCACCGTTATCCGGTAATCTTTGGAATCATAGGCGCTGAAGTTCCCCAGTTGATAAAAGCCGCCGTTTACCGCCGTCAATTCGGTATTGCTGGTAAGGTCTTCCACTTTGGTGATGGTCAGCGCGCCGTTGGGGCTCACCGGAAAAATCCAGGCATAGGGTCCGTCGGCGTTTTTGTTGTTGGTGACGGTCACATCCCAGGAGGCCGTCAGGCCGGTGCCGTCCACCGTCTGAAAATTGGTGGAAACCTGGATGTCTCCCCGGCGGTATTTGAGTTTGTCGGGGCTGGAGCTGTACTCAGCGGTTTCGGCATTGCCGAGGCGCTCCGATTCCACGAAGGTAAAATACCAGTAGAGGCTGAATTTGGTATCCTCTTCCAGGGTACAGACCGGGTCCACGGTAATGGTGAAGGTGCCGTTGAAGCCGTCGTCGCCGTAGGTCAGGCTTCCATTCTGGAACAAGGTCTCCAGGTCGTATTGGTAGGTCTGGCCGCTGATGTCGTATGCCGACAGGCCGTTCACCGTTTCTGACAAAGTGGAGTTGGTGTATTCTGTGCGGTAGTATTGCACTTTGGCATTGGTAATGCTGTACCCATCCGGAATGACCACCCGGACATTTTTCGGATAGGCCCAGTGCCGGTATTCAAAGGGGAAAAAATCACCTCCGGCGTAATTGGTGCAGCAGTCGCCAATGCTCATGTAGAAATTCTGTGAAACGGTTTTGGTGCAGTTCTTTACGGTCACGGTATTGGCAGAACCATTGCTGAAATAATACCCGATCAGGGTGAAATTGCCCGCCCAGTCGTCGCATTGGTAAGCGGTGCCGTTTGCCGAAGGGCTGACATAAAAGTCATTGGTGATTTGCAGTTCCGTAATGGCCCCTCCGATGTTCCCTGTCACTTTGTAATAGACCGTCAGCGTCACCTGGTCGTCGTTGCCGAAGGTGAAGCCGCTGAAATCACTGCAGCCGGCAGCCGCCAGTGCAGCCGGGCTCAGGTCCAGGTTCACCAACCGGTCGGTGCCGCTCATGCTCTGCGTCAATGGCACGCTGGAGCAGGTCAGGGTCTGACCGGTGCCGGCATCGGTCACGCTCAGGTTGGCATAGAGCGCCACAATGGTGTCGCCATAGGGCACGGTAGAGCTGGCGTACATGTACGACCAGGATGGGAAGCTGCCGGAGGTTTTCACCGTTCCGGTAAAGACGGTTTTGAAGGTGTCGTTGACCATCACCCGGTTCAGTTTGATCTTTGTCATGTCCACCGAACCGGTGCCGTCGGCTGCGCCGTCCTGGTCGTTGTCGGGATCGCCAAAGCTGGTTCTGGCCACGGAAAAACCCTGGAAAGCGAGGCCCTCGGTGCAGGTGCCGGGGCAGTGCAGGTAGGTGTTGACCGTTTGCTGGCAAAACAGTGGCAACTCATACGGTGTGGAGCAGACCCCGTCCATGACGTAGTAAAGCTGCATGCCCACGGTGGCTGAGCCATTGACGTTGGGCACGTTGCAATCCATCGTCAGCTTGAGCCGGATCTCGGCTCGGGTCAGGCTGAAAGGGATGGGGAAATCGTATTGCGCAGTGAGTTGGTCGGTGTTGCTGTCAAAACTGATGCTGCTGGCGGTCCATTGGGTGGTGCCGTTGATGAACACCAGGTCGGCGCTGTTGCCGCTCCAGCTCAGGCCGTCCGGCACGTCAAACACCAGCTTGTAATACGGGCTGTTTCCTTCGGGCAATGTGACGCTCGCGCTTGAGATGATGAATACGTATTCCCCGGTTTGGCCGTCGCTGAGGTCGGAAGGCGATTCGGAGAAAATGCTGAAACTCTTGCTGTATGAGCTCAGCCCTTGCCCTGACTTGGTATAGGATTGCGTTCCGCAATTGTTGTCGCAACTGTAGCTGTAGTCCCAGCCCGCCAGGTTTATGTTGCCGCAGACGTCGGTAGCGCAGGTGTAGCTGTCCCAACTGACCGTGATCTGCTCTCCCGGCAGGATATCCGGCAGGCTGATGGTAAAAGCTGCCATCGGGTTGTTGCCGAGGCAGGAATAAGCGGAAGCGGCGGTCACACTGCTGGCATAAGCGCGGGTGGAGGCCCCGCCGTCCACACTGTAATAGATGGTACTGGTATCTATGCGGGAGTAGGCCGTGACGGGGTCCTGCGTGATGGTCAGGGTGCCGTTTACACCGGGGCCGCTGCCGCTGTTGGTGATGGTCACGGATTGCGATTGCGCATTGCCGACGTCGCAAACGTCAAAATTGGCGTTGGCCGAAACGGCAATGCTCGGATTGTACAGCGTGATGGTGGTATATGGGTATTTTATGTTGCTGTTCACTTCTGAGCCGCAGCCCCAAACCGCTTTCAGGGTGGACTGCGTACTGGTGCAGCCGGTGGCCTTGATGGTTTGGGTGATGGTGATGGATTCGTTCTGGTCAAAGTACCCGTCGCCGTCGCCGATGGCTGTGAAGTCGTTGACAGAGACCGTGATCTCCTCTGTGCTGGTGTTCAGGGTTCCTACATCGGTTGCTATTACCTGCACATTGCTGTCGTGGCTGTCTTTCAGGGTGAAAGAAGTGGTAGCGCCATAGCCACCGTTCACGATGGTCACCTGCCGGGTGAAGGTCTGGCCGGCGTACACCGAAGCCGACAGGCTGTTCACGGTGGTGATGCTCAGGGCCGGGTAGTAGAGGTTGTAGCTGTTGGTTTGAGTGGTATCGGCACCTCCGGTGTAGGTGGCCGTGAGGGTATTCCTCAACACACCGCCCCCGATGACGAAATTGTAGGTATCCATGTCAGCATCAGCAGCGATCCTGAAACTAAGCGTGGCGCCATCCAGCAGATCACTGGCGCTGAAGGTGATGTCTTCGGTGTTGGAAACATTCTGTTCCGAAACACTGCCACCGGTCACATTGGTCAGGCTGCCCACGGAATAGTCCACTCCCGAAGGCAGTTGCACCCGGATGGTGAGGTTCTCGAGGGTGTCGCCGCTGTTGTTGGTGAGGGAGATGTCAAAGTTTTCCGTTCCGAGGCAGACGCTGATGTTGGAAGGCACGGTGTTGTTCCAGGTGATGCTTTGACCCGAAAGCAGGTTTGCCGAAGCAAAAAAACAAAGCAGGCCGATGCTTCTCATCGCCTGCAGGTTCCAATTGCGGGGTAGAAGGTCTTTCATAGTTATGTTTTTGTCTTTGACAGGAGTGAACAGTTCGTTGCTATGTGTCCAGGTGACACAAAAAGCAGGGCAGTTCGCTAATCGTTTGTTATGGAGGGTTTTACACAGGGTGGTCAAACTGATTTTATCCCAAATTGGGAACCACGGTTGCCGGCTTGGAAGGAATGGCTACAGATTCAGCCCTCACAGGTGTTTCCTGCAGGTAAAGGCGGTTCAACTGCCTGCAGATGTTCTTCCAGTCGAAGGCCCCGGCAACCATTTTTCTGGCGTTGCTGCCCAGCTGCTGCAATTTCTTTTCCCGGAACAGGCTGCACGCCTCCACCATGGCTGTCGTCACCGCTGCTTCGCTGAGCTCTGACAGGGGGATGCCGGCCTTGTATTTCCGGATGAAGCTGTTGATGTTGGTGGGTTCGCTGGTGAGGCAGGGCAGCCCCAGCGCGGCGGCCTCCAGCACGGCCATCGGGAATCCTTCCATGCGTGAAGTGTGCAGGAATACATCTCCACGGGCCATCAGGCGGTATTTTTCGTCGCCGTACCTGGCGCCGTGCCAGGTGACGTGGTCCTCGATTCCCAGCTCTGCGGTCAAAGCCTGCAAGACCGGCCGGTCGGCCCCGTCGCCAATCAGTTCCAGGCTGGCTTTGTGGCCCATTTTGACCAGCCTGGCAAAACCCCGCAGCGTGTAGTCCAGGCCTTTGTGGTAGGTGTCTATGCGTCCGCAAAAGCTGAACACGGGGTGCTTATTTTCAGCCCTGCTGATTCCGGAAGGAATTTCGTCCAGGTCCATCCCGTTGGGAATGAGCACTTTTTGAGGCACCTCCATCAGGGTGTCAATAAAAGTGTACTCCTGCTCGCCAAGCAACTGAACCGCATGGGCGTTGCGGATCACCGCTTTTTCAAAAAGGGTGAAATATATCCGCTTGCGCCACTTGCTCTGCTGCATGGCCGCAGCCGTGAGCGCCCCGTGAGGGGTGTAAACGTACCGCAGCCCCCTTTGCTTCAGCAAACGGGAGATGTGGAAAAACTCCGGAATGAATGATCCGTGGATGTGAAACACGGTGTTTTCACTCGCTTGCGCAATGGCAGACCTGAGCGAATCGTCCAGCCTCAGCTTGCCGGGCAACTGCCTGAACAACCGGGTCTTGAATGGCCGGGGCGGGTAGTTGTGCTCCAGCGAGTTGGCAATGCCCCAAACCTCCACGTCATACCCCAGTTCGCACTGGTGCAGTGCCAGTTTGTAGGCTACTTTGTTCACCCCGTTCATGCGGTCGGGGTTGGCTTTTCCGAGTACCAGTTGAATGATTTTCATCGAAAAGGTTGTTGATGGTTTTTTCTAAGGTTTTTTGATGGTTTTTGAGGCCATGTCAGGCGCTGACTTCCGGTCAGCTCCTGAATTGTCAGGAATGTTATGAGGGTTATGAGGGTTATGAGGATTATGGGGATTATGAGGGTTATGAGGATTATGGGGATTATGAGGGTTATGCATACCCGTCACGCGTCACGAGTCACGCGTCACGGGATTATGAGGATTATGAGGGTTATGGAGGGTTATGCATACCCGTCACGCGTCACGCGTCACGCGTCACGAGTCACGCGTCACGCGTCACGCGTCACGCCGTTCCTGAGGCTGCCAGTTTTGAGGTTTTGCCATTGGCCTTTTTTGCTTTTTGGGGGGCAACTGCTTTGTCCGGTGCTCCGGCCGGATTTTTCCGAAGGTAATAGACATACACTCCCAGGGTGATGAACTGGGAAACCATCAGGCCGGCGATTACGCCCATGTCACCGAATTTTCCGACGAGGGGGAAGGCGACTGCGAGGCTTACAATGGCGCTGAGCAGGTAGGCTTTGAAAATGGGAGCCGTGACTGCCTGGCTGCGCAGTGCAAAACGCAGGGGAAAAGCGATGAATACGAAGAGGTACAGCACCGCATATCCGCTCACCAGGTAGTTGTAGGGCAGGTATTCCGGGCCATAGAGCCAACTGATGAGCTTTGGTGCCAGTATGCTCAGCATTGCCAGAATGGCGACGAAAGGGATGCTCATCAGGAGCGTCATCTGTCGCAGATAGGCATTCATGCGCTTTTTGCCGTGGGTGAAAAATTGTCGGGCAGCTTCGGCCGGAACGATGTTTTCCATGGCCAGGAACAGCACGTGGCTGAGCCCCACCATGTTCTGTGCCATGCGCAAGGCACCCACAGCCACCGGTCCGAGCAGGCTTGCGGCAGCCACCAGAAAGATATTGCCGGCAAACCATTGCAACACCGAAGTGCCCAACAACCAAATCGAGTAGTGATAATGCTCCTTTACGGCTTTCTGGAATTTCAGCTCCCAGCAGCAACCTATGTCTTGTATTGAATCAGGATTCTTGACGAAGATGACCAACCCAACCAGCAAGCCCAGAATGCTGCCCATTGCATAGCCCAGCAATGCGATGCCGATGGTGACATCAAACAACAACAGCGAGCCAAACAACACTCCGTACAGCGCCCCGTCCATCAAAAGAGGGCCGATGAAGATCTTCCGGATGAAGAAGGTTTTCCGAAGGAAATCATGGAAGAGGTAAAAGGTGGTGGCCAGGCAGGCGTGGGGTAAAAAATTGGCCCACTGCGGCCACCCGGGGTTTTCTCTGACCACAAGGGTGACGATGGTGGTGATGAGCAGCAAAACAATGGTTATGACCGCCTGCAGGTAAAAAACCCCCTGGCGGTAACGGCTTTTGAAGCGACCCATGAATTTGGAGGCGAAGGTCATCATGGGTTGGGTCATGAAAGCCTGGTGCAGGCTCAGCCCCAACAGCACCCCAACCCACATCAGGCTGAAGATGCCGAAGCCCTCCAGACCAAGGGCCCGGGCCAGCAGAACGCCAACCAGGAAGTTGCCTCCGCTTACCAGTGCCTGATCGGCCAGTACCAGGAGCTTTGCCTTGTGAAGTAAAAGATAACGACTCATAACTTGCAGGTTTAGGTGGATAATTTCATCGGGCTTTTCACTTTGTTTTTCAAGGGTTTTATCCAAATGCGGGGGCGTGTTTTCGTTTTTTCAGGTAGCGGGAGTAGGCGCCTTTTCCGGCTTTTTGCTTCACGCTGTTGAGCACCAGGTAGAGGTTTGGTATCTGGAAAGAATCCAGTAGTTCGTTGATCGGGTTCAGTTGGCGCAGCCGGGTGGTGCCCTTTCGGATCAGGAAGAGGTTGGCAGTGCTTTTTCGCATCACCACGATGCTGTCGTCAAAAAGCCCGATGGGGGCCACATCCACAATGACCAGGTCAAAATGCCAGCGCAGGTCGTGGATGATGTCCAGTGCTTTGGCAGAAAACACCTTGCCTTCCAGGCTGTCGTCGTAATGGCCGGCGGGCAGGAAGCAGAGGTTCTCGTCGCCGGTGTTTTGCACCAGGTCCAGCGCGTGGCGGTCACTTTTTATCGCTTCGCAAAACCCTGCGGTGTTGTCCAGGCCGAGTTCTTCGTGCATTTCGGGTTTGCGCACGTCCAGGTCCAGCAGCAGCACTTTGTAGCCGTACGCTGCCATCGCCTTCGCAATGCGGGCACCCACGAAAGTTTTGCCCTCGTTGGGCATGTTGGAGGTCAGCACGAAGAGTTGCGCCTGCCCTTTGGTTTCGGGTTTGGGCAGGTCGCGCAGGTTGGCCGTCAGGCCCGACACCAGTGAAAATCCCGGCGGGGTTTTCCGGGTCAGCCGGTACACCTCGCCGATGACGGGGTACTGCGGGAGCTTCTCTTCCAGTTCGTCTTTAGAGCTGACCGTCTCTTTCACATAGCTGCGCAAATAGGCGTAAAACATACCGGCCAGCAGTGCCAGCAGAAAAGCCATTCCGTAATAGAGCGACTTGTTGGGAGCCACGGTGGCCTTGGGCCGCTCGGCGTGTTCGATGATCTTGTGTGGAAACAGGTCGGACTGTTGCATGATGGACAGCTCGGTGTATTTCCGCATGAGGTAGTTGTACAGCGCCTCGTTGAGGGCCACCTGCCGCTGCAAGACCACCAATTGGCGCTCCTTTTCCGGAAAGCGCTCCACTTTTTGGTTCACTTCGGCAATTTGCGATTCCAGCTCCGAGCTTTTCTGTTCGAGGTTTTCCAGGGTTGAGTTCACCGATTCGTTCAGGAAGGCACGGGTCTCTTTGATCTTCTGGTCCAGGTTCAGGATGAGGGGGTGCTGGAGGGTGTATTTCTGGAGGTAGTCCTGGCGCTGCTCTTCGTAAGACTGCGCCTTCAGGTAGCTGCCCCGGAAGATGGGGTCGGAAAGCGCTTCGAAGTTGGGGCTGAAATCGCTCAGGCTGTTGCCGGAGAGCAGGTAATCCTTCAGGCGTGTCAGCTCGGAGGTTTTCATGTCCAGGTCCACCTTTTGCAGGTTTAGCTGGGTCAGTTCCCGCAACACGGCGTCGGTTTCCTGGGTGGAGTTGATGAGCTGGTTTTCAGAGCGGTAGCCCGCCAGTCCGGCCTCTGCCTCGCTGAGGCGTTTTCTGACGATTTCGATTTGCTTTTCGAGGTAATCGAGGGTTTCTGCCACTTGCTGCTCCCTGCTTTTTCGGCCTTCTTCGATGTAGGTTTTCATCAGGGTGTTGACGAAGGTCTGCGCCTTTTCGGGCAGTTCGTGGTTGAAATAAACCTTGATGATGGACACCTCCTTGTCAACGGGTTTTACGAAGAGCTTGTCGCTTTTGTACTGTCCGATCAGGGCGTCCTCGCTGTTCACCTTCAGGGCAAAGTGGTCACCCGGTTTGAGGCTGTTGGGTTTTCTTTTCAGAAAGGCCGAATCCGGTTCGATGGTCAGCAGCAGGCCGTTTTTTTCAAACACCTGCCCTGCATCCACGATGGTGGCGTGGGTAGAATCCTTTGGTTCGTCGTCAAAAAAACGGAAACGGCCATCTCCGATGTAATCGAAAAAGACCGTCTTGTCCAGCGCTTTGTCGTCGTTCACACCGTAGTCTATGATGAATGGCCGTTCTTCGAAAATTTCCGACAGTCGCACATCGCCCACCCGGTAGGTGGTCAGTTCCCAATGCAGGTTTTCCAGGGTTTTGCGGATGAGGTCCCGGGTTTGAAACACCTCGACCTCCGCCAGGAAGTTTTCGTTTTGGCGGGGCAGGTTTTTCTCGTTTTCTTCGCCAAAGAGGCTGATGGCGGCCTGGGTGTAGTTCAGGTTGTTGATCTTGATGGCGCCGCCCGCCCGGTATTCCGGCGTCATGTAGGTCACGGCCCTTCGGGTAACGAGAATAGCAATGGTGATCAGGCCGATAAGCACCGGAGAGGCCTTGACCAAAGGCCTGATGATCATCTTGTATTCCTTTTTGAAGGTCATGCTTTTTTGTGTCTGTTCGTGTATCGTCTTATTTCAGGAACACGGAAGCCACCAGTGCGATGCCGGTCAGAATGCCGGTAATGTTGGTGACCCTTCTCAGTTTTTCGTCGGTGAATTTCTTGCCGGTGGCACCCACGTACACCACGTCGTCGGGCTGCAGGTCCACATTGTATTCAGCGTAAGCCACCAGGCTGGTGAAGTCCACATCCAGTTCCACGGGTTGCTGGTTCACCAACCGGATCACTTTGATGTCGTCGTTTTTTGAGTAGGGGGTCAGGCCGCCGGCGGTGCCGAGGATTTCCACCAACGACACACGCTCGTTGTCCAGTTGGTAGCGGCCCGGGGCGTTCACCTCGCCCAATACGGTGACGTAATGGCTCAGCACCTTGACGTTGATGATGGGGTCTTTGATGAGCTCGCTGTATTTCTGTTCCAGCAGGTAGTTGACCTCTTTGATGTCGTAGCCGCCGATTTTCACCCGGCCTATCTGGGGCAGGTTGACTTCGCCCTCGTTGTCAACCACCAGCCAGCGACCGGTGGCTTCGCTCGAGTTGAAGTTGGTGTTGATGGAACCGATGGAAAGGTCGTCGTGGCCCCAGATGCTGATGGTGAGCTTGTCGCCCGGCTGGATGATGGGCGCCCGGGGGCGGAAGTATTGCTGGAGGATCAGCCGTTGGCTTTCGGCTTGTTGAGCTTTCTTCTCAAACAGTTGTTTCGGGTTTGCACAGCTCATCAAACCCGAAACACAGATGATTGTGAATAGTGTCACTCTGAGTAGCATGGTGGCGGTTTACATTATCACTGCCCGGGTAAATTCCAGAAAGGTGCCACCGTTGGAATGGGTTGTTGGAAAGGGGTGGGATCAGATTTGAGCAGCTTCGCAAATGCGCTCTTTGTGAATAAGGTTGAGAGGGTTTCAGGAAGGGTTATATGGTTGGTTTAGAGGGGGTTAGAGGGGTTTAGAGGGAGTTTAGAGGGGTTTGTGGGACAGTTCGGAATTTCATCAAAAGGTCTTTTCAGTTACTTCGAAAGACCCCGAAGTGGTGCACGCATTGTGACCTCCGGTTTTCCACATTTGGGAACGGCCAATTCAATATGGGAACGGTTGGGAAATGAACTGTTGTGAACTTACCGGAACCTGCCTTCGGGTGTTTTATGGTAAGCATATTCCCGGAAAAGCGGATTTTAGCGGTCAAACCCGGACAATCCCATACGGATGTTAAAGAAAATCAGGAACCGCATTTGGCACCGGTATTTTGACGATAGCAATCCGGAGGTGGATGCCAGAAAGTACAAGATCCATGAGGTGATCTTTGAGTCGCACACTCCCGCCGGAAAGCTTTTCGACGTGGTGTTATTTCTGGTTATCATTGCCAGTGTGCTGGTCGTTATGCTGGAGAGTATCCGTGACTTGCGGGCCGGTTACGGTCGCTTTTTCTATTTGCTGGAATGGGCTTTTACCTTCTTTTTCACCGTTGAATACGCCTTGCGGGTGTATTGTTTGAAGAAACCCAGCGTGTACGTTTTCAGCTTTTTCGGCATCATTGACCTGCTGGCCATCCTGCCCACCTACATCAGTTGGCTGTTGCCGGGGGCGCAGTCCTTGTTGGTGATCCGCATCCTGCGTTTGTTGCGTATTTTCAGGGTGTTTCGCCTGCGGCAATATTTTACCGAAGGAAAATACATGATGCAGGCCCTGAAAGCCAGCCAGCGAAAGATTGCCGTTTTCATGTTTTTCATCGTGCTCATGGTCATCGTCTTCGGCTCCTTGATGTACCTGATAGAGGGCGGTCTTCCGGATTCCGGTTTTACCAGCATTCCCCGGAGCATCTACTGGGCCATTGTGACACTGACCACGGTGGGCTACGGCGACATCACGCCGGTAACGGCGCTGGGGCAGTTCATCTCGGCCATCGTGATGATTCTGGGTTATGCGGTCATTGCCGTGCCTACGGGCATCGTCTCAGCGGAGATGCTGCGCACTCACCCCGATGTGGATATCACCAATTTTGCCTGCCCGGATTGTGGCCGGGAAGGCCATGCTCCCGATGCCGTCCATTGCAAATATTGCGGAGCCCACCTGAGAGAAAACGAACTGCCCGGATAAGCCGGTTTTCTAAGTCGTACAACATTGCACGGCGATCTTTTGGGAAGACTGAAGGCCTTGGTTATCTTGCCGGCATTCTTCAGTGTTCAGTTGGCAGTTGGCAGTGTTCAGTGTTCAGTTGGCAGTTGGCAGTGTTCAGTGTTCAGTTGGCAGTTGGCAGTGTTCAGTTGGCAGTTGGCACCTACCAGTTAGCAGTTTCTGCCGAAAACGGACAACCGATCCCGAGGCAAGCTCGGGAACAACGGACAACGGACAACGGACAACCGACAACTGGAACGGCCCGGAAATACCTTCCCAAGACTCACACTAACAAATTGCGCCGGAGGCGCTACGAAACCATGAGAAAATCAACTCTGTTTGCACTCCTTACCCTCAGCCTTCTTTGTCTCAATTCTTTGCACCTTCTGGCCCAGAAGGATTCGGAACCGGAAAAAACTGAAAACGGCGACGAGAAAAAGGACGAGAAAAAGAAAAAGAACAAGAGCAAGATCAAAGCCTTTGAGGATGTCATTTCCGAAGATGCCGTGGTTGACAGCGGCTTGTTCATTGTTTACAAAGACCTCGATAAATACTACTTCGAAATTCCGAAAGATTTGCTGGAGCGGGAGATTCTGGTGGTGAGCCGGATTTCGGGCTATGTCCGGAATCTGAGTTTTGGGGGTGCCGGCATGGCCAGCCGGCCGGAGCAGGTCATCCGCTGGAAACGGCACGAAGAGCAGTTGTTTTTGAGAAGCGTATCCTACAGCAGTGTGGCATCGGAAGAGGACCCCGTTTACAAAAGCGTGAAAAACAACAATTTCGAGCCGGTGATCATGGGCTTTCCGATTCTGGCTTACAACAGAGATTCATCGGGTTATATCATCGAGCCCACCAAGCTCTTCACCACCGATGTGCCCATGATCGGGCCCATGAGCAACTCGCAGCGGAAGCGATTCGGCATAGGGGGGCTCGACGGCAAGCGGAGCTATATCAACTACATGAAGGCCTTTCCGAAAAACGTAGAGGTGCGCCATGTGCTCACCTACAAAGGCAGCAAACTGCCCGACAATGCCATTACCGGAACCCTCTCGCTGGAGATGAACCAGAGCTTCATCATCCTGCCGGAAAAGCCCATGCAGCCCCGCTATCACGACGACCGGGTAGGCTATTTCAGCGTGCGCCAGATCAATTACAGCCTGGACGAGCAGAAAGCGGCTTCCCAGCGCTTCATCACCCGTTGGAGGCTGGAGCCCAAAGACTGGGACGCCTTCAACCGCGGTGAACTGGTGGAGCCGGTGAAACCCATCGTGTACTATGTGGACCCGGCCACACCGGAAAAATGGCGCCCTTACATCAAACAGGGTATCGAAGACTGGCAGGTGGCTTTTGAAAAAGCAGGTTTTAAAAATGCCATCCTCGCAAAAGACCCGCCCACCCCGGAAGAAGACCCCGACTGGAGCCCCGAAGATGTGCGCTACTCCGTGGTGCGCTGCATCCCCACCGAAATCCAGA
>JALWSS010000090.1 GCA_026993525.1 Saprospiraceae bacterium
CAAAGATTTCGTCCCTACAGGACGAGTAAATGAAAATTCGGGATCACTCATGTTTTTTGCCCCCCTTCAACAATTCAACAATTCAACAATTCAACAATCTCAACAATTCAACAATCTCAACAGCCCGCAGGGCCCTAAACGGCCGAAGGCCCTAAACAGCCCACAGGGCTCTAAACAGACCTCAGGTCCCTAAACTTCTCTCAACCTCTGAGCGCACTTTTTGCCCCGTGCCGATAGTTATCCGCATCGGGGCGCTCAGGAATTGAGTGCCGATGCCGGTGAGGACATTGGGAAGATGAGCGGGAACGCTGCAAACTTTAAATTTTTTTCGCCTCAAACAGGAAGATTCGTCAGTGGGTCTTCCTGTTTGTTTTTATCGTCGCAATGAAGAAGAGAAAGCCCACTGAAAAGCTCGAAGAAGGCAAGGATTACACCATAGAAAACGGCCTGTTGATTTTCACGAAGGAATACCTGCTGAGACGCGGCCATTGCTGCCGGAGCGGTTGCCGCAATTGCCCGTATGGTTTCAGAAAAGCCAGACCGGAAAAGGCCTAATTCCCCAAAAGTTTGCGAAGCGAGCCACCGGTCAAAGCGCCGAAGCCCGCCAGCAGGCCACCGACCAGGCCGGTGGCATAAGAAAGGTAAGGCCCATCGGTTTTGAAGAGCTCACCCAGCATGGAGGAGAGTTGGTGTGCGTTTTCCCGGTCCATCCACCAGGCCAGGCCACCCCACAGCAAGAACCCGCCGAGAAAGGAAGCGGCAAAACCGGAGACCTGCCACTTGTATTTGAATAACAGGCCCGCCACAAGGCCGGCAACGGCAATGGCCCAAAAAGGCATGAACTGGTGGCATAGGTATCCGAGTATGACGGTTGCCATGAGTTGCAGAAAGATGTTGCGCATGTCGTTTTGTTTTGGTGCTTATTTGTTGAAGCTGATCTCAAAGAGCTTTTTGCCGGCCAGGTCTTCGACTTTCTTCGCAAAAAGAAGTTCTTCGTATTCGCCGTTGAGCCACTTCTCCAGCCCGGTTTTGTAAAAGGGGCTGCCGGGGTTGCCGCTTTGCCCTCCGGGAAATACGCCCCAACCCCTCACATTGCCGGGTTCCAGAGATACCACCATCCGCCAGGAGGGGCCGTGGGTTTTCGAAATGGCATTGGGAGCCTGTTTGTACCCGCCCACATTGAGGTTCATGGCAGAAAAAGCGGGGATCTGCGCCAGGTGCATGATGGAGGTGCCCTTGTGGGTGGCCCAGTTGAAGTCCGGATCTGTCAGCTTGTCGGCCAGTTCTTCGATGGACTTTTTGAAAGCGGTGGTCACGATGTCAGTCGCTGTTTCTGTTTCGTCCGGGGTGTTTTTGTCGTCGAAAAAAACATCGCCGGGCGTTTCTTCCAGCATTTGGATCAACAGCCAGTTTTCCGGCCACATCATGGGTCTGTCTTTGGTACTTGCGGCACTCACTTCGTCAAAAGTGCCCCTGTAGCTGTTGTTGAACCAGGTTTCAAAGATCACGGGCTCCACCTTTTCGGCATCGAAACCGTAGTCCCAGGACTTCATTTTTTCCAGAAAGCGCAGTTCCCGCTGGTCGAGTTGGGCCTCATCCAGGTTGGACAACATGGCCGGGAGGCCTTCAATGGCTTGCAGGCTGCGGTTGTCATTCTGAAGGCCCATGAGGTCTTCTTTGGCGATGTTGTTCAATTGTGCCAGGCGCATGTTGATGTACCTGCCCCGGTAATCGTCAAAATGAACGCTGTGGTAGTAATAGGGATAGGTGGGGTCCGTGGAGTGCTGGTTGGCGGAGGACACAAATCCCCGCTCCGGGTTTTTCACACGGGCCCGGTGTTCAAAGGGAATCCAGCCATGCCATGCGTTGGCAGTGGAGGAGCCGTCCTGTACAAAGCGGCCCTGTTCATAGGTTTTTATCGGGTAACTTCCGTTGACGGTGATGGCCACATCGCCCTCCGTACTTGCGAAGACGAAGTTTTGAGCCGGATAGCTGTAATTGCTGAGGGCGTCGTAATAATCGTCGTAATTCTTCGCCTTCATCAACCCGAAAAAAGTCATCATCTCGGTTGGCAAAGGGGCTTCATGGCCAATCCAGTGCATGGCCATGCCACTCCACGGCCGGCTGCCATCTTCGTAAACCACCGGCCCCCACCAGGTCCAGCGCACGGTATCCAGGACGGGTTCGGCCCTGCCTTTCACCTGGTATTTTTCCACCACCAGATCCGCCTGGTGTATTTTTCCATCCAGGTAATAGGCTGTTTTCGATTCGTCGGTCCATTGGATTTCGTACCAGTCGTTGGCATCCTGGCCGACGTTGGTTTCACCCCAGGCAATGTTTTCGTTGAAACCAATCAGCACGCCCGGAAAACCGGGTACCGTCACACCGTACGCATTCAGCGCTTTGGTGTGTATCTGGGTTTCAAACCAGATGGACGGAAGGGTCAGCCGCAGGTGGGGGTCGTTGCAGAGGATGGGGTGTCCGCTGGCGGTTTTGTTGCCGCTCACCGCCCAGTTGTTGCTACCCTCCAGCAGGGTGGAAGAATCGCCCACGTGCATGTCAATGAAGCCGATGGCCTCGGTCGGTGCCACCACCCGCGAGGTATCTGCCGGCAGGGGTTCAAAATCCCAGGGGGTGCCGGCCGGAATCACCGGCGACTGTTTCGGGTTGTAAAGGGGGTACAGCTTGTCGAAAACCTCTCTGCCAAACTGCTGCAGGGCGTTGGTAGCCTCCACGTCGTCTTCGCCAAAGCACAGGGTCTTGTCCATGTATTTCTTGACGAGGGCGGTTTTCATCACCGACCACTTTTCCGGTTGGTAATTGAGCAACTTGAATTCGATGGGGTACTCACAGACACAGAGTTGGTCAATGTAGGCGTTCACGCCGTCGGCGTAAGCCTGCAACACCTCCATGATCTCCGGAGATTGCTTCCAGACCTCCACGGATTTGCGGGCGCCATAGACCATGCCTTGCCGGCGGGTCAGCTTGTCGGTGGCCAGGGTGCGCTCACCCAGTATTTCCGACAGGCGGCCGGCTGAGAGCCTTGAAATGAGGTCCATCTGAAAGAGCCGGTATTTGGCGGTGACGAATCCCTGCGCAAAAGCCGCATCGGCCATGTTGTCTGCGAAGATGTGCGGTACCAGCCGCTCGTCCATCAGCACCCGGGCGCTGCCTTTCAGGCCGGGTATCTCAAAATTTTGCGAAGCGAAACCATCCTTGGGCTCGGCATTGCGCCAAAAACCGTCAAAGGGGCTGAAAAAGCTGCCCAGTGGTGGCAAGGTAGATTTTTTGGAAGAACCGTCTTCAGCATCGCTGCCGATGGTGTGCGGAACAGATAACAGATAGACCGTGCCCAGTGTCAGGGCCAGTGAGAGGATAAACTTCAATGCATTCATCAAAACTGAATTGGAAAGGATGGTGGATGATTATTTCTCAAGCGGTTCTCCAAAGGAGACCTGAATTTCAGGGGCTAATTTTACGGAGATTCTGACTACCAAAGGATTTTTCAGTGGAAGATTTGTCCGCTGGTACATGGCCAGGGTGGCTTTCATGGTAGAATAAACCAGAAAGGCGGGGGTCTGTGAGCGCCATTGTTCGCACAACCGGTCCAGCCGCTCCAGGGGAAACTCGTGGTAATCGGCGTGCATTTCAAAGGTCAGGGTGGGATTGATGGAAGCCTCCAGCGAAAAGTACTCCAGCTGCAGGCCCTGGTGGGCGAGTTTGGGGATGATGTTGACCCATTCCCCGATGGTCTGCCGGGCCTTTTCTCTGGCAGATTCACCCAAGTTGGCGGCCTGGTCTTTTACGGCTTCTCTGGCCTGGTTGAAGGTCTGGAAGAGTTTGTCCATCAAGTGGTCCATGTTACCTGTATTGATGTGTCAGTTTGGGGCCGTAAGTTCATCAAAAAGGTAGTGAAACAACACTTTTTCATCGGTATAAATGTCGGCGGTACCGGAAAGCTGGTAGTTGAACTCCAATTCACGGCCATTGGAAGTTCTTAGCCCTTCGGGCAAACTCACCTCGACAAAGTATTCGCCGCCCTGCGGCAACAGGTTGATTTTCTCCACCACCCCCCTGACGAAGCCATACTCAGCGGCCGGATAGCGGTCAAATTGCAGCACCACGCGCTGTCCTTCCTTCACCTTGCCGCTGCCTTTGCTGCTGATGGTGACCTGGGCCATAAAGTTGAGCTGCTCGCTATTCGGGAAGACGACCGCCAACTCCTGCCCTTTGTTAATGAAGGTGTTTTCCCGAAGGGAAGAATAGAGGTAAACCGTGCCATCCAATGGCGACAACACCAGGTGTTTGGCCTTCCACTGCTCTATGGAAGAACGCAGGGCAGTCAGTTCCTCCTGAAAACGCAGCAGGCGTGATTGCACCCCCTCTTTTTGCCGGAAGCTTGATTCCAGTTGGTTGGCCTTTTGGTCCATCAGGTCCCGCTGCACCCGCTGTTTTTCCAGTTGCAATTCTTCCCTTTGTTTTTCCAGCAGGTCAATCTGATCCTTGGCTTCGAATTGCTCACGGGCGTATATCTCGTTGGAAGTTTTTTCCAGGCTTTGCTTCGCCAAATGAAACTTTCTCCAGAGGGAATCTATCTTGCGCTGGTTGTCTTCCAGCCGTTTGTTGAGGAACTGCAAAGAGCTGCGCAAGTTGGCCGCCTTGCCCGACAAAGCACCTTTCACTCCTGCATAACCACCGCTGTCAAAGGCTTCGGGCAACAGGCTGACGGCATTGACGAAGGAAGTATAGGCCACTTCCAACTCCCCGACGTTCAGGTCGGCATTGGGCCGGTAGGCCTGAAGGTCTGAAAATTCAAAATTGCTGAGCAGGGCCACGTCTTTCTCCAGTTGTATTACATCGTCCACGTTTGCAGTGGTGGCATACACGGCCAGCAAATCGCCCTTAAAAACTTCCATGCGGTCGCTAACCAATACTTTGCTGATGTATCCATCAGCCGGTGCAATGACCGAAACAGGCGGCTCTGTGGTGGTCAGGGTCATTTTTCCCCGGACTGATTCCGGAATGGTGACCACATAGCCCGCTACCAGGAACAAGAGCACCAGCCCCACCAGAACGGCGGCGCCCCAAATAAGCATCTTGCGGGGCCGGCTGTCCAGCAGATCCCGCACCTCGGCACTCAATATGTCTTCCTTGCTTCCGGTCATCCTATTATGAGTTTCCTCTTGACTATCATTGCTCCAAAATATCCACCTGCAGATTTTGTTGTTCAACACCAACCTCCATCGAAGCGCCCCTCTAAACCTTTATTGCCTCTCACGGAGACCACAGTGCCCACGGCGGTTTTTCTCTGTGCCCGCTGGGGGCTCTGTGAGAGAAAATCCCAAGACAAGCCCGGGAGGTGACCAATTCAGGCCGCAACTGGAAGTTGCAACCTGATGCGGGAACTTCTCTAAACCCCTCTAAACCTCCCGAGGAAAGTCGGGATCAACCCCTCTAAACCCCAGAAACCCATCAGGCACCTCCTTACCCCCGCCTCTCACCGAACGCCCGGGCAGTATATTTTGCAGATTTTCCGGCATCTGGATGTAGTTGATCTTCAAGCTGCTGTCAAACATCCTGTTGGAGAAGATCACAACGGTTTTGTCTTTGTAAGCTTCGAAAATTTCCTTCAAAATGTGCTCTTCGGCCATGCTGTCGAGGTCGTTGGTGGGTTCATCCAGAAAGAGGTAGTCCGGTTGTTTGTACAATGCCCTGGCGATGAGGATGCACTGCCGTTGACCCCGGCTGAGGCCTACGCCTCCCTCTCCCACTTTGGTCTGAAAGCCGTTGCTGAAGCGGTCAATGAATGAGAGGACGCCCGCCATTCTGGAGGCCAGGAACAGTCGCTCGCCGTCTATTTCATCTTCGCCAATGGCAATGTTTCGGGCGATGGAAGCGGAAAAGATGTGGCCATCCTGCGGTACCACGCCGCATTTCTCCAGCCACGCTGTGGGAACGATGTCTGAAAGTGGAACACCCCCCAGCTTGATGACGCCCTCGCCGGGCTCCAGGCTGCCAAGCAGGAGCTTGAGCAAGGTGGTTTTGCCACAGCCGCTTTTTCCGACGAAGCAGTTCACGTTGCCCGGTTCTATTGCAAAATCAAAATAGCGGAACACCCAGGCTGCGTCTTCTTCGTCGTACCGGAACGACACGCCTTCGCCCGTCAGAGCTGCACCGGCGGGCACGGTGTCAATGGTGCCTTTGTCATCCACCTCCTGGCTGCTCCTGATGTAATCCATTCGCGAGAGCATGTATTTCACATCCTGCCAGCCGAGGAAATAATCCATGATCTGCCGGACCGGGGTGCCGACCTGGGTCAGAATGAAAAGAATGGCCACCAGGGCTCCGATGGAGAGTTGGCCGGTGGTCACGGCCACCAACGACAGGTAGATGATGAGTATGTTCCGCAACTCGCCGATGATGTTGGACCAGTCGGTGGTGTGCTGGTAACTGTTTTGCCAGTCGTTGGAGAGTTTGTTTAGCCGCACTTCAGAGCGCTCCCAGTTCCACCGGTAGGCCAGTTCGGCATTGTTGAGGCGGATGGCCTGAATGCCCCTCAAAAGCTCGTTGAGGAGGTGAAAATGGGAGGCTGCCTGCTCCAGCCGGTGGTAATTGATCTTTTGCCTGCGCTTCAGCAAATACAGGGTGCTGGCTACCTGCAACACAGTGGCCAGCGCAAAAACCAACAGCACTTTCCAACTGAAAACCGCCATGATGGCCGCATAGATGAGCAGCAACATTCCGGCGTAAAACACCGAGACCAGGTCATGGGTCAGAAAGCGCTGCAAGCGGGTGTTGTCATAGAGCAACTGGATGATGTCGTCGGCCCGCCGGGAGTGAAAAAAGCTGAGTGGTAGGCGAAGGATTTTCCGCATGAAATCCACCAGCATCTGCAAATTGACCCGCCGGCCGATGAATGAAAGGATGGCGTTCTTGAAGAAATCCAGTCCGGCTTTTATCAGGTACAGCACCAGCCAGATGGCCATTACTTTCAGCAAGACCTGCGGTGCCTGGCTCTCCACCCCTTTGTCCACCATTGTTTTGAAGAGAAAAGGAAAAAGAAACATCAGGAACAGGGAGGCCAGCAAGCCAAGCCCAACAAGGGCAATCAGTCCTTTGTAACTGAAAAAGCGCCTGAACAGGTCGGCGGCGCTGAGCGAAGCCACCTGCTCTTCATTTTGAGAATAAAAAGCTGCGGTGGGTTCCATGAGCAGCATCACGCCTTGCACCTCCCTGTTTGGTTCGCCAATCCACCCTTCGGTAAATGCCTCTACAGGCAGGGTGATCAGATCATCAGCAGCCGGATCAGCCACAGTGACATACTTGTCGGTGGCTTCTACGAGCACCACAAAATGACTCCCCCGCCAATGGGCTATCCCAGGCAGGGGAATGTCGTCGAGCAATTCGTTGTAGCTCATCCTGGCGCCTACCGTGTGCATGCCAATGGCCTCGGCAGCTTCGCTCAGGCCCAGCATCGAGGCCCCCGTCTGGCTCTGGTGTGCCAGGCTCATCAAACGCTCGATGTGAAAATGACGGCCGTAGTATTTGGCGATCATCTGCAGGCATACGGCGCCGCATTCCTTTGCCAGCTTTTGTCTGAAATGTGGAAACTTCTTTGACATTCCAAAAGGGTTACGCACCGCAATGGCTGTGGTTGCGGCCATGCGGCTGTTATTGGCATCGGGGCCATTCCCTTCTGTAAAATGAAAAAGCCTGAAAAGTTTTCTCGTATGCCGGCTTTTGCACCTCACCCCAATTCAAAGGCGGTATCGCCACCGGTTGGATGCTTTCGTTTTCTCAAAGAGACATAAGCGAGGCGAAACCTGCTTTTATACGCTATATGGGTGAACGGAATACGTGTGTTTGGGATGCGGTGTTTTGTGCCGGATGAGCAAAAATAGCTGTTTTCATACAAATGGCTAATTCCCGGTACTGAAGAGCAATTTGCTGAGATGCACCAGCTCCGGAAAGGCTATCACCAGCGCCATCAGCACCAATTGCATTGCGACGAAAGGCATAATACCCCTGTAAAGATGACCGGTGGTGATGCCTGGCGGTGCCACCCCCTTCAGGTAAAAAAGTGAGAACCCGAACGGGGGGGTCAGGAAGGAAGTCTGGAGGTTTAGCCCGATAAGCACGCCCAACCACAACAGATCTACCTCGTATTTTATGAAGATGGGTACCACCACCGGCACGATGATGAAAATGATCTCAATGAAGTCAATGAAGAAACCGGCAACGAACATCACCGCCATCACCAGGAAGAGAAACATGGCCGGTGAAAGGTTGGAAGTTTCAATCAGTTGCACCAGGAAGCGGTCTCCGCCCATTTCCCTGAAAACCAGTGAGAAAGTGGTGGCACCGAGCAATATGACAAATACCATGCAGGTGAGCCTGGTGGTTTCCTGGCAGACTTCCGACAGTATCCGCCTGTTGAATTTGTTGCGGAAGGCAGCCAGAATGCCGGCTCCCATGGCACCCACGGCGGCGGCTTCAGTGGGCGTTGCCCAGCCCAGAAAGATGCTTCCCAAAACGGCAAGTATCAGCAGCAAGGGCATTACAAGGGCATTGATGACTTTCAACAAGAACTTCCCCTTGCGAAATTCATTGAACTCCTCCTCCGGAATGGCGGGCGCCTTGTCCGGCCGCATCCGGGAATATACCAGGATGTAAACCATGTAGGCTACCACCAGCACCAGACCGGGGATCACCGCTCCGGCAAAGAGGTCGCCGATGTTGATGTTCATGATGCTGCCCAGCAACACCAGGGCAACGGACGGTGGGATGATCTGCCCCAGGGTGCCCGAGGCAGCGATGGAGCCCGTAGCCAGCTCCGGTGAATAGCCCCGCTTCAGCATGGTCGGGAGGCTGATGAAGCCCATGGTCACCACCGTGGCCCCTACAATGCCCGTGGATGCCGCCAGCAGGGCCCCCACAATGACCACAGAGATGGCCAGCCCACCCCTTACTTTTCCGAAGAGCATGGCCATGGTTTCGAGCAAGCGCTCTGCAAGGCCTGAACGCTCCAGCATGATGCCCATGAAAATAAAAAGCGGAACGGCAATGAGGTTGTAATTGGTCAGCACACCCATGAACCTGGAAGGCAAAGCCTCAAAGGAACTCATGTCCAGAAAACACAAGCCATAAATGACGGAAAGCCCTCCAAGGGTAAAGGCAACCGGGTATCCATACAAGATCAGTATGAACACGCTGGCAAACAAGATCAATGCAATCAGTTCTATCTCCATGGTCAGTGTTGGGCTGAGGGAGTCCCTGGTTCTTCTTCCTTCTGATCGGCACTTTTCATTGAAACAAGCGCTTTGTACATCAGTGACAGTCCCTGCAGCAACAGCATAAAAATTGAAATTGGAACGACAAATTTGATCAGGTACCTGGCCGGCAGCCCACCCGGTTCTGAGGCGCCTTCGTTCATGGCCAGCGATTGGGCCGCATAGTCAAAAGCGTAAATCAAAACGATGATGCACCAGGGAAGCAAAAAGATCAGGCTCCCGAAGAAATCAACCTGGCCCTGTTCTTTTTTGTCAAACTTGTCATAGAACAAATCCACCCGAACATGGCGGTTGTGCTTCAGGGTGTAACCGGCAGCCAGCAGGAAAATCAGGGCAAACAAATGCCACTCGAGGTCCATGATCCAGATGCGGGAAAAGTTGAAGAGCTTTCGTGTTATGACGTCAAAACAGACAATCAGCACCAGGGGTACCAACAGCCAGGAAGCCACTTTTCCCAACCACTCATTGAGTTGATCAATTCCGTTTACGAGTGTTTTCATATACCTGATGTGCCGGCGCTAAGAACAAGAATTTTGGCCATTTTCCAAACCGCAGCGAATTAAGTAGTGCAGTATCGGGTATGCATGGCACAAAAAAAACAGGAGGCAGTTCTGACCACCTCCTGTTTTCATTTTTCCGAAGGGTTGTCAAAGCAATTCTTTGATGGCAGCTTCAATTTGCTCCGCACCACGCACCCTGGTGGCGGCTATGCGGCCCTCCTTGTCAATGATGAATGCCCTGGGGATTCCCGTAACGCCATATTGTCTGGCCGGTGCACAATCCCATTTCTTGAGGTCTGAAACGTGGTAGGGCCACTCCAGGCCATCTTTTTTGATGGCTTCGATCCAGCGCTGTTTGCCCTGGGCCGTCAGCTCGGCAATTTTCTTTGGATCGTTGTTGTAACGGGAAGCCGTGCGGCCATCCACCCCATCCAGGGAGACGCTGAACACCGTGAAGCCTTTGTCTTTGTAAGCCTTGTAAACCTTTACCACATTCGGGTTCTCACGCCGGCAGGGCATGCACCAGCTTGCCCAGAAATCCAGCAGAACCACCTTGCCTTTCAGATCGGAAAGTGCATAGGTTTTTCCATCGGGGCCCGGCAGGCGGATGTCCGGAGCCGGCTGCCGCTGGGCTTCGGGAATAAGGCCGTTGGCACCGCCGCCGGTGTTCATGGTCAACTGCTTCAGCGAACTGATAAAGCTGTTGTAATCGCTGGCATAAGTTGAGCCCGGATAGGCGGCTTCGATGCGCCTGGCTGCCTTTTCGTGAATGTTGGCAAACTCCGGTTTGTTGCCGAATGCCAGGGTGGCTATGTAGGCTCCAACCAACGGATTTTCAGAGGTTTCCACCAGTTTCTCGATGTCCTTCACGTTGGGTTGTTTCTGACGATATCCCTGCACCGTTTGCAGGAAATTCAGCGAGCTGGGTGACCCCTCGACGGTGTATTGGAAATTGTTGAGTTGCTGGAGGTCACCGGTCACTTTCACGTTCCTTTCGGTTCCGTCGAAGATGAGGTTGAGTACCTGCTGGCCAATCCGGATGCGGTACAAGCCTTCGGTCAATGGCTGGTCAACGCCGATGCTGAAATTGCCATCCGCATCGGCTTCCGATTTGGCAACAACCGTGTTGGGCGTATTGGGCACGATGCCTGTCTTTTCCAGAAAAACCTGCATGTTTCCCGCTCCGTTGATGGTTCCACTCACCGTCAGGCTGTCGGAACCGGCCTGGTTGCAGGCGCTGAAGGTAAACAGCACCGCACCCAATGCTGCAAGGATAAAGGCAAACTTCTTCATATTGATTGTACTTTTAATTGTCTGAATGATCAGTGGTGAACACTTTGTGGCGCATTGCCCAAAATGGCTTGCCACTCCGGCAAAGAACCAAAATTTATGGCATCTACGGTCAGCTCTTGCCCCAAAACCTCACCAAGTTTGGTGAAGGAGACGTTAGAGGCGATGAGGTATTGCATGACCGCATCCTCATTCCCGGGGGCAACGGTGAGCACCACGCGGCCATGACTTTCACCGAAGAGGAAGCAATCCTTTCTGAATGCTTCAATGGTCTCGATGGAGAAACCCCGGCCGCCGGCAATTGCACTTTGAACCAGACACATAAACAAGCCGCCACCGGAAACACTGCGCGCTGAACGAACGAGCCGCTTGCGGACTAAGTTGAGCGCATGTTGTTGAACTTCGGATTCTTCCTGCAAATCAAAATGGGGCGGTGGCGAAAGGGCTGTGCCATTGATCACCCTGAGGTATTCCGAGCTGCAAAGGTCGTTGTAAACATTGCCCAGCATGAAGATCAAATCCCCGTCCTCCTTAAAAGCGCAACTCAACTGCGACCCTTCTCCGTCAGCCACACCTGTCATTCCCAATGCCAATGTGGTATCTCCGACATTTCTTTCCGTTTGGTCGTATTGGTAATGGATGCCCGTTTTTGCGCAGGCATCACGCACCCCGCTTTCGAGCAAATGCACATAATCATCACCCGAGACCAGGTCACCCCCAATGCTGACGGCAAGCGGAACTGCGCCGCTGCAAATCACCCGGCGGGCTGCCTGGCAAAGCATCGCCTGGCCTGCCTTGTAAGGGTCCGTCCGGGCCCATACCGGTGGGCTTTCGATGGTGGCTGCTATTTGCTTCCCGGCTTCCTTTACCGGAAAAAACACAGCATCGCCTGGTCCTGTAAACTGCCCCTTGCTGCTGTCCCACCCGTTCAGCCCGGGGTTTTGCGAAGCGACCAGCTTTCGGGCAACTCCCAAAAGGTCTTTCGGCAAAGGCACATCTTTCAACCCGACGGCAGGCACTTTGACGCGGTTTTTTCCTTCGCCTCCGGCAATCCTGGGAACGTATTCCGTGCCGGGCAGGGAAACCGGAACGGAAACCTCTTTCCGCCCTCCTCGATAGACTTCCAGCAAACCCGTTTCACTGAATGCACCTGGCTGCACGTGCGCCAACTTCCGCTCTCCGAACAGTTCCAACAGTTTATTTGTCTTTCCTCGCTTCGCAACAATGAACAAGCAAGGGGCATTCCCGTCAAGTTCAACCTGCGCCTCGTCCAAAACCATTTTGGCGCCCAGCCCCGAATGAAAGCACACCCGGGCAAGCACCGCCACAGCATCCACGGGTCGGGTCGTGTAAAGCCTCCTGATGGCCTGGCTGTCGGCCAATGCTGTTACCAGCCCGGCTAAACGCTCATCTTCCTTTGGCAGCTCAGCCAACAGAATTGCATCCCCGGGCTCCGGCAAACTGTTGCGTATCAACCGCTTTTCACCGGCTATGCCAATGGAAAGCGTCCATCGTTGCACAGGTGGATCAGCAATGTGCGGCACGCTGTTTCCAATGGCTTCGGAACAAGCGTCGTCCTCATTTCCATTCCGCCCACCGGCTGAATTCCCTTCGGTAAAATAGCCCGGATTGCCCGGCGGTGTATGTGTAAGCGCTGCCACCTGAGCAGCACCCGTCAACCACATCCCGGGCCGGTTCGCCGGATCTTCAGGAGTGAGACCGGCATGCCCTGTTTTCTGCCACCGGGAGAGCTGAATGACACAGTACCAGCCTCCGCCAAGGGACACGGCACGACGGTCATTTGCGACGAGAAAAACCGAACGGCTGTATGCACCTGCTGACAGGTCCTGGAAATGCGGATCCAACCAGGCAGCTTCAAATGCCCTGACCTCCGGAATTGTGGGCTTCCGGCCCAGGATTCTTTCTATCCTGTCCAGTTCATTTTTCTCAAGACCTGGTTTCCGTGCTAAATTCCAAGACAATTTGTTGCATTCATTTTTACCGAAGGGAGAAAAAGATCAATTGATTGGTATTCCATTCCAGGGGGTTTCCAACTGCGCTGCCATACCCAACACAACGACCCGGCCAAGAACCTTGCTCAACCGGGTCGTTGGTACCGGATCGCATTTGCCTAACGGATCAGGGTGACATCGCCCTTCAGCACCCTGGTGCCGGCGGTTGACCCTTTGATGCGGTATTCCACCAGGTAGATGTACACATCCGAGGGAGCTTCGGTGCCATTGGGGTATTTGCCGTCCCAGCCGTTTATGCTGTCGTTGTCATAGACCATCTTACCCCAACGGTCCCAGACTTTGAATTGAACAATTTCGACCGGCACCAGCGAAACGGGCAGGAAATACTGGTTCAGTTCATCGTTGTTCGGAGTGAACACATTGGGCATGTCCACCGGGTTGTTGAGCACCGTCACCGAGAAGTCTTCAAACACCTCGCACCCGTTTTCATTGGTAATCAATACGCCGTAGGTAAAGCTTTGGTCTTCCTGCACCTCCGGTGCAATGAGCGGGCCGGAGGAGGTGTCGTTGGTGGTCACCAGTAACTCACCCAGCAGGAACCAGTCGAACACTCCACCGGGAACCGGATTGGGAATGGTGCTCACATTGATGACGAACTCCTCGCCTTCATACAGTTCCAGGGTATCGGAATTGGTCTCCACAAACTCGTGGCCGGTCACGATGGGGGCCTGTTTTACCTCTACGCTTACACTGTCCGTTTTGATGAAGCAAGGCGGGTTGGCAAGGTCGGTCACGGTCAGGTAATAGGTCATGCTACTGTTCGGGCCGACGGTCAGGGTGCCGCTGTTGCCAATGACGTTCCCACTCTCGTTGGTCCAGGTGAAATTGACATTGGGGCTGGTTGTGGTTGCAACCAGTTCAGTGGTTTCTCCCTGGCAGATGGTGGCATCCTCACTGAGGGTGAGTTCAAAGTCTTCGGCCACCAGAATGGTCACTTCGGCTTCGAGGCCGCAACTGGCATTTTCGGCCTGCAGGAAGTAAGTGGTCGTTGCCGAAGGCGAGACGACCGGTTGCGGGTCGTTGGTGTCCAAAGACCCATCCGAGGCGGTCCAGTGATAAGTGGAAGTGGGGTCATTGACTGCATTGAGCAGCACGGATTCACCCGGGCAAATGTCTGTGTCGTTGGGCAAGACCAGCTGCGGAGGTGGCAGCACCACCACGGTGCCCTGGCTTCCCACGGGACATCCGGAAAACTCCCCTTCCACACTGTAGGTCGTTGTCACTGTCGGCGATGCCATCGGGTCTTTGCAGTCCGTACACGAAAGGCCATTGGGGGGGCTCCATGAGAAGCCGGTTACGGCCGGGTCCGCCACCACATCGAACTGCACCGATTCGCCCGGGCAGATGGTATCCACCATGGGCACTACCTGTATGGAAGTCACCTGCACCACATTGATCAATATGTTGTCGGTGCTGCTGCATGCATGCAGTGTGGCATGTCTTACATAAACGTGCGTATCCACTGCCAGGAACACCAGGTTCAGGAAAGAATCCGGTGTAAGCGCACCCGGCAACGGCGTTTCCCACATCAACTCGATACCGGGGAAATTGGCCGGCTCGTAAGTGGGCGAAACGAGGGTCACCTCCTCGCCCTGGCAATAGGATGGTTTTGCCGGAACGGCCATAATGCTCAGATCGGGCAGGGAATCCACATACACATACACCGAGTCCGTAACGGTGCAGGCATCCGTTTCCAGGGTGCCGTAATACCACATGGACACGGGTGGAGAAACCGTTACGTGCTCCGGATCGGTGATGGTCATGAAATCCTGGGGTGCCCAGGTCACGCCGTCGCCGCCGGTAGAAGTGACGGCGGTGATGTCGAGTGCATCACCGAGACAGATGTAGCTGGTGTCGGGATTCTGAATGTCAATATCTGCCGGGATCACCGTCACGGTCACCGTGGCGGTGTCGGAACAGGCACCGGAAGAACTTTCCGCAACGAGGGTGTAGGTGGTGGTCACCTCCGGGGTGGCAACCGGACCTGAAACATTGCCGCCAGGCGAAAGGGTGTTGGACGGCGTCCACATGAATGAAGTGGTGGTATTGTCAATATCAGAGCCGAGATCCACGCTGTAATTCTGGCAGATGGTGGTGTCGTTGGCCACCACCGGGAAGTCGAATGGGTCAATGTTGATGGAGATTTCGTCAGAAACTACACAACCGGCAATTTCAACCTCCACTTCCACAAAGATGCTGTTGAACGATGGCGGCGGAACGATGGTCTGTACCGGATTGGACGGGTCGTCGAAAGTGACGGCGAAGCTTTGCCAGGTGATGCCCACGTCATTGGTGTTGTTGACCGCCGTCAGGGTGATGCTGTCGGTTTCGCAAATCGTCACCACACTTGTATCGGGCAGGATACTGACCATGGGGTCAATGATCTCCAGGTAAACGGAATCAACATCCGAACACAATTCAAGCGTTCCGGTAACGGTCACCCAGAGGCTGGTGTCCGGGCAAATGGTCGGGTTGGCAATGTTGGGATCGTCGAACATGCCGGGGGGAGACCAGAAGTAATCAGCACCACCAACTACATCCATCAGTATGCAGCCACCGGCACACAGTTTCACGGTATCAACCTGGTCGTCGAATATCTTGACATTGATCTGGTCATGCAGTTCGATGTTCAGTGTTGCAAGCACCTGCTCGCCACAACCGAAATCCCGTACCAATTGAATTTCAATGGTTTCCAGTCCTTCCACCAGCCCGTCGCTCAACACCTTGATCGGATAGGTGAATGACAGTTGGTCCGGGGTAAAGGTTATGGTGCCGGGCACACCCAATTGATAGTCAACGCCGAGTGTGGCCGTACCTCCGATTACGACATTGTAGGTGGCGGAATCGCCATTCAGTTCATCAATGGAGATGATCAAATCCTCCGGCACGTTCACGCAATCTTCCACCAGGTAATCGATGCCGTTGTGGTACTGCACCTCCATGTTGGGCGAACCGGCTTTGATTTCCGAGATGAAAACCCCGGAGTCATAAATGGCATCGCCCCTGTCGGCAATGGCCAGTTTGAGGTGATAGGTGTTGCAGGGTATCGTCGGAATGCGGGCGGTGAGGCTTTTCTTTATGCCAATGGAGTCGGAAGTCAAACCGTCGTAAGCCACGCTCATTCCGTTCTCGTTGTTGCGGTAGTAGTAGTAATTCTCCGACTGGTTTACCGAGTTGATCTCGATGAAAGTGCCGTTGGGCAAGACGGCCACATTTTCCTGGTTAGCGATGTTGGGGTCACCTGTAATGCCCGGGCCGGACACCAGGAATGCGAAGATGTCATTGAAAGTAGATTCTACAAACTCCGGATATTCTTCAGAACCGAACACATATTCAAAAGTCAACTCGTCAGTAGCTGCAAAAACGTCCATTTCCACAATGCAGGCATCGTTGGATTCAGCGCCGTTGCCGGATTGCTGGCTGAGGTAGTCAAGGTCTGGGTCACCGGGGGTATTGTGACCTTCTGAAGCGAAGAAAACTCCCGGGTTGGCAGCTTCGTTGGCAAGGCCTGTTGTGAGCAGCAAGCCCTGCTCCAGGCCCAGGTCGGTGTTGTCACCTGCCAGGAATGTGCCGGCAGCGCCGTTGGGGCAACTGATGTCGGTGATGGTGATCAGGGTTTGCCCCGATACCACGCTTTGCACGATTTCCTCAGGTGTTGCCGAGGCATCCACCTCGATCGGTTCCAGGGGCTGACAGGCATTGGCGGTGCATTCCCAGTGGCCGAGGAAGCCCTCATAGGTTCCGGTGGCATCGGAAGAGAACTGGATGGTCATGCAACCACTGGAGGCAGAAACCGAGTAGCACACGCCCCCGTCGATCGGGTTGTCAACAGGCGAACCACTGCCAGACAAGGAACCAATGACCGGCGAAGAAGTGTTGGGCCCGTCGTAGAAAGTGATTTCATCCGAGAAGTTTTCGATGGCAAAATACTCCAGGGTGAAATTGATGCAGTTGTGCGGTTGCGACGGGCAAATGGTGAAGACGAAGTTTTCGTTGTTGCCGTAATCGCCGTCCTCTCCGCCGGTATCCACCAGGGTGCCTGAGCAGGCCGTTGTACTGCCTTCGTCAATGGTGGTGATGGGCGGCTTTTTGATGATGCACAATTTGAAAGCACCGGAATTGGGCGTGCCCGACGGGCTCCAGTCATTTATCCGAAGGAAATAAGGAATGCCGGGAGTGAGGCCCGTCAGCTCAATCTCGAGGGTGGTTTCGCCGGCAACAGCCGATTCGCAGGCCAGCAACTGCAAACCGTCGAACTCGCAGTCGCCACGGTAAACGGCTATCTGCGGGTTGACGATGGAGGGAAAGCCGTTGGCCAGGTCCTCCATTCCGGTCAGGGTGATCAGATAATCGAAAATCGTATCGGAGGCGATGAAAGAAATCCAGACATCGCGTTCTGGATTACCAACGAAGCACGAAGGGTAATTGTCAAATCCAATGTCGCTTTCTGTGGCATTCACATTATTAAAGAGGAGCACATCGTCACAAAAGGGTGCAATGCCGAGGTCGAATGCGGGGCAATCGTCGTAGGCGGGTTGGGCAAATGTGACAATGGAAACGAACAGAAAGGACAGCGTAAGAATTTGTTTCATAATCAAAAGTGGTGTTGAACCTGCAGCTCTGGTCTTTACATGGTTGTTGTCTTGCGTCGCAAATGTTGCCCGGATCGGTTCTGAGCGGATCAAATTGCTTGCAGGCACGAAAGTAGGCTAATTGGACGGCCAAAAATAAAAATGCTGACTCATTCCATGTCGGTAAAGTAGCAATTCTTGAGAATTTGATTGAATGTGTCCGCTGGTGCCGGCCGGATGCCGTAAGAGCCGTTCTGAAGAAAAGCAAAAGAAACAAGCAAATGTGCATGGAACCTGACAATAATAATCCGGTTTTGACAGAGTTGGGTGGCATTCCTGCCCAATTCACTAACTTCGGCCGCAAATCACATTCACTAAATCATATCCAACATGAAATCAGCTTCACTCGTCACCTTATTGTTGATTCAATGTTTGATCCTGACTGGACTGAAAGCACAGGATTTTCAAACCGACCCCAAATACCCCACTCCCGGTGAAACAGTAGCATTTACATACAATCCAACCGGCGGCCCGCTGGATGGCCAGCAGATCAAAGCCGTGGCCTACATCGTTGATTTTGACGATGAAAATATACAGGCCGTAGAGCTTGACCTGACAAAAGACGGCGACACCTATAGCGGCAAAGTACCTTCGTCAGAAACCAGCCGCCTGGTTTTTTTCTCTTTCAGATCAAAAGCCACTGACAAAGCCGACGGACACAACGACACCGGGTACAAATTCCTGTTTTACGACAAAAGCAGAAAACCCGTAGCGGGTGCCATTGCCGCCAAGGCAATGATGTACTATCGCTATGCCCGCCTGGCCAACATCAAATCCAACCCCGTCAAAGCCTTCAACCTGCTCAAACGGGAATTCAAAGAACACCCGGTGTCAGCCACCTACCCCGAGCTGCTATACACCTATGCCCGTCTGGCAAAACAACAGGAGGACGAAACCGCCCTGGCATTCGTAAAAGAAAAAGCAGACAAATACGCCAGGATGCGCCGGCCCGATGAGGAAAAACTTGGCCTGGCTTTCAAAATTTACGACCTCCTGGGCGAGGATGACAGCAAAGCGAAAGTGGAAAAGAAAATCCTCCGAAAATTTTCCGACGGAATGCTGGCCCTCCAAAATGCAGACAAGGAATTCCGGGAGTTGAAAGAGGTGGACGAAAAAGTGAGCTTCTACAACAAGGCGCTCAAAAAGTACGACCTCAACGACAAAACACGCAGCACCTTTGACAACTGGCTGATGAGCATCGCCAGGGATTACGCCAAAAAGGACGACTGGCAGAACTACCAATACTACATGGACCTGGTCAGCAATGAGGTGGCTGTAGCCAGCAACTACAACAACGCAGCCTGGGACCTGGCCGGTGGCGGCCTCGACGGTGAAGCCAAACACCTGGAAGTTGCGAAGCGACTCTCCAAAAAAAGCCTGGACATGATCATGGCCGAACAGAAATCCCTGGCCCACAAACCTGCCTCATACACCGCAGGCGAATGGAAAGAAAACATGGATTTCAGCTACGGCATGTATTCTGACACCTACGCCCTCATTCAGTACAAGCTGGGCCATGCCGATGAAGCCCTGAAATACCAGGAAATAGCCTGCAAAACTTATGAATGGAACGACAAGGAAATGAACGAGCGCTACGCCCTGTACCACGAAAAAGCCCTCAACAACCCGGCTGAAACAGAAAAACTGATCAGTCATCTGATCATCGGGGGCAAGGCTTCTGAAAAAATGAAAGAGCAGCATCGCCGCCTTTTCATTGCCAACAACACCCTGGAAACGGCCTGGGAAAAACTGGCCGAACAGCTCACCTGGAGGGCCAATGCAGCCATGAAGGAGAAACTAAAGGAAAGCATGATGAACGAGCCGGCACCCGCTTTTGAACTCAAAGACCTGGCCGGCAACACCGTGAGCCTGGAGAGCCTCAAAGGAAAGGTGGTGGTGCTGGATTTCTGGGCCACCTGGTGTGGCCCCTGCAAAGCTTCCTTCCCCGGCATGCAGGACGCTGTCAACAAGTTCGCCAGCTCTGACGATGTGGTCTTCCTCTTTGTGGATACCTGGGAGCGGGCCGATGACAAAGCGAAAAATGCCAAAGATTTCATCGAATCCAAAGGATATACCTTCCACGTCCTCCTCGACGAGGAAAACAAAGTGGTTGAAGACTTTGGGGTAAGTGGAATCCCCACCAAATTCATCATTGACAAAAACGGAACTATTCGCTTCAAAAGCGTGGGCTACGGCGGCGACAACGAAGCACTGGTGGAAGAACTCAGCCTCATGATTGAACTGGCCGGGCACCGGGGAACGGCAGTGAGCAGCATGCCATAAAGCACCGATGCCATAAAACACAAAAGCGGGTGGGCATTGCTCATTCGCTTTTTTTGTTTTTATTCGCAAAAGCCATTGAGCCAAATTCATAGTGGATGGAGACCCTCAAAAGAAAAGCAGTGCAGGAGGAAGTTCAAAAACAGTACAAGCTGATAGCACCGGTATATGATGCCTGGAGCATGCTCACGGAAAGAAAAGCCCTGAAACGGGTACAGGCACTGGCAGCAATAAAAGACGGAGAAGCCCTTTTGGAAGTGGCCTGCGGCACAGGGTGGTTGTTCAAAAAATTGGTTGAACAAAACCCGAACGGAAAAAATGTGGCCATTGACCTGTCAGGTGCCATGATAAATATTGCCAGAAAAAAACTGTCAACCGTAAAAACCAAAAATTATGAATTATTGACAGGAAATATATTCGCACTTGATTTTAACGGGCAGCAATTTGACCTGATCGTCAACAATTTTATGATTGACCTCCTTCCCGAAGAAAAATTTTCTGCGATTTCTTCAAAATTTTACGAATTACTGAAACCGGGAGGAAGGCTCGTCATCTCTACCTTTTCCTTCGGCAACAAAAAATACCACAGGTTCTGGTATTGGCTGGCCAGAAACTTTCCTGATCTACTCACAGGCTGCAGACCGGTTGACGTTAAACCTTATTTACAGAAAATTGGACTCGAAATAACAAACCACGAAATTATCAGTCAAAATACCTTCCCGTCAGAAATTATAAAAGCGATGAAACCGGGCTGAAGGACTTTTGTCCCGATGCGAAGTAGTTTGTGGATAAAATCCCCGTTCCGGCAAATGTTTAGTCGAGCCTGGCGAGGATCCCTCATTCCTCATTCCTCATCCCTCATCCCTGCCCCCTACCCCCGTCCCGTTCCGGCAAATGTTTAGTCGAGCCTGGCGAGACGTCACTTGCCGTGCAAGGCATAGGTTGCAAGTGCCGCTCCGCTCAACACTTGCAACGGCTTGGATCCCTCATCCCTCATCCCTCATCCCTCATCCCTGCCCCCCTTCCGGCAAGTGTTTAGTCGAGCCTGGCGAGACGTCACTTGCCGTGCAAGGCATAGGTTGCAA
>JALWSS010000091.1 GCA_026993525.1 Saprospiraceae bacterium
CCATTTGCCTCGGTGATTCGGTACTTTTCTTCGGCAACTACCTGCACCAGGCGGGCACCTACGAGGAGGTGTTGTTTACCTACCAATCCGGTTGCGACAGCCTTGTAGCGGTGCTGGAACTGGTGGTTGACAGCACCTGTACCCTCGGCCCTGACCTGGCACTCAGCAAAATGCTGGCACCCGGCCAACCGGACAGCCTCGACATTGGTGACGCAGTCACCTATCACATCCAGGTCTTCAACCAGGGCACCGTCTCTGCCCACGATCTGAGCGTTACCGACCTGATCCCAACCGGCATGCAACTGAGCCCTACCGACACCAATGGCTGGGTGCTGCTGACCCCCGATTCAGCGGTGATGAACTATGCCGGGCCGCTGGCACCGGGCGATACGGTGACCTTCCCCATCACCCTGGAATTGCTCTACGCAGCCAGTGGAGCCCATCTTGTCAACTTCGCTGAAATCGGGGAGGTGAGGGACTCAACCGGTACGGTATTTCAGGATGAGGATTCCACTCCGGCCAACGGCAACCCCCATGAAGACGATTTGGGCGTGGCCACCGTGCAAACCACCCCACACGACCCGACGGGCTTCATTTATTGCGATAAAACCGGCAAGCTCATCAAAGGCGGAACCATTTCCGTAAGCGGTCCCGGCCAGGTGTTCATCGTGGCTGACGGCTCTACCGGATATTACGAGTTCTACACCGATGGCACGCCGGGAGTTTACACCCTGTCGTACAGCCATCCGCTGGGTTACCCGTTGAGTTTCGATTGCCTGCCGCAACCGGATACCCTCGACCCGACCGGCATGGCCGATCCGGTGGTGCTGGGGTCTGATACCACCGGCATCTGGCTGACTGATCCGGCTTGCGGAGCGAATCCCTATTACCTGTATTTCATTCTGGAACCGGGAGATCCCATTGTGACGAACAACAACCTGCCGCTGGCCTGCTCGCAGCTCGGTGCCGGTGTTTGCGAAGACAGCAACCTGAACGACACCGCCGATGTGGCCGACCAGCCCTGGGTGGGAATGCAGGTGCTGCTGTTCAACTGTTCAGATACCTTGTCGCCAATAGACTCAGCCCTGACCGGCCCTGACGGCAAAGTGCGCTTCGATGGTCTTGCCGGAGGCGATTACCGGATGTACTTCGAACTGCCGGGCGCTTACCGGCCTGTTCAGGGCAGCCTGATCGGTGCGGATGGCTGGTCGCCATGCCTGAGCCTCACCTTTGGGCAAGTGGATACCAGCAGCACCCTTTGCCTGTATCAGTGTCCTTCGGTAAATGCCGGGCCGGATCTGGTGATTTGCGAAGGGGACACCGCAACGCTCACAGCCACGCGCTCTCATGGCGCCGGCAGCGTATCCTGGGTTCCGTCTTCCGGACTGAGTGACCCTGCAAACCTGGTGACGCAGGCCTATCCGTCTGCGGCACAGCAATACACCATCGTTTACGACGATGGACTGGGCTGTCAGGCCAGTGATACAGTTTTTGTAGATGTACAATCGGCTGAAATCGTGCTGGTTTACGCACCGGATTCCATGTTGACGCTGGAATGCGACCAGCCTTTGCCCTGGGTTCCGCCCATGTTTGACGATGGTTGCGGAACCGGATTGTTCGTGAGTTTTGACTCGCTGCTCACGCAGCAACCTTGCGGCTATACCCTGGTGCGCACCTGGCAGGCCTCCAACGACCAGGGTTACGCACTGGCGTTTTCCCAGGTCATCCTGGTTCAGGATACCCAGGCACCGCTCATACTTGGCGTACCGGCTGATACGGCGCTCTCCTGCGGAACCACACTGCCACCCGACATTGTGATGGCAATGGATAATTGCACAGTGCAACCCCATCTGGATTATGCCGAAACCATCTCCAACGTGGGTATCTGCGGTTATACGCTTACCCGGACATGGACCGCCACCGACAGTTGTGGCAACCAGTCTCTTGCGACGCAAACCATCCAGTTTGTTGACGACGGGGCGCCACAGCTCAGCTTTATACATCCCTTGCTGGCCGGCCTGACCGATGGCGACAGCATCTTCATGCAATGCGGTGAAGCGGAAGTCTTTGGCGCAGCCGATGCGGTAGCTACGGATGGGTGCAGCCTGCCCACCGTGACCTTCAACGAAGCCGGTGCCATCTTCGGCAATTGCGCCCAGGATGGGTTTATCGTCAAAATGATCTGTACCTGGACGGCCACCGACCAGTGTGGCAACAAAACGGCCGTTACCCTGAACATCTTCATCAAAGATGACCTGTCGCCGACTTTCACTTATGTGCCGGCCAACGACACTGTCCAATGTGGGCAGCCGTTGCCACCGCTGGAGGATGCCGTGGCTGTGGACGGCTGCGACCAGGCAACCGTTACCGTTGCCATGGACTCCATTCCGACGGCTGACGGCTACAACCTGGTGCGCAACTTTACCGCCACCGACCCCTGTGGCAACACGGCAACTGCACAGCAGGTCATCGCAGTGGTGGGATGCCCGCTGTCGCCGACGGGTATTTTCCAGAATGAACTGGTGCTGTTCCAGGGAGATTGCGACTTCATGAATGCCAGCACCTGTCTGGACATAGATTACGAAGACCTCGCTGATTACACCTTCACCATGGATGGCTTGCCGTTTGACGGGCCGTTCAGTGTTTGTGAGTACAACACGGTTCATTATTACACTTATGTCACCCTGCCGGGATTGGGGCAGGCAGGCCCCTACCAACTGCAGGATTGGAAAGTGAACGGCATCAGCCATTCCGGCACCTTCGGCAATCCACAAGAGTTGGCGGACCTGCTCAATCAGCTCGACCCTGACGGCAACTGGCAACTGGATGAATCAACCTTCACCATTGCCGGAGGCGAGTCCTCTTCGGCCTACGGGCCAATGCAGGTGCTGCACCTTGCAACGGGCGCCCAATCCGTTCTGGATGCCAATTCCAACACCACTCCGGGCCGTGCAGGCCTGGACCTGCCGGCAGGTGAGCATTGGCTGAAGGCGACCAGAAACTCAGACGGTCTGACAGACTCCCTGCACCTGATGGTGGCCTGTGTCTATGCGGATTATTTCGAAGAAACCGTACAGCTCGGCCAGGTGGATACCATCTGCCTGGATGCATCGGAGTTGATGGGCGAGGTGGTGAGCCTGGACAATGTCTGCCAGTCTGCCACGCCCGGCGCTGAACTGGAATTGCTGCCCCAGGAGCTCTCGGGGGAAGACTGGTGCCTGCAAGCCAGCGCCACCGGCACCGGAACGACCTCCGCCTGCTATGTGCTTTGCGACGAATACGGCATTTGTGATACCACCTACATCGAGTTGAAGGTGATTGCGGTGCCAGTTGCTGAAAGCGACCTGAACGCAGAAGCCGATGACGAATTGAACGACGACGAGCAGGAGGACCTGATCATTTTCAATGCCTTCTCACCCAACGGCGACGGGGTCAATGATGAATTCCGGATCCTCGGGCTTGAGCGCTACCCGGATCACAGCCTGAGCATTTTCAACCGCTGGGGCAACCGCATTTTCCGGAGCGAAAACTACCGCAATGACTGGAATGGAACCTGGAATGGTACGGACCTGCCGGACGGCAACTACTTCTACGTGCTGGACCTCGGCAACGGACAGGTGAAGAGTGGGGTAGTGGTCATCAGACGGTGATGACCACTGCCGGGCTCAACGCCCCGGGCAGCTTTTGCAGCGCTTGCCTTTTTTGAACTTCTTGCAGCACTTCTTCTTCTTTTTCGGCTGCACAACCGGAAGGAGGAACGGCAAATGGAGCAGGGGATTCTCCTGCTTCATTTCTTGTTCCCGGAGCTCTCTGGTTTTTACACTCATCTTTGAGGATTGTGTTTGACACAGCAAATGTACTATTCAGATTTAATCTACATAGTGATAAAAGTCAGTCTGGTGAGGAATGAGGAATGAGGAATGAGGAATGAGGAATTGAGGAATCGAGGAATTGAGGAATCGAGGAATCGAGGAATCGAGGAATTGAGGAATCGAGGAATTGAGGAATGAGGAATCGAGGAATCGAGGAATTGAGGAATTGAGGAATGAGTGTACTGCAAAAAGTGGTATTTGCGTCAAAAGAGGTTATTCCTTCTGGAAAAATGTCGGACAGAGTCCGACAAGATATGGTCCCGGACATCCCGAAGAAATTTCGGGACGGAACCAGCGTAGTTGCTGGCGCCTCCCGAGATGGACTCGGGACGTCCGGTGCCTCATCCAGCCGGACTCCGTCCGGCATGTGAGCATTCAAATTTCCGTCGGAATTAATGAATTGGGGGTTTTTGCCCCGATATCCCGAAAGCCTTCGGGATCGGGGCACTCAGTTCCTCTCCCGACGAATGTCGGGACTCAATTCCTCAGTTCCTCAGTTCCTCAGTTCCTCAATTCTTCAGTTCCCCGTCTGGCCTGCCTGCCTGTCGGCTAGACAGGGCGCCAGCCGGACAGGCTCAGTTCCTCTCCCGACGAATGTCGGGACTCACTTCCTCACTTCCTCCACTCTCCTCTATCTTTGCCGGAATGAATCACCTTTTTAAAAATTGACAACGATCATGGTACAGGATACCCTTCAAGAAGCAAAAGCCTATATGGAGCTGGAAGACAGATACGGAGCGCACAATTACCATCCGCTGCCGGTGGTATTGTCTCGTGGCGAGGGCGTTTTTGTCTGGGATGTGGAAGGCAAGCGATATTACGATTTTCTGTCGGCGTATTCTGCGGTGAACCAGGGGCATTGCCATCCCCGCATCGTCAATGCTTTGAAGCAGCAGGCAGAGCAGTTGACACTTACCTCGCGGGCATTTTACAACGACAAGCTGGGGCCTTACGAAAAATACATTACCGAATACTTTGGTTACGACCGGGTTTTGCCCATGAACACCGGTGTGGAAGCTGTTGAAACGGCGTTGAAGCTCTGCAAAAAATGGGCTTACGAAGTGAAGGGCATAGCGCGTTACAAGGCAAAGATCATCTTCGCCTCCGGCAACTTTCACGGCCGCACGATGGGCGTCATCTCGGCCTCTGTGGACCCTGACGCTACGGAGGGCTACGGACCCTACCTGCCCGGCTATGTCATCATTCCCTATAACGACACCGGGGCGCTGGCAGAGGCATTGAAAGACCCGGATGTTGCCGGATTCATTGTGGAACCCATTCAGGGGGAGGCCGGCGTGTTTGTTCCGGATGAGGATTACCTGCCTGAGGTGGCCCGCCTGTGCAAAGAGGCCAATGTGCTGTTCATTGCCGATGAGGTGCAGACGGGTATTGCCCGCACCGGCAAGCTGCTCTGCTGCGACCACTATAACCTGCGACCCGACATCGTGATTCTGGGCAAAGCCCTGAGCGGAGGTGTGTTCCCCGTATCTGCCGTTCTGGCTGATGACGAGATCATGCTCACCATGAAGCCCGGGCAGCACGGCTCCACATTTGGTGGCAACCCTCTGGCCTGTGCGGTGGCCATGGAGGCACTGGAAGTGATCCGGGATGAAAAACTGGCTGAAAATGCTGAGCGCCTCGGAAAAATCTTCCGGGAACGGATGCAGGCGCTGGTTGAAAAAACGGAGCTGGTAACCCTGGTCCGAGGAAAAGGCCTTTTGAATGCCATCGTCATCAATCCCGATAGCTACCGGGATGAAGACAGCCACACCGCCTGGGACCTCTGCCTTCAACTGGCCAAAAACGGCCTGCTTGCCAAACCCACCCACGGAAACATCATCCGGTTTGCACCACCGCTGGTCATGACAGAGGAGCAACTGATGGAGTGTTGTGATATCATCGAGAAGTCAATAGCTGACTTTGAAAAGGGGCAATGAGTATCTGCCATTTCTTTTCCTGGCATGCTGTTGCCCGGGCTTTATCCGGCAGTCCTTCCGTCTATGGCCTGGCTTCCCGAATGAAAAACTTTTCTAATTTCACCGCCGGGTGCGGGGCGTGGCACATTTCAACAAACTGCGGGTGACCGGATTAAATAAAACGGCTGTTCTTCACGTTCAAAGCCGGTGAGGGGCGGCGGGCACCTGCTGATCCTTGCTTATCCCACATAACGAAAACGGACAAACAACATCACCATGATAAGATCGAGTTGCGTTTGGGCGGTAGTGGCACTGTTATTCAGTTTGCCACTGGCTGCTCAGAAAACCACCGTTTATACCGAGGCCAATCTTGCATTCAAACGGGGGGAGGATTTTTTCAACAAAGGCGTTTACGGTTATGCAATGGAGGAGTACGCCGATGCGATGCGGCTCCTGCTTCCTGCCCATGAGCCCAGTTGGGAACTGCTGTCCATGCGGGCTGAGCTGGGTTATGCCAAAAGCGCTGTGCGGATGGGATTGCCCGAAGGGGAGAACCTCATCCTGGATTTCATCCGGAAATACAAGCCCGACCCACTGGCCAGCCAGGCCCTTTTGGAGGTCGCCAACTATTTTTTCAACGCCCGGAAATACGAGCAGGCGAACGAGTTTTTCAGCCAGATTTCACCCCGTGACCTGGCCCCGGCCCAGATGGCGGAAGTCAACTTCAAAATGGGTTACGGTTATTTCGTACAGAAAAAATTTGACCGGGCCGAGGCCAAATTCAAAGAAGTCAAGGACATTCCGACGGACTATTTCTATCCATCCAACTATTACTACGGGCTTTGCAAATTTTTCAAAGGCCATTACAACGAGGCCATCCGCAGTTTCCGGCTGGTGGAGCGTTCGAATGACTACAAGCCCCATGTTCCCTATTACATTTCACAGATCTACTTTGCGCAGCGAGACTTTGACCAGTTGATACAATACGCCGAGCCAAAGCTGGACGACAGGCGCATCCGCAACACCCGGCAGATGACGCAGTTGGTGGGGCAGGCCTGGTTTGAAAAAGGCGATTACGAAAAAGCCCTGCCTTACCTGGAAGAGTACGCCCAAACCAGCGGCCGCATGAGGGAAGAGGAGTTCTACCAGTTGGGCTATTGCCAATACAAAATGGGCAAGTACGAAAGTGCCGCCCGCAACTTTCAGGAACTCACCTCTGTGGAATCATTGCTCGGTCAGAGCGCCCTCTACTACCTGGCCGATTGCCGGCTGAGAGCCGGCGACAAACAAGCTGCCCGCAGTGCTTTTCTGGCCGCCTCACGCATGTCTTTTGATCCGGAAATGCAGGAAAATGCCCTTTTCAATTACGGCAAGCTTTCGCATGAATTGCGATTTGACAAGGAAGCCCTGGTGGCCTTGCAAAGCATTCCGCCTTCTTCTCAGCATTATTCCGAAGCGCAGGAATTGATGAGCGATATCTTTCTGAATACCAGGAATTACGCACAAGCCATCGCCGTGCTGGAGTCCATGCCCGACCGGACGCCGAAGTTGCGCGAGGCCTACCAGAAGGTGCTGTACCTGAGGGGTGTTCAACTGATGAAAAGCGGAAACGAAGCCGCCGCGGCCGACCTGTTTTCCAAGTCCATCAGCAATTCCGTAGAATCGGAGTACAAAGCCCTGGCGCTGTACTGGCTGGGTGACATTGCCTACCACAAGAATCAGTACGACCAGAGCATCAACTACATCAACCAATTCCTTGCCCTCGGCAAAACGCTGTCTTCCCTGCCCGAGGAATCGTCTGTTTTCACTGCCAACTACATCCAGGGCTACAATTACCTGAAGAAGAAAAATTTCAATACCGCAGCTTCTTACTTTACCGAAGCCGTTAATGGCATCCGGAGAAACCGGGCTTTCATCACCAGCAAGACCGTCAAAGAGACCATCCTGGGGGATGCTACCCTGCGGGCCGGTGATTGCAACTTCAAGCTCAATCGCTACACCGATGCCCTTTCGTTTTACGAGACTGCGGTCAGGTCCCGCTATCCGAACTTTGAATACGCCTTGTACCAAAAGGCCATCATTCTGGGCCTGCGGGGCCGCAACACCGAAAAACTGGTTGCCCTGGAAGACCTCGTCAACAAATACCCCCGGTCTGAATACGCCGACGATGCCCTGTTCCAGTTGGGGCTGACCTACATGGAAATGCGGCAGTTCAATCCGGCCATCAGTGCCTACCAGCGCCTGGTGGCAGACTACCCGAACTCGGACCTGGTGAACAGCGCATTGCTCAGGCTGGGGCTGGCAGCTTACAACGCCGCCAATGTGCAGGGTGCCATTGACTATTACAAGCGGGTATTTGCCCACAACCCGACTCCGGCAGAGGCCGATGCGGCGCTTTCCGCCCTTCGGCAAATTTATGTGAACGACCTGGCCGACCCGGATGCTTATGCTTCCTTCCTTGAAACGGTGCCCGGCTACAAACTCGACAACCTCGGCAAAGACACCCTGGCCTTTGAGACGGCAGAAAAAGCTTACGAGCGCGGACAGTACGAACGGGCTGTCACCTCGTTCACGGATTACATCAACAAATACCCGCAAGGGGTGAACATCCTGCCGGCCCATTACCACAGGGGAGAATCCTACGCCGTGCTGAAACAGTATTCACCGGCATTGCGTGACTACGAATGGATCATTGCCAAAGGCGAAGGGAGGTATTATGTGGATGCACTGAAAAAGGCAGCGGCCATAGCCTACCACAACGAGCAGAACTTCGCAAAGGCCTATGAGTATTACACCAAACTGGAAACGGTTTCCACCTCTTCATCCGACCGCTTCGAGGCGCAGTTGGGCGCCATGCGCAGCGCCTACCGGCTGGGCGATGTGGCGGCCGTGCAAAGCGCTGCACGCAAAGTGGCTACCAATCCGGCCGCCAATTCACAACAAGTTGCAACTGCACAGTTTTACATCGGCAAGATCGCCATGGACAGCAAAGATTATGCTTCGGCAATGGAATCCTTCAGGGAGGTGATCAAACTGACCGATGACGAATCGGCAGCGGAGGCCCATTACCTCATTGCCAAAATACACTACCTGAACCGGGATCTGGACAAGGCCAAAGACAAGTGCATGGCCAACAACACCGAGGCCAATGACTATCCGTACTGGGTGGCCAGGAGCCTGCTCCTGCTTGCGGATGTATTCGCAGAGCAAAACGACTTTTTCAGCGCCAAAACGGTGCTGGAGGCCTTGATCGAAAACTATGAAAACACGGAAGACGACATTTTGCCGGAGGCGAGAAGAAAGCTGGAAGTGCTGAACCGCCAACTCAACGAGGGCAGCCGCCTCGACAGGGATTCCGGCAACAACTTCATGGAAAATGATCCCAATGGAAACGGCAATTGACCGTTGAGGAACCCATCCATTCACGAAGAAAACAAACAACTGATGTCAAGAATAAGCATTTTATCAGCCTGTTTTATCCTCCTCGCCGCCTTCGGCGCCAACGCCCAGCCCGGTGGCAACCTGCCGGCAGAGCAGGTAGAAGTGATCAAGGCTTTCGATGCCAAACTCGCCGAAAGCAACAAGGTGGACCTGGCGCCTTCGTTGCCCGGGGTGGACACCACAGCCAGAACCTTCAGTTACGAAGTGGCTCCGAAGACCATCACCGTGGAGTATCCTCCTCCCCGCATCCGGCCGGTGTCTTACAGAACCGGTGAAGAAGACAAGGGTGGTGAGTACAAAGCTTTCGTCAAACTGGGGGGCGGCCTGCCATCTGCCATCTATGGCGAAGGGGCGTACAACACCTTTATCAAGCGGAGCAACAAAGAAGCGTATGCGCTGGGATTGAACCTCCTGCACCATTCGGCAGATTATTCTTCGGGCAATGTCGAAAACCAGAAATTCGGCCTGACGCAGGCCAGTGGCGACGCCACCTATTACCTCCAAAACGGCGCTGCCGTCAATGCAACCCTGGGATACAAATCCAACCGGGTGCACTACTACGGCTACAGCTTTGACCCTTTCAACACCGAAACGAATGTGCCGGAGGATGCCGTAAAACAATTGTTCAATACCTATGATCTTGCTGCAAAATTGTTCAACGGTGTGAAAACCGCCGGTGACCTCAACTACATGGCCGGTGTAAAACTCTATCGCCACAGCGACGAGTTTGCTTCCAGGGAAACAGGCCTGCGCCTGGATCTGGGAGGCACCAAATGGGTGGCCGGCAAACATTCCATTGACATCGGTGTGTACTCGGATTTTACCTGGTACCGGGATACACAGGAGATCAGCCAGACCCTCCACAATTTTGGTTTCCTGCCAGCTTTCACTTACCACGGTCGCATTTTCAAGATCAAGGTCGGAGGGAAGATCCTGTCGAGCAACGATGAGTTTGAGCTCTTCCCCGATGCCGAATTGGTGCTCAACCTCACCGGCAACGAACTGGCGCTGTTCGCCGGTGTAACGGGTGACCTGCAAAAGAACACCTTCCGCTCTCTTAGTGATTACAACCCTTACATCCATACCCGTTTTGAGGACATGGGGCTCAGAAACACCCGCTACCTGAAAGCCTTTGTCGGCATCCGTGGAAACCTCAATGTTTTTGAATACACCTTCGAGGCCAGCCTCAAACCAACCAACGACCTGCCCCTGTACAAATTCCGTTACGACAGCGACCTCATCTACGATTTCGATGTGGTTTACGACGATGTGGATGTGATCAACCTGAGTGGTTCACTAAAGGCCAGCCCCATCAAAGGCCTCGATTTTACGGCCACCATCAGCCAGAACTTCTACGACACCAAATTTGAAACCAAGCCCTGGCACCTGCCGTCGCTGGATTTGAATTTCATGGCACAGTACACAAGTCCGGATGGTAAACTGAGAGGAAGAGGCCAGATTTACATGCAAAACGGCGTGCCGGCCAATACCTCTTTCATCCCCGGAAAATTCACCACACTGAACAGCCTCTTTGACCTCAGCCTGGCCGGGGAATACTGGTTCGCCGAAAAAGTGGGAGCCTTCCTCGAACTCAACAACCTGCTCGACAACAAACGGGAACGCTGGCTCTACTATCCCACCTACGGAATCAACTTCCTGGGCGGCGTAACGATGAGATTTTGATGGAGTGTAGAGTGTATCCCGACTTTCGTCGGGACTGCCCTGTCTGACGGCCAGGCAGGCTTCGGCAGGGAGTAGGGAGTAGGGAGTAGGGAGTATGGAGTATGGAGTAGGGAGTAGGGAGTAGGGAGTAGGGTTTGTGGGTGCTAGCTCCTTCGGTTCTTCAGTTCCTCAGTTCCTCGGTTCCTCAAAAAAAAAAGGCGGCTGCGAATCGCAAGTGGTTCGCAGCCGTTTTTACATAGCATGTAATTCCCTTAATCTTTCCGTCCGTCATCGTCGCACTTCCACGAATCCTTTGAAGGTTTCCTTCTTACCATTGATGGTAACTTCCAGGATGTAGAAATACGAGCCGTCCGGCAGGTAGGTATTCTTGTAGATCGCTTTCCACGGGGAGGCATTGGTGTACCTGTTTTTCTGGTAAACCATGTTGCCCCAGCGATTGAAGATGGTCAGTGTGTTGTCGGGGTACAGTTCGATGTTCTTGATTTTGAAGAAGTCGTTGTACCCGTCTTCATTCGGACTGAAGCCGTTGTAAATGACCAGTTGTGTGCTGGTGTCAACCACTTCAATGACCACGATGGTGGTGTCACAAACCCCGAGGTCGTCGCAAATGACCATGCAGGCCTGATCGTCGCCCACCATCAATCCGTTGATGTCGAGGCAGGTACCTGAGGTCAGAATGAGTTGTGAGTTGAGGACCAGTGCGGGGCATTCGTTGGAGATCAGCTCCGGCGTTCCGGGCAGTTCGTCTGTTTCGAGGCAGACGGTAGAGCTGCCATCCAGAGGCACGGTTACGTAAATGGTATCCGTGGTTGGCTGTCCGCTTTCCTGAACATTGATATACAGGGTATCGCTGCAACCTATGTCGGGGTCTTCCACAATGAACACATGCGTAGGCTCATTGGTCACGAAGATGCTCGGATGTGCCACGCTCACGGTGTTCACCTGCAGGTTCAGGGTGGTGTTGCTGCCCAGGTGTGTGATGACCAGCGGGCCGTAACTGGCACCCGGTTGCCCACCGGAGATGCTGCTTTGAGCAGCGTCGTTCACCCAGTTTCCGAACACATCCAGTTGGTTCATGTAATCAACCAGTTCCTGAACGGTATTGAAGTCGAAATCGGCAACCTGGTTGCCGCTGTAGCTCCATTGGTCGAGGCGGTAGGGCGGGTCACCCAGGTTGTCGAGTATGCCGTAGCCATAGAAAATGGCGTTGTCGGTGCACTCGCCAATAGCGCCGTTGTAGGTGCTGCCGTCAAGTGTAAGGTCATACACTTCGATGTCGGGAACATCCGTTGGCAGGCACACTTCCGTGAGGCCTGGTTGCAGCACCACATAAAACGTATCCACGTTGAATACCGGCTGACAGGGACAATCAATGTCAATGAAGATGGAATCGAGGCTGGTGCTGCAGCCCATGCCATCGGTGATGGTCACGCTGTAGTACCCTTCGGTCAATCCGGTGAGGGTGTCGCCGGTAGCGCCGTGGGCCCATGTAAAGCTGTAATCGCCATTGCCACCGGTCACGTTGAGTGCGATGCTTCCATCGCCGCCGGCACAGCCAACGGCCTGGGCATTGACACTTGCGTTCCACTCTTCCGGACCGTCAACGGTCACGGGCAGTTCAGCGGTGCAGTTGCCGTTGGTGTAGCGCACAATGTAGTTGCCAGCCGGAGCATCCATCCACGGCGTCATGGCCAGCAGGTTGTTGTTTTCGTCAAAAATCAGGTACTCATTCGCCGTGTTGGAAATGATGGCCCCGATTTCGCCCGGGCAGGTGTAGCCGTTGATGGTAACGCTGTCAGCCGACAGCGCAACCACCGGCATATCGGGCAGTTCAATAGAAGTTGTGATGGAACATCCGTTCGCATCGGTCACAGTCACAGGTATTGTTCCTTCGTAAAGCGAAGTGATACAGGCCCCTTCGAAAAGCGGGTCGGTCGGAAAGTCTCCTTCCGGTGCATCTATGAGGTAAGGCCCCGTTCCTCCACTGATTGTCAGGCAGATGCTTGCATCGTACGTATCACAACCACTGGCGCCGGTTGCAACAGCGGTCAATTGCATAGGCGGAGGGCCATTGATTACGAATGCATCCAGCACTTCGCAATCCGTTATCAGGTCGGTCACTTTCACAACGTAGGCCCCTTCTTCCAATCCTTCCACCACAATGGGCTCATCCGGAGTGCCGAACCCGCCGGCTCCGGCATTCAATATCTCATAGCTGAACGGATTGTCACCGCTTACGGTGAAGGTGAATGTGCCTGTGTTGTCACTGCACAACGCATCGGTTAGGGTGTCAATCGAAATGGAAGGGCCGCCATCCGGTTCCAGAACGAAGGTCAGCTCGCTGGTACATCCATTCACAGGTTCGGTAACCGTAACCGTGTAGATGCCTACCCCCAGGTTGTAGATGGTAGAATCTCCATCCAGTGGCACCCCATTGGTGCCCTCCCAGCTAAAAGAAGAACCCGCCGGGTAGTCTGTCAGAATGATGCTTCCGTCCTCGCTGTTGCAGGAAGGATCGGTCACATCCGACAGCACGCCGAGGTTTCCGCCTTCATTGTCAACGGCAACGACTGCCGGCACCACACAGCCAAAATCATCGGTGAAGATAACCACATAAGTGCCTGGCACCAGGTCGTTGAGTTGGAGCAGTGAGTCGTTGAGTGTTTGGTCATCGCTGATGAGCGTGTTGTTTTGGAACACGTCGTAACTGAAAGGCGCCTGGCCACCGGTCAGCGTCACAGTCAGTGCACCGTCGGCGGTGTTTTCACAGGTTGCCGGTTCGGTGCCGAGTGAGTCAATGGCCAGCGCTGAATTGATGCCGGTAACGGCAGTGGTGCCACTATTGGTACAGCCGGTAGCGCTGGTCACCACCACCTGATAGGCGCCTGCCACAAGGTTTTCAAAGGTTGCGGCATTGCCGGCGTTGTCAATGGTGGCCAAAGCAGTGCCCGGGTTGGAGGCATCAAACAATTGGTATTGGAAGGGTGCGTCACCTCCGTTTACTTCAATGCTGACACTGCCGTTGTTGGCGCTGCCGGAGCAATCCGTTGCCGGAGAGCTGCTCAGGTTGGCAATGCCTACGGGTTGCGGAGCCGCAATTTCAGCAGTGGCGGTGGTGGAGCACTGTGAGTTTGATTCTGTAATGGTCACCTGGTAGCTGCCAGCATCCAGGTTGCTCAGGTTTTGGGAGGTGTCGCCGGTCACCCCGGGTCCATCCCATGCAAAAGTATAGTCGCCGCCGGCGGCAATGCTCAGGGTGATGCTGCCATCCTGTCCTTCGCAAACGCTCACGTCCGTGGCGTCAACGGTGAGTCCCGGGTCGAAATCGTTGATGTCGAGGCTCATGCTTGCCTGATCGGTGCAACCGGACTGGTCAATGCTGAGATCAATGTTTTTGGTGCCCGGGGTGTTCCAGGTTACGACGATGGTGGCTCCTGCCGGGGCATCGGCAGTGGCAGGACTGGAGAAATCAACCACAGCGCCGTCCAATGACCAGTTCAGGGTGGCAGCAGCGTTTGCCGTTCCGGTAAATGTGAGGGTCACCTGGCCGTTCACACAAGTTTGCGAAGCGACCTGAAAATCAGCAACGGGATTCTGCAAAGTGGAAAGCTGGAAGCTGTCCGTAGTCGTGCAACCGTTGATGCCGGTTATTTCGACGACATAATCAGACGTGCTGCCGCCGATGCCCGCCAGAACGTCGAAGTTGAGCTGGTTGCCGCTGACGGCGTCGTTGCTGAACAGACCGCCACCACTGATGGAGTAGCCGTTGATGTCAATGCTTGAATTGATGGTCAGTGAAGCCGATTGCCCTTCGCAAAGGCTGAAATCAGCAACCGGGTTCTGGATGGCCGGATCGGCCGGCTCGTTTAAAGTAACCGGAGCCCCTTCGATTGGGCAAATGCCGCCAACATAGGCCACCTGTGGGGTGTAAGTGCCCGGTGCCAGCAGGTTGAAAGTGTTGGAAGTGAACCAGTTGATGCCGTCTATGCTGTATTGCAGGCTGTTGCCGCTGTTGCTGACGGCGGTGATCTGAATGCTTCCGTTGTCAACGATACAGGAGGTCGGGTCCACCAAGTTCACCTCGGCAATGGATGGTGGCACCGGCTCAGTCAGTGTGATGACTTCGGAATGCTGCACCTTGCAGGTGGTATCGGCATTGGCGACGAAAACCGTGTAATCGCCTGGCGGCAAATCGGTGAAGGTGCCGTTGTCGAAGAAGGTCTGTCCGCCATCTATGCTGTAAAGAACCGGGGCAATTCCGCCCGAAGCGGTAATCATGATGGCACCGTCGTTGGAGCCACACGAACTGGGCTGTACAGCACCCACGCTGTTGATGCCGGGGCTAACGGGCGGGTCAACCGTCACCGGATTGAAGTTGAAGGCAACGGGGCAGAGCCCCCCGGCATTTCTGACCATGATGATGTAATCACCGGCCGAAAGGTCGAGGAAGGTCTTGTCAGACTGCCAGGTGTCGCCGTTGTCAATGCTGTATTCCAGCGCACCGGTGCCACTGGCAACGATCTCAATCCATCCGTTGGGTGTTTCGCAATCGGTTTGCGGATTGACGTTGACTTCCGTAAACACCGGCTTGTTGGCAATGCCCACGGTAACCGTACCCGTATCGGTGCAACCATTGGCGGTGGTGCCGGTGTAGGTGTAAACGGTGGTAGCCGCCGGTGCTGCCATCGGTTGCAGGGAAGTGGAGTCGGAAAGGCCGGTGCCCGGGCTCCAGCTGATGCTGACCGCATTGGCCGGAGCGAATATCTGAACAGAGTCCCCGTTGCAAATAGAGTACGTGTCGAACGGGGCTGCGTCGAGTCCTTGAAAAACGGTGACGGAATCGGAGAAGGAAGCAGAGCAACCCTCTTCGGTCGTCACCGTCAATGAAACCTCAAAATTCCCGGAACTGGAATAGAGATGAGCAGGGTTCTGCTCGTTCGACGGGGCTGAACCGTCCCCGAAGTCCCAATTCCAGGCATTTATAGTTCCAATAGAAGTTGTCAAATCTGTAAAGGATACGGTATCCTTGGCGCAGCTGCCACTTGCTGAAAAATCAGGTTGTGGAGCTGGTACTACGGTCACGGTTACGTTGTCACTGGTCATACATCCCACAGAATCCGTCTGTGTAACCGTGTAAACCGTCGTGCTGTCCGGTGTTGCCACCGGGTCGGCACAGTCTGAGCAACTGAGGCTTGCCGCAGGCGACCAGGCAATGGTGCCCGTGGCGCCGCTGACACTCAGTTGCGTTGATTCTCCTTCGCAAATGCTCACATCGGCACTGGCCGTGATGGCGCTGCCGCTGCATGGCTGGCAGTCCGTAATGCCATCACTGCTGATGCACAATGGGGCATCGGCTGCGCCGTAGCCGGCCACTGTCAGTTGCTGGCCGACGTTGGCGCTCTGGCTGTTTGGTGGCGTGAAGGGATCGGTATCGTTGTCCATGAGGTACACGGCACCGCCGGTGCAGTTGCCGCTGTTCTGGAAAGTGAACAGCGGTGTGGCGCTGCCCTTGGTATAGGCAATGGCAGAGGTGCCGGGTGTATTCAGAATGAATGAAATGTAGTCGTGGGTCTGGTCTTCGGGTGGTGCTGCATAAGTGCTGGCCAGGCTGAATGTGACGCCGGGAACCAGGCTGGTGAGGTTGCTGACGGTAAATCCTCCCGTCGGAACCTTCACCGTTACCTGCATGGAAGCGGTGATGTTGGAAGGGAAGTTCCAGGTGGTGTCTGAGAGCAAGGACACGCGGTAGGTGCCGTCGGGGTCTTGCTCCATTTGGTAGGTCAGCAAGCAACTGGGGGGCGGGGGTGGTGGCTCTTCGTCGCAAACGGCCACAGCCCCTGCTCCGAGGCAGGTATTCGCCGGGCCACCCGCACCGGAAACCGATAGCTTGAGCCCTACGTCCGCATTCTCGGAGTTGGGCGGATAGAAGGGATCGGTGTCGGACATGATGTACACGCTGTCGCCCGCACAAACACCGGTATTGGTGAAGGTGAAGAGGTGAGCGGTCTGCCCTTCGATGTAGGGGATCAAGGTGGTATTCGTCGTAGTAAGTGTGAAGGTGATGTAGTCCCAATCCGGTGCCTCGGTGGGCGCCTGGTAGTAGGAACTGATGGCAAAGTTCAGCCCGCTGATCTGTGGGGTCAGGTTGGAAATTTCAAAACCCGTATGCGGTACTTTCAAAGTGACCTGCAACCCGTGCGTAGTATCCTGGAGGGCTGCATAGGTGACGCCGGTAGCCATGGAAACGCGGTACAATCCACTGCCGGTATTTTCAATTTGGAAGGTGCCCACGCATGGCTCGGGCGGGCAATCGTTGAGGGTGTAGGACCCCACCAATGATTCGCAGTTGTTGGTAATGTCGGCCACCCACAGGTCGTAGGTGCCGGCCGCAAGCCCGGTGATGACGCTGGAGTCCTGGTAAACGGGAGGAGTGCCAACGCCGTAGTTCAGTGTACCTCCCAACGGACTGGTGGCTGTCACCGCTATCTGACCGTCGGAATTGCCACAGCTGGGATCGGTCAGTTCCACATTTGTTACCACAGCTGACAGCGGGCCTGCCATGGTAAATTCTCCCAGGTTGACGATACAAATGGGGGGGAAGTCTCTTACGATGATTTCTATGTAATTGCCGGACGAAAGGCCGGTGAAGATGGAGTCAAATGAATAGGACAATCCACCGTCAATGGAGTATTGAAGGGGGAATCCGCTTCCGTTGTTGACGGCTTGTATTTCTATGCTTCCGTCGGCAACGCCACATTGCGACGGAGGAGTGATGATCACATCGTACACCTCGATGCCACAGTTGCTCACCGGCGTACAATCGGCCGGAAAGTCGCCGTAGTTTCCCGTGTAGGCGTTCACGCCAATGCCCGCACCAATAACCGAAATTGAGTTGCCCACATTGGCACTCTGGCTGTTGGGAGGCATGAAGGGATCGGTATCGTGGTCAATCAATGCAAGTGCGCCGGTGCAGGAACCGTTGTTGGCAAATTCAAACAGGGCTACTTCTTCTCCTTCGACAAAAGGAATGTCAGAAGTGGCGCTGGTCAATCCGAAAATGATGTAGTCGTATCCTGGATTTTCTGTTGGAGCGGTAATGGTGGTATTGTAGGTCCAGTTGCCGAGTAGAGATGTGACATTTCCGACGGAAAAACCGCCGGTGGGAACAACCAGGGTTACCTGCGCTGAGGGTACAGCGTTCAGTGGTGCAGCCCAGGTGGCTTCGGGCTTCAACAATACCTGATATGTCGAATTGTCCGGCAGCAGCTTCACCTTGTATTTCACCTGCGCAGAAACTGAGAAGGTGACACAGAGAAGCAGCCACACCAAAAGTGTTGAATGAGGCTTCATAGAATAAGTGATTTTATCACATCCGGAAAAGGCGAGGGATAAAGAGGGGGGAACTCACCAGACTATTGTGGGAGTCGGGGGAAGCCTTTTCTCATGTGAATTGTCTGAAACCAGCTCGGGGGAATGACAGGCGGGGGGGGAAGTATGCTGTCGTTGCCTGTTTTGCCAAAACGGTGCCAAAATGGGAATGCCAACCGGAGGCATTCAACGCATTAAAGTTACTTCACCTGCGAACAGAACTTCCTCACCGTCAATGAACTCGACATTGATGGCGTAGAGGTAGGTTCCGTTGGTGAGGGGGTTGCCGTTCGCCGTTCCGTCCCAGCCGCATTTGTCGTCGCCAAAGGCCACAGGGTTGTCCATTTCATACAGTATGCCACCCCAGCGATCAAAGACTTTGAATCCGGTAACACGGATGGCTTCAAAGCCTCCGTAAGGGCAAAAAATATCGTTGATGCCGTCGCCGTTCGGGCTGAAGGCGGTCGGTATGTACAGGTCTCTGGATTTTCTGACGAAAACAGAAAAAGCATCGGTGCTGCTGCAGCCGGCAGAATCGGTAACCGTAACTTGGTAAGTCTTTGATTCCGTGGGGTATAAGATCGGGTCAGGGCAGTCGTCGCAGCTGAGGTCCCCGGCAGGTGACCAGCGGATGCTGACCCCGGTTTGCGGTGAAATCTGGGGGCTCAGCTGGGTTTGCTCGCCGTATTTGAGCATCAGGTTGTCACCGGCCTCCACGATGAGTTCTACCGGGGCAGGTATGAGAAATTCTTCTTCGTGAACACAGCCTTTGGCGTCCTCGATGGTGAGGATTTGCTGGATGCCCGGTTCCACTTCGTACTCAAAACCCGGATTGAGTTCTCTTCCTTCGGTAATGGAAACCGTCCAGGGTTCTTCGGCATTTTCAACGGCCAGCAAGGTCAGGTAGCCCTTGTCGCCAAAGCAAACCGCCTGGCTGAGCTGGTAATCCGTTTCGATGGCCGGGGGGTCGTCCAGCACAAATTCCACCGTGGTGTTGCACACACCGGTGTTGTCGGTGATGGTCACGGAATAGGTGCCTGCGGGCAACTGCCAGGCCGAGGAGTAGGGCCCCGTCAGCACATTGGATGACCAGTTGTATGTGAAAGGTGGATTGAAGCCGACGGGGTACAGGTCAATGACTCCGTCAGTGCCACCGTGGCAGGTGATATCCCTGACGACCGGATTGGGATAAATGGTGACTGCCTCGCCCAACTCGACGGACGCTTCAGCCGAACAGCCATTGTCGTCAACTACGGTAACCGTGTAAACACCGGGGTTCAAAAAGCCGGCAGAAGGGCTTGACACCGATGGGTTGGTGTTCCAATAGTACTGGTAGTCGTTGGCAATGGTACCGCCGGTGGCGTTTTTTACCAGTGCCACCCCGTCCATGCTTCCGTTGCAACTGGCATCATAGCCCAACAGGGTTATCTCAATGGGAGCGGGTTGGCTGAGTTGATAATTTGTCGTCGCAATGCTGTCAAGGTTGTCTTGAACTTCGAAGTAGTACTGACCTCCTTCCATGTTGCTCAGGCTCACACTGCCACCGTAATCGGCCACGCTGGCGTAGCCGTCGGCTCCGCTGGCGGTGTGTTGCCAGTAAATCTGGTAAGGAGGCTCACCACCCACCACTGCGATATTCAACGTGGTGGTTTCACCGTAGCAACCGATGCCATCGTCAGAAACCGAAAGGCCCAGCGCCGGGCAGCTCACGGATGATTCCGCTGCGTTGCCGGTGTACGCATTCTGACCGATGCCCGCTCCGATGACCGAGAATGAATTTCCAATGTTGGCATTCAGGGAATTGGGCGGCATGAATGGGTCGGTATCGGTATCAACGAGCTGCAACTCAGCACAGGAACCGGCGTTGCGGAACGAAAAAAGCGGAAGGGGAATGCCATTCTCGTAGCTCACATCTGCTACCGGACTTGCCAGTGAAAAACTGTAATAATCATATTGCGGTGCTTCAGGCGGTGCAACGATGGGATTGGCCGGGGTCCATACCCCAAATTGTGACTGAAAATCGGAAAGAACAAATTTGCCGCTGGTGGCCCGGATGGTGATCTGAGCACTGTTGGTAACACTCATCGGGGGCGACCAATCCACCTCCGGGACGGCCGAAACCAGGTAAGTATTGTCTGATTGCAGTTCGAGTTTTCCCTGGATTTGTGAAAAGAGCGGCAGTACAAACAACAGGGTGGGGGGCACGAACGAGAGTAAGCGTTTACATAAAGACATAGTCCGTGCTTATTTAGGGTTGCTATTGCCCCACGTTTTGCAACAACCATGCTAAAAGGAGGGATGAGGGATGAGGGATGAGGGATGAGGAACTGAGGAACTGAGGAACTGAGGAACTGAGGAATGAGAGCACTGCAAAAACCCCCAATTCATTAATTCCGACGGAAATTTGAATGCTCACATGCCGGACGGAGTCCGGCTGGAAGAGGCACCGGACATCCCGAAGGATTTCGGGAGGCGCCAGCAGTGACGCTGGTTCCTCCCGAAATTCCTTCGGGATGTCCGGGACCATATCTTGTCGGACTCTGTCCGACATTTTTCCAGAAGGAATAACCTCTTTTGACGAGAATACCACTT
>JALWSS010000092.1 GCA_026993525.1 Saprospiraceae bacterium
ATATGAGGGCGTGGCTTCTGGGGTCGAGGCTTCACTCAGCTCCCGCCCTTTACCCCCCGTTTTTTTCTTCGCAAAACGGATGCGACAGCGTTTGGAAGAATTTTAGCCATCATAACTTGCTAAACCATTTTCGACCCGGGCCTTTGCGCCTGGGTTCTTTTTTTTGTTGATTTGTTGAGATTGTTGAATTGTTGAGATTGTTGAAATGTTGAATGTTGAATTGTTGAGGGGCGTGAGCTTGTCTCACGATCCCGGGCTTGTCTTACGATCCCGGGCTTGTCTCGGGATTGAGATTGTTGAATTGTTTAAGTGGTGTATGGCTGGTTTGGGGGCGTATTGGCGATCCCCGTCGTTGCAAGTGTTGAGCGAAGCGGCACTTGCAACATTCCCGTTCCGGCAAGTGTTGAGCCGAGCCCTGGCGAGGCGTCACTTGCCGTGCCATATAACTTTGTTTGCACGCTAAATGAATACTTCAGAGAACACGGCGATCATGAGGTCGTCGTTACAGCATTTTAGTTGGGAAAAAGTCGGGATCGAGAGGCAAGCTCACGACCCTTCAATACTTCAATACTTCAACCCTTCAACCCTTCAACCCTTCAACCCTTCAACCCTTCAACACTTCAACCCTTCAACCCTTCAACCCTTCAACCCTTCAACACTTCAACACTTCAACAATCTCCACATCCCCCAGAATCCTATCTTTGCGGCCGTTTTTAGAAATCACATTCAAACAATATCATCAGAAATGGCCCTGAAAGCTGGAATTGTTGGCTTGCCCAACGTCGGAAAATCAACCCTTTTCAATGCGCTGACCTCTGCCAGGGCGCTGGCAGCCAACTACCCCTTTGCTACCAAAGACCCCAACGTAGGGGTCATTACCGTACCTGACCCCCGGCTGGACAAGCTGGCGGAGTTGGTGAAGCCGCAGGCCGTGCTGCCTACCACCATCGAGATACTGGACATTGCCGGCTTGATCAAGGGAGCCAGCAAAGGGGAAGGCCTGGGCAATCAGTTCCTTGCCAACATCCGGGAAGTGGATGCCATCGTGCACGTGGTTCGTTGTTTCGACGATGGCAATGTGGTGCACGTGGAAGGTGGCGTGGACCCTGTACGCGACAAGGAAACCATTGATACCGAGCTGATCCTCAAAGACATCGAGACTGTGGAGAAGCGCATCGAGCGCCTGAGAAAGCAGGCAAAGACCGCCAAAAAAGAGGACATCGCCAATCTCGAAAATGCGCAAAAGATCCTGGCACACCTCAATGAGAGCAAACCGGCCCGGAGCATTGAGCTCGAAGACGACGGCATGGCTTTGCTGAAGGAAATGATGCTGCTCACCTCCAAACCCATCCTGTACGTTTGCAACGTGGATGAGGCATCCGTCATTGAAGGCAATGCCTACACTGCCCGATTCAGGGAAGCCGTAAAGGACGAACCCGCTGAAGTGATCTACATCAGCGCAGCCATCGAAGCCGATATTGCGGAACTGGAATCAAAAGAAGAGCGCATGGCCTTCCTCAAGGACATGGGACTCGACGAGCCGGGAGTTAACAAACTGATACGTGCCACTTACCACCTGCTGGACCTCATCACCTATTTCACCGCAGGTGAGAAGGAAGTAAGGGCCTGGACCATCCGCCGGGGCTGGAAAGCACCCAAAGCCGCCGGTGTAATCCACACCGATTTTGAAAAGGGCTTTATCCGTGCAGAAGTGATCAAATACGATGACTACGCTAAATACGGCTCAGAAACAGCCGTGAAAGAAGCCGGCAAACTTTCCGTGGAAGGCAAAGAATACGTTGTGCAGGATGGTGATGTAATGCACTTCCGGTTCAATGTTTAGCCCGGGAGGGTTTTTGAATGGGTTTTTGGAGGTTTTTTAAAAAGGTTTTTGTCCCGAGGCAAGCTCGGGATTAAAAGGTTTTAGTCCCGAGGCAAGCTCGGGATTGAGGTTTTTTAAAAGGTTTTTGGAGCTTTTTTCGCCCACTGCCCACTGCCCACTGAGTACTGAGTACTGAGTACTGAGTACTGAGTACTGCCCACTGCCCACTCATCCTTCCTTCGCAATGTGCGAACCGACCCTCAAGGCATTGGCGGCGATGGTCAGGCTGGGGTTCACTGCAGCAGACGTAGGCATGAAGCTGCCATCAACCACCCACAGGCCATTTACTCCCCTGAAAGCACAGAATTCATCCAGTGCAGATGTTTTGGGGTCATGGCCCATCCTGACCGTGCCCACGGCGTGTGAGAAGGTGCGTATGTGGTGGGTGTAGGTGGCCCATGCGCCGGCGGTTTTCATGATTTTAGCAGCTTCTTTCGTCAAAACTTTCATGGCTGCTTTGTCCCTTTGCGAATATTGGTGAACCACGTTCAGGCGCGGGTAACCCCATTGGTCCTTTTGGCTGAAATCAAGCCAGCATTTGTTTTCGTAATCCGGTTGGTCTTCGGCTATCGCCAACAGGCCGGTGAGCCGTTTTACCTGGCTGCCGAGCATTTTTCCCAGAAAGCCCGGCACGGCATTTTCGACCAGGCCGGCCGGTGGTGTGGGCATCTGCTGCAGGCTGCCGATTTTACCGTTCAGTTCGGGATGTGATTCTTTTCCGAGGTAAAAATCCAGTATCGCCAGTTGTTTGTGAAAGCGGCCTTCTTTGTCGGCCGCGCCCGGGAAGATGCCAAAGACGATGGCGTTGACATGGCGCATCAGGTAGTGGCCGACCACTCTTCCGCCGGGGTTCTTTTTTTCCAGTCCGGAGGCCAGGATCAGGTGAGGAGAACCGAGGGCACCGGCAGCCAGTATCACACGAGGGGCATGGATGGTAGATTCTTCACCGGAGGATTTGTTTTTGCATCGCACACCTTTTACCCGGCCGTTTTCTTCCAGAATTTGCAGAACGACGGTCCGGTCCATCAGTTGCATGCCCTGATTGAGCAAATGCGGGATCAGCACGGTTGCGAGGTCATTTTTCGCATTCACCGCACAGGCGAAGGTATCGCAGGTGGTGCAGGAAGCACAGGCTTGCTGGCCGGGTTTGTTTTTCCGGTAGTTGATGGCGAGGGGCAGTGGGAAGGGATGCAGGCCGAGGGATTCCGCAGCTTTTTTAACTTGTTCCGAAACGGTGGCCAGCGGTGCTGCCGGCTGCGGGTAGGGCTTTGACCGGGGTGGGGCAGTGGGGTCATTGGCATCGTCTCCGGAAATGTCCAGAATGTTTTCGGCCCGGGAATACCAGGGTTCGAGGTCATCGTAACTGATGGGCCACCTGGCCTGGCTGCCGGCAACGAGGTTTTCCGAAGGACTGAAATCCTCTTTGCGGAACCTGAAAGATACACCGCCATAAAACACGGAAGGGCCTCCTACACAGGCATAGACACCCATTTCAGCTTTGTTGCCGCCTTTGAGCACCTTGTAAGCTGTACTGTTGTCGTAATGGGGGGTGAGATCAAGTGATGCTTTGGGGCCCCAGTTGTGAGGGCCTCTCTTCACCCATTCACCTCTTTCAATCATCAACACCTTCATGCCGGCGTGCACGAGTTGCCGGGCGGCCATGGCTCCGCCAAATCCGCTGCCAATCACGATGGCGTCGTATTTCTTGTTCATAAAGGTATAGTTGCTTACTCAGGTTTTTTGCGTCGGCAAAAGTAGGACAAAGCAATGCTGAAAGTCAGTATTGTGTGGAGGCAGCCCGGTGGGTGGCCTGTTTGTCCGGTTTGAGAACGGGAAAGGAAAGCGAAGTGTAAAGTTGAAAGGTTTCAGTATGTGTCAGGGGCAGGCGGTACTGTTTTGCGAAGCGAGAGAAAAAAGCTGAAAGCGCCTCCCGGGAAACGTTCCTGGATGCAGGCTTCAGGTAAAAGGCGATGTGTTGGATACTGCCGTCGGGGTTCCAGAAAATGTGTATCCAGCACTTGACACCGTTCAGGTCAAAGCCCTCGGAAAATGCTCTTTTTTGAATGTCCACTGCCATTTGCCGAAGGAAATGATACGCCTCTCTTACATCATTGTGGCAAACACTGACCAATGATGCACTGGAGGCTGCCAATTCGTTGTAGGTGGATTCGTATTGGCCGATCAGGAACACCCTGGGTACTTGCGCACCCGAACCCGATCCACGTGGTTGTGCCACGGAATTCAGAATGAAAGAGACAGTAAACAGTATGACCAGTATTCCTTTCACGTAAGGAATGTTTTGAGCTGGGTAAACTTCTTCTTGTTTCCAAATGGGCGGGGAATAAAAGAATCGGGGGTCTCTTTTTTGATGTAGAACAAACAGGAGGGTAAACGATCAATGCTGACAAAGGTAATGGATTCCTGTGTTAAAACAAGGATTTGTCGAAAACCGGGCTGCTATACTTTCGGCCTGTAGTATCTTGCGCATTGTCAGCAACACTATGGATAAACACAAGTTGGATGATTATTGACATTCTCTTTCTCATTGTGGCCGGTTGGGGATTTTACCAGGGATTTACCCGGGGAATCATCAAGACCTTCTTTACCATCTTCAGCATTTTGTTTGGAATGGTGGTGGCCTTCAAGTTGTCTCCGGCTGCAACCCGCTTTTTGGAAACCGCTTTCGACACCGAGAGTGCATTCACATTTGTGGCCGGCTTTCTCCTGGTGTTTTTGCTCACAATGATTGTCATCCGGCTCATCGCCAAATTCTTCGAAAGTGCACTTCAATCCGCCAACATCAATTTCATCAACCAGGTCGTTGGCGGCATTGTGCTTGGGGCCCTTTACACCCTGATGCTGAGTTACCTGATCTGGTTTGCCGATGCCTCCCACATCATTAAGGACAAAACCAAAAAAGAGTCAATGACCTATGTGCAGTTGAAAGAGTTTCCTTCGCGGATGAAATCCGTTTACGAATACGTAAAGCCGGCTTTCCGGGACTTCTGGAACGAATCGGTGCGATTCATGGACCGCCTGGAGGAGCAGAATCTGGAGCAATCCGATTCCCAGCACACCATTTTTGACGTTCCGGAAGAAGATTCAGAAAAAAACAATGCGGGTCAGTAAGCCTGTTGTCAACGGCCCATGTGCACGAGCAGCACTGAAACATCCGCCGGAGTAACACCACTGATGCGGCTGGCCTGACCAATGGTGCGGGGCCGGATGCGTGAAAGCTTTTCACGGGCCTCTTTGGAGATGGCTTTCAATTGGTGAAAATCAAAATCTTCGTGAATTCTGACTGCTTCGAGACGGTTCATTTTTTCCACCAATTCCTGCTCTTTCTTGATGTAGCCTTCGTATTTCATTCTGACTTCAGCCTCGTTGAGGTGGGATTCACTGAACCGGTCCAGGAATGCGTCCACCTCCGGCAAAACCTCTCTCAATTCTGCCAGGGTGATGTGCGGTCTGAGCAGTACGCCGTGCAGTTTCACCGGGTGGCGCAAGGGTGAGGACCCTTTGCTTTCGAGGTAGCCATTGAGCTGGTCGGGTGAAACACTGATTTCCCTGAAGAATTTTTCTATTTCCGAAGCGGCATTTTCTTTTTCTTCGACAATTCGCATCCGTACTGCCAGTTCCGATTCATCCACGGTTTTGCCACCCCAGGTGCCGAACTTTTTAGCCAGTTCATACATCAACGGCGTCAGGCGGCTGTCGGCATTGTCTTGCCGTAGCAGTATGCGGTACTCCGCCCGTGAAGTAAACATCCGGTAGGGCTCTTCTGTGCCTTTGTTCACAAGGTCGTCAACCAGGACGCCCATGTAAGCTTCAGAACGCTTCAAAACGAATGGCTCTTCTTCGTGCAATGCCAGATGGGCATTGATGCCGGCAATAAGCCCCTGGCAGCCGGCCTCTTCGTAGCCAGTGGTGCCGTTGATCTGCCCGGCAAAGAACAGGTTTTTCACCAGGTGGGTTTCCAGCGTCAGGCTCAGCTGCATGGGCGGGAAGTAGTCGTACTCAATGGCATAACCCGGCCTGAACATCTTTGCATTTTCAAAACCGGGCACCTTGCGCAGGGCATTGTACTGCACGTCTTCCGGCAAGGATGATGAAAAGCCGTTGACGTAAACCTCACAAGTGTTCCAGCCTTCCGGTTCCACAAAAAGCTGGTGCCGCTCCCTGTCGGCAAAGCGGTCAATCTTGTCCTCGATGGAAGGACAATAGCGGGGGCCCTGCCCCTGAATCCTTCCGTTGAACATGGGCGATTGGTCAAAGCCGCTTTTCAGAATGTCGTGGACTTCCGGGCTGGTGTAGGTGATGTGGCAGGGCAACTGCTTTTCCAGCCTGGGGGTGTCGGTGAAAGAAAACTTACCCGGCGGATCGTCGCCTTCCTGGATTTCCATTTTGTCGTAATCCAGCGTGCGGCCGTCCAGCCTGGGCGGGGTTCCGGTTTTCATCCTGCCAGACTCAAAACCAAGTGATTGTAGCTGTTCCGTAATGCCTTTGGCGGCCCTTTCCCCCGCCCGCCCGCCACCGAACTGCTTTTCGCCGATGTGGATGATGCCATTGAGGAAGGTGCCGTTGGTCAGGATGACGGCCTTGCCCGGAATCTCCAGCCCGAGGCCGGTATATACGCCTCTTGCCCTTCCATCTTTCACGATGATACCGGTGACCATTTCCTGCCAGAAATCAATGTTGGGGTGGGCCTCCAGCATCTGGCGCCATTTGGCGGCAAACAGCATGCGGTCGTTTTGTGCCCGGGGGCTCCACATGGCGGGGCCTTTGGAGCGGTTCAGCATCCTGAACTGCACCATGGTGTGGTCGGTCACGATACCGGAATATCCGCCAAGTGCATCTATTTCCCGTACGATCTGCCCTTTTGCAACGCCGCCCATGGCCGGGTTGCAGGACATTTGGGCAATGGTCTGCATGTTCATCGTTGCCAGCATGACTTTGGAGCCCAGATTGGCGGCTGCCACTGCGGCTTCACAACCGGCATGGCCGGCTCCGACAACTATGACATCGTACTCAGGAAACATAAGGTGTATCTATTGCTCAGCATTGATCTTTTCCTTCGGTAAAACAACTGAAACCAAAAGAGTTTCAACCAATTATACTCTAAACGAAGTGGTTTGGGCGGCGATCCCGATCCCGAATCCCATCCACACTTGACGGGAGTGATGAATTATTCCCAAACCACTTCGAATCGGGTATATCTGAAAAAGTGTGCAAAAATAGGAAATCACAGAGCATGTATGCCCAATTGCTTCTGATCCTGTTTCGTTCCTCAAAATACAGGCTGTGGAAAAGAAAATCATGGAGATTTGAAATCCCGGACTATCTTTGGTGCTCTATTCACCATGCCGGGTTACCACACATTACATGAACACAGACAGAAAACCATTTTTAGACAGCAAACTGATCGAATGCGCGTCACTCAAACTCCGGGCCTTTAACCACCGGTTCCGGCTTGCAATTCTAAATATCCTGAACAGCCATGGCCCGGCGGACTTGCCCTTCCTTGTAGCACAACTTGGTCTCAGCCAGGACTATGTTTCCGAACAAATCGAATTCCTCATCAACGCCGGGCTGGTCTTTGTTCTTCCCGATGGCAGTTTTGAAGTTGACTCAGAGAAAATTGCGGCCATCAATTCTTCCCTCCGTGTTTTTGCGACAGAATAAGCTACCCTGCAAAAGAATTAATTCAAATTAATTGTCTTTTAATTGGCAGCTAATTGTTACCTAAGTTAGCAATAATCAGTCGCTTGCATCTTGCAGCCGGTTCAGGATTTGTTTTCCCAAATGAAAATTTCCTGATCTGATTCTGATTGCCGTTTCCTGAACCCGGCATCTGATTTCAGTGATGGCTAAAATTACTACTGTTATGTCTAAGCCCCTCAATTTGGAAGTAATGTTCCCCTGTCCGGCAAAAGTTGACGCCAATGTTTGCTGGCATGAAGTGCACAAGGAAAAAGGTTGTTGCATGGACATCGACAATCCACGAATCATCACCAAGGGGAACGATCTTGAGTTCACCTTCAACTGGGTTGCCAGTGGACCACTGTTCGACATCATGTGCCCACCTTGCCAGTGGTGCATGGAGGTTCGCCTCGAAAATCTGGGATCAGTACCTGATCCTAACCTCGTTCAGCAGTTTTGCATTTCCCACAACGGACAGGGCAATTACAGCGGCACTGTGACATTCAAATGGGGTACACTTGCACCCTACAGTGGCGACATCTTCAAACCAGTTGCGATGCTGCACCTCAATTGCGGCTCTACCCTGGTTGTTTGTGGTTTTGAAGAATTCAGTGCCATTCACATCCAGTAACACAAAGATCAAAACCGGGCTGGCCGGTCATGACCTCCGGCAGCCTGGTTTTTTTTACTTCAAAATCCATTTGAAATGAATCCTCAAAGCAATATGTACGAATTGAGAAAGTCCCCGCCTGGGGTCTATCTGAACGAAGCGGATGAAGCATTCAGGGTAATTGTCGTTTTATCCTCTGGAATACTGGTTTTGTCCCAACCATTCCAATCTGCTGAGGAAGCGAAGAACTACTTCGAATCTTTCAATCGCCGGCCTCCCTCTGCAAAACGAGGCAGGGTCAGGGGTGAAAAGTCATCTTACTATTTTGAATTTCTCGATGGGAAAAGGAAAAGAGTGGTTGCGAAGAGTGAGTCCTTTAAGAGCATTGAAAAGGCTGAACTTGGCCTGGCAGAGTTCATAGAATTGATTTCTAACTCGTTGGTGAAGGAAGCAATTACGGAACCGGAAGAAGATCAACTGGTAATTCAGGATCAGGATGTCAGGGATGCAGGCAAGTACACCTATCGTTTGGAGATTTATCCGAAAAAAGACGAAGCCGGGACCTCGCTGACTTCAAGGATCACCAATGTCAGAACTGAAAGAAGCACTTCATTCAACGGAATTGATGGTAAAGCCATTGAAGAATTTATTGCCAGGGATTTGCCTCAAAACAATCGCGAAAAGGAGGCACCAACGGAAGATATCCAGTTGACGGAGAAAGAAAAAATTGTTCAGAAAAGGGAGCCAATGACCCCCAAAGCTGCTTTCGGAATAGCTACCCTGGTTGAGGGAAAGCCGTCTAAGATTTTGCCAAAGGAGGCCAATGTTTCACTGAATATAGAGTTGCCGCCTGCGTTCAGAAAGCCTGAGCTTGAAGTGGGTGTGAAGCTGGTGCAAAGACAACTCCATTATGATGTGCCTTTTTATTCCTTCAAAAAGAAACTACCCGCAAATAAAGACAAAGATTTGTCCATTGATCTGCCGGAAATTGGTTGCGCCGGCGTGTACAGGCTGGAAGTGTCCGTGTCAGGGGCAACAGAAATTGCTTTTGTTCAGGTGGCCTGAATGACGATGACGATCAGTTCAAATTGCACTGCAGGTTATCCAACCCGGGCTTTATAAAGGAGCCCCTATGCTGGTGTGGATTGCCTTCAGCCCCTGAAACCACGACCTCTCTGGATTTCAGGTTGATTCTCCTTTCGTAGTCTTTGCAGATTGGGCAAGTGAAGATAACCCAATCGCCTTCTACTTTCTGTTCACACTTGTGCGTGGAGGGATTTCCACTGAAATTGAAGTCAAATGAATACTCCATGGTCCGGAATTTTTTTGGTGACAAAACATAAACTATCCAATGAATTTGACTGATCGGAGGGTAACAAATTCAAAATTCATTTGATTAAACAGTCGAAGGGGCAACATCAGATTGGCCAGAATTGTACCAAAGCAAAGGTGGTCGTACTCTTGAATGGTGTTTTTGACAGGGTTAAGCTACTTTGAGGAAGCTATTTATCCAAAATAGTTCCCAAATGAAAAGCAAAAAGATCATCAGCTTCTTCACCCCTTCTCCTCAACGATTTCAACATCTGACAGAGCTGTTATCCGCTCACTTTGAAGTTCGGTTCAATCCCGGGCCAACTTCAAGGATCGTTGCCGGATCGCAAATGGTAATGTTCCACAACCATTTGCCATCGGCAGCCAGAGAGAAAGTACTCCAATCACTTGAAGAATCAGGTTCTTCAGTTCCCATTTTGTTCATTGGTGAAAACCCCCATTCGGAAGATGTCATAGAAGCCTTCAGGTCTGGAGCAAAGGATTTTATCCTTTTGCCCGTTGAGTCCGAATTGTTGATGGCCAGAATTGAACGGATCATTGGAGAAGTATCAGGGCCGGCACAACCTTTGGCCAGAATCGTCTCACAGGTCAGGAAGTACCTGAAGGTTGACAATTCAGCCACCGTTGGAATCGTGCCGGAAGCAGTTACTTATTCGGGGGCAAATCTGGAACAAACTTTTACCCCGGGGGCAGACCTCGTTGTCAACTTCTTTGGAAATTGCAGTGTGTTTGCAAGTGACGAAAGGTTGATTCTCAAAGGTAAAAAAGCCAATTCCATCTTGTATTTCCTGCTTTATGAGAGCCCTGGAAAAGTATGCAGGGACGCTTTGATTGACCGGTTCTGGCCTTATCACTCATTTGAGGCCGGCAAGAACTGTCTCAATGTTACCATTCATTCCATCAGAAAGGCCTTTAAGGAAATCGGTTTCAGAAAGGACGTCATTGTTTTCAAAAATGACTGTTACCAAATCAATTCTGATCTGGTCATAGAGTTTGACCACAGAAATTTTGAGTTGAACTGGCGAGTGGGAACAAGGCATGAACAAGCAGAAAGGGTTGCAGAAGCTGTTAATTGTTATCGGAAGGCTTTTGCGTACTACAGCGGGGCTTTTGCAGCAAATCTGAAGTCTGAAGAATGGTGTGAATTGAAGCGTGAAAAGTTTAAGGAACAGTGGTTGATCCTGGCTATCAGGCTCTGTTCATGCTACCTCAGGAAAAACAAACTGAACCTGGTAATAGACATCGCTCAGAAAATTCTAAAAGAGGATGCTTGCATGGAAGAAGCCCATAAGTACCTGATGCGCTGTTATTCTAAAATGGGGCTGCGCAGCCAGGCGATCCGCCAGTACGAATTTTGCAGGCAGCGCTTATGGAGCGAACTCAAATTGCTTCCGGAACAGGAAACTGAAAAGTTGTATCAGAGTTTGCGAGGTATTGAATCAGGTATTCAGCCCACCACAAACACTGATCACTTGTCCTGAAATATAGCCCGCCATTTCAGACCCGAGGAACACACATACGTCTGCCACTTCTTCGCTTTTGCCGAATCGCTTCATCGGAATGTTGGCGAAGTAGGCCTCTTTCGTTTTTTCATCAAGTGCTTCGGTCATTTCCGTCTCAATGAAGCCTGGAGCAATGGCGTTGCATCGGATGTTGCGGGAACCGATTTCTTTTGCCACGGATTTGGTGAACCCGATCATCCCGGCTTTACTGGCGGCATAATTGGCCTGGCCGGCATTTCCGGTTATACCTACAATAGAACTGATATTAATGATGGAGCCGCCCCGGGCTTTGAGCATGGGGCGCATCACTTGTTTGGTAAGGTTGAAAACCGATTTGAGATTGGTGTGGATCACTTCATCCCACTGTTCTTCGCTCATGCGGAGCATCAGGTTGTCCCGTGTGATGCCGGCATTGTTGACCAGGATGTCAATCTGCCCGAACTCAGCGAGTACATCGGCTACAAGGCCAGCTGACTGTTGAAAATCACTGGCATCAGAGCGATAGCACTGCACCTTTACATTGGTTTGCCCGGCTACTGAGTCGGCCAGGGCTTTGGCTTTTTCTTCAGAAGAAAGAAATGTAAATGCCACATTGGCGCCGTTTTCGGCCATGCGCTTTACAATGGCGGCTCCAATTCCACGTGAGCCTCCGGTGACCAGTGCTGTTTTCCCTTCCAGTAATTTCATGTTGTGTAGTTTTTTTCAGATGAATTCAGATTGAGGCTGGCTCAGGCTTTTCGGTGCGCAAATGTAAAAAAACAGCCCACATCAAAGCGAGATTGACAGTCCGTCATAGGCAAGGGTTACATGAGGCGGCAGCGTGGGGTTGATCTTCTCAAATGTTCCCATGTGGTGGCTGATGTGGGTCAGGTATGCTTGTTCAGGATGCAGTTCCTGTATCAGCTCCAGTGCTTCTTCAAGATTGAGGTGTGTTTTGTGGGGCTTGTGGTGCAGTGCATTGATGACGAGGTGTTTCAATCCGGTCAAACCGGATTTTGATTCTTCAGGAACTGTCTTGACGTCTGTGAGGTAGGCAAATTGACCGGTCTTGAAACCCAGAATAGGCAAGTTGCCGTGGAGTAGTTGCAGGCATTTGAAATGAATGTCTCCGATGACAAGTTCCTGTTGGTTCTCAATTTCAGTGAGAACAAGCTGTGGTGCTCCGGGATAGGGATTCTTGTCAAAAATGTATTTGAAGCGCTGTTGAATTTCACCGAGCACCCTGCTCATGGCATAGACCGGCATTGGGCGCTTTTGTTTGAAGTTGAAGGGACGGACGTCGTCCAGGCCGATGATGTGGTCGTTGTGTTCATGGGTGATGAGAACAGCATCCAGTTTTTTAACCCCTTCCCTCAACATTTGCTGCCTGAAATCAGGGCCGGTATCAATAACGACGGTGGTTTCCGGTGATTCGATCAGGATGCTTACCCGCAGCCTGTGGTCTCGCAAATCAGCGGAGGTACACACTTCGCAATCACAACCGATGACCGGCACGCCTTGCGAGGTGCCTGTGCCCAAAAATGTTATTTTCAGAGGTTTTCCGGACAATGGTTCTTCTTTTGTGCGGGCAAAGATAATTGACAGGTTTGTCTGTGTAACTGAGGAATGACACTATTCACCCCCTGAGTGCTTCATAGGTGAGTTCCCAGAGTTTTTCATAGGGAATGGGTTCCATTTCTGAGCTCTGCGGGGCCCTGGACAATGGCATCTCGGCCAGTTTTCTGATGTATTTCTTTGCCCTTTCGTAAACGGTGCGTTTGTGAAAATACCCAAGCGGAATCTGGGTGAGCATGTGAATGAAGCAATTGCTCCGGTAAGTGTCGTTTTTGCGAAGGTGACGGCCTGCATAGGCCTTGAGAGCTTCCACCCGTTCGATTACTTTTTCCTGCCTGTTTTGCCGAAGGAAAAACAATATCTGTAGAGAAAGCACAGCGATGTTTGCCCCTCTTTTGTCCTTCGAGAACTCTGCCACCTGGTTCAGAAAGCGGCCCAGTTTGAAGCCTTTGAGCTGAGCTTCCTGCTTCATGGTAGGCCTGGCTTTTTCAGTCAATACAAGGTAGTGAATGAAAGCCTCCATCAGCAACCAACGCTCCTGGTAAACCCTTGGCAACTTGGCCCTTTCCGGTTTGTTGAAGGCCTCCAGAAATACCTTCAACGCTTCCTGATAATTGCCAGTGTGCAGGTTCAGCAAGAGTTCGTACTCCTTGATGATGAACCAGTTGTGATTAGGGACGGGATACTCATTCAAATAACTTTCTATTTCCACCTTTGCTTCAGAATAATGACCCAGGTGCAGCAGACTTGAAATGGCGGATATTTGAAAAGTGAGAAAGGCAGTGGGTGCCAGCAAATGCTTTTTGGGGGTCAAAGCTTTGATCGCCTCCCTGGCGCTTTTCAATACTTTGGAGTGATCATACACAAGATGGTAACGATACATCTTTACCCGGTAGTAATTCAAGTAGAACGATGCCGTACGATGCTCAGGTGGTATTCTGTCAAGCTCTTCTACATACTTAATGGCCTCCGGCTCAAGAAAACTGTAAGAAGCTCTGGATTTTACGAAGTGAACTGCCAGCATGCTGTAATACTGTTCAGCTTTCATCTCGGCCTCCAGTTTCTGTAGTTGAAGATGCAGTTGCTTGTTCAGCTTCTCCAAAATTTTCGGATTGCCTTCTGTTAGTAAATAAATCGAGCGTAGTTGCCGTAGCGAAAGAACAGCCAGGTCCGTGAATTCAAATTTCAAAGCGGTTCGGTACAGCTGTTCTGCCAATTTCCGCCTTATAGATATAGAAACGAATCGGCCGGTCAGTATCTTTAATGATGCATAATCCTGGTGTCCTCGATAATACGCTCTTTGGATATCCCTGAACTTAGGCTGATTGAGGTCAATGAACAGAATGGAAGTCAGCAACTTCTTTTCAAGTTTTTTGATGGTTTTGTTCAATGCCTGTTCCGGATCCTTGTTCTTTTTGAACAGCAAATCAATGGCATCTTCAGCTGATTTGATCTTCCCTGAATGAATCAATACATAGAGTTGCTCCGTCTTATTGGTCGCTGATATTGAGCCCTGACCGATGATTTCCAAATTTTTGGCCTTGTTTTTGGAAACTACATTCACGAGTTCAATCAAATCCTTCATGGGTTAATCGAATTTGTTTTTTCATCCCTCTCCAGGAACTCAACCTCTTTTTTCTCCCAACACTACTAAATCCAAAGTTGAGCATCGCGGCTGACCACTGTTTGTCGGTTTCGCATTCCCTCTTGCTCATCACTCCCCACCCGTATTCACAAGGCTGGAAACTTTAACCAAACTCACACAATAACTATGGATCTACTCACTTACATCGACATTGTCATCGACATCGTTACCGGACGCCCTGAAAACATCATCATTGAAGATGATGCAGGGATGTAAAAACTGGTCCTTGATCCTGAACGCCCTGTAAAACAAGGGGCAAACACTTACTCGTTTGGTTTGCCGGGGGAGAAAAGCACTCCTCCAGGCAAGGCCAAACCTACGACAAGTCTGTGAAATTAAGAAATCCAATCACTTGTTTATCAGGTGATTGGATTTCCTGTTGTCTTATCTAATGGTAAATCTGCTGTGCCAAAGTGGCTGTAATTCGTTTCTAAAGTGGGCTGAAACCCGCCATATCTTTGTACCATCAGAAACGAACAACCGGTTGATCAGTCCCGGTTTCTTTGAAAAGAGTTACAGGTTTCTAGAATCGCTCCGTCAAACGCTCAAAAAAACGCTCCGAACAAATTTTTTTGTTCAACAACGCTCCGAAGAAGTATTGAAACGATTGATCATTTAAGCTGGGTTTTTTCAAGGTTAAAACACAAAAGCCAAGTTCGAGCCTCCGGTACACCACCGGAGGTTCTTTTTTGTGCATCCGTCAAAAGAAATGAAAAGTTGAGCAAATGGCAAGTGGAGAAAAAACGAAAGCAGCTCCGAAGTTGCTAATTGTAAAATTAGTGAGAGTAAACCCGTGAGCTGCTTCCAGGAATAACGCCTATTTCTTTAAACCTCCCATATTACGTTTCAGGCCCTCATTCCGCTGCCAACAGCTCAAAAAAGTTCCAATCAGGTAAGGGGTGTAGAGCTTAGTTGCACTTTACGCCGGACGAAGTACATTTCCAATTGTCCCTTGTTTTTTGCTTTTATCAGTCCCCGGGGGGTGCATTCGAATTCATCAGGGAGCAAATCAAAAGTAGCGCGTGAGATATTTACTTCATTCGGTTCACTTTGCGATTCCATTCTGGCGGCAATGTTGACGGTATCTCCCCAGATGTCATAGGCGAATTTGCTCTTTCCCACCACACCGGCCACTACCGGTCCGGAGTGGATGCCAATCCGGCAGCAAAACGGGGGTTTCCCGGCTGCGAGCTGGCGTTTTCGCCATTCGTCCATGAACGCCTGCATCTCCAGTGCAGCATTGACGGCTCTGCCGGCGTGGTCAGCACATTGTACCGGAAGGCCTGCCACCCCCAGCCATGCGTCGCCAATGGTTTTGATCTTCTCGATGCCGTGTTTCAAGGCGATTTCATCAAAAGCGGCAAAGCACTCGTCCAACTGTGTCAGCAGTTCTTCCGGTGGGCAGGATTCAGCGATTTGGGTAAATCCCTTGAAGTCGGTGAAAATAACTGTGGCCTGATCATACCTGCGGGCAATGGCCTTGCCGTATTTCTTCAACTCTTCGGCGGTTTGTTTGGGCAGAATGTTGAGCAGGAGCCGCTCAGAACGCTGTTTCTCTTTCTTGATGAGATTGTTTCTGTTGTACAAGATCAGGGCGATGAGGACAAACAACACAGCTCCCCCGAGCAGTGAGTACTGTACGATGCTGGCCGTTTTCAGTTGGGCATCCCTAATTTTCAGCTCGGCTTGTTGTTTTTCAATTTCTATTTGTTTTTTCCTGTCGCTGTACGCAATTTCCCTTCTTTCCTCGTTCTTGATCTTTTCTTCGTTAAATCGCTGGTACCGGAGCTGATCGTATTTTTTTCTGAAGTCATAAGCCTTTTTGTACGCTCCCAGTTTGTAATAGATCCTGGCGAGGTCCTTGAGCCCGTTTTGCTGAAACTTGGCATCCTGAATCTCACTGGCAATCTGCAGGTATTTGTTGGTGAATACGAGCGCTTCTTCATACCTGTGCCGGCGCCTTCTGATGTCTGCCAGCCCATTGTAAACTTCCATGACACCGGCCTTGTCACCTTCTGCCTCTCTTATTTGCAGCGCTTTGTTCAGGTATTTCTCTGCTTCTGTCCAGGTTTTTGCTGCCAGCTGTTTCTGGTTCCTGTCTTTGTAAAAGCTGCCGAGGTTTTTTAATACATAGCCAATGTTGTTGTAGATCTCCGCTTGTCCACCCAGGTCTTCCAGTTCTATCCGGATACGGAGGGCTTGCTGATGCAGATCAATGGCTTCCTGGTACAATTGCAATACCTCGTCAGACAGATCACCCCCATCCATCTTTTCTTCCGCAATGGCGTCATTGAGGTTGGCGATGTTGTTCATCACCGAAGTCAGTTCCCATTGGTTTCCGAGCTTTTGGTGCAGGTCTTTTGCCTGGTTGTAGTATTTGAGTGCATCTTCAAAGCGCCCAGTTTCCACTTTGATGTTGCCAATGATGTTCCAGGCATTGGCCATGTTGTATTCATCATTGGCCGATTCGGCGAATTCCAGAAATCTGAAAATGTAATCCAGCGCCTCAGGGTAGTTGCCCATGCTTTCCTGCACAATGGCCATGTTGTAATAGGCCCGCATGGTGCGTGTGGTATCCCTTAGCTCTTCTCTCAACCGAAGAGATCGTTGGTAGTAGTCAAGCGCTGAAAGATAGTCTCCCTGGTTTTCATAGACATTGCCGAGGTTGTTGTACAGGGAAGCCACCCCTTTTTTATCCCCTGATTCCTGTCTCAGTTTGAGTGCTTGCTGAAAAAAGTGCAGCGCCTGGTCGCTGTTGCCGTGGATGTCTTCAACCACCCCTTTGAAATTGAGCGCCGTTGCTTCACCTTTTTTGAAGCGGAGTTTTTTTGCGAGAAGAACCGAACTGTCGAGAAGGGCTCTGGCCTTTTCCGGATCGTCAAATTTGTACTCCCAGGCAAGGTCGTTCAGAAGGTTGACCCTGTTGGTATCGGGTCTTTGGGTTTTCAGAAGGCCCTCCAGGCTGTCGGCAAGGCTGTTTTGAGAAATGACAACACCCGGTAAAACCCAACAGGCAGCTATAAACAGCAACCAATGCAATCTTGGGAATACCGGGTGTTGTGTTATGGTATGCAAGAGGATGTTTGACTTTTGAACAGGCGCTTATTCATCGCCTTCCGGCAAAAGTAATACACCACTGGCAAGGAAGCGCAATTCCTCTTTTGGTTCCGTAATGGCGTTAATCTCCTTTTTCGACTTGCCGGCATCTTCGGCGTAGTGGCGCAGTTCTTCCACAGAAGTTACCGTTTTGTAAACAATGCCGTCAGCAATTACGGTTCTGCCGGCGATGGTCTTGGGCATGAAGAAACCATAGTCCTCAAAGCGCACCATCATTTCTTCCGGGAAATTGTCATCAGTCAGGGTCATCCAACAGCCTTTCATCTGACAAACTGCGGTGACTTTGCCCTTGACTTTTACCCGAAGGCTATCGGCATCTCCCAGTTCGGCTTGCATTTCAGCCAGTGCCTTGGCGCCGTCCATGGTGATTTCTTTCCCGAATGATTGTGGCTTGCCGGTTTTGGCGGTCATGTCAACTACCTCCTGTGCCTGGCTGGCAGAAAGGATCAACAGTGAAAATACTGCGGTGAAGATTTTTTTCATAAGGATTGAAAATTTGTGGTTAGTGTGAAAATCAACTTTGCAAAGTTCTGGTCTCACCCGGCAAAATTGAATGACAAATGTCAGAGGCGGCAAACTTAATGAGGTCCGGGTGTTTTGCGGAGATTTTTACATTTGTTTAAATGCTGCTCATCTTTTCCGGGTCAGCAACAAGAATTTTCCTCAAATCTTGCGGAACGAAAAATAAAGCCCGGCTGACTTCACGTTAGAGTGCTACTTCCGACGAATTCCAATTGTCACATACCGGAAAACCAGAAACCCTTTTATCACTGACCTGGTCAGCAACAAAAACTCATATTCCTGAATGAACCACTGCTACACCTTACACGAATCCTGTTTTCACCTTTTAAATCGGTTGAATTATGTGTGTCATTCAAAAGCAGTGGGTTTTCACTTTCCTGGTTGTCGTCTTAACAACTTTCTTCGCAAAGGCTGAGACCAATCCCTTTGGTTCCTTACGGGGTAAATGTGTGCGTGGAGATTGCTTCAATGGCGAGGGTGTCATGAGATTTCCCAACGGCGATGAGTACCACGGAGCGTTCAAAGATGGAGAAGCCAGTGGCGATGGGGTGATGAAATTTGCCAACGGCAACAATTATTACGGCCATTGGGAACACAACATGCGAGAAGGCAAAGGTCGCTTCACCTACCGCATAGGCCACGAATACCTCGGCTATTTTCGCCAAAATCACATGCACGGCAAAGGCGTCATGAACTTTGCCAACGGCGACCGGTACGAAGGTGATTGGGAAATGAGCAAGCCCAATGGCTTTGGCGTGTATGCTTTCCATACCGGTGAGCGGTACGAAGGAGGATTCAAACAGGGCCGGTTCCACGGGCAAGGAACTTTCTTCTATAACTCCGGGGCCAGGTTCTTCGGCAACTGGATGAACAATAAGAAACACGGCAGGGGAACTTTGGTACGGGCAGACGGCAGCAAAGTGCAGGGGGAGTGGATCTACGGAAAACCTGTTGGCGGCCAGGCTGCCCCCGATGAATTGGTCAATGTCGTGGAGGTGCCCGGTTTTGACGAAGAAAAAAGAACAGAAGCAAAGAATGGATCCGGTGATGTGAAAATCTGGGCTGTCATCGTCGGCATTGCCGATTATACCCACATGCCTACCTTGCATTACACCGATGACGATGCCTACAAGTACTACTCATTCCTGAAAAGCCCGGAGGGTGGGGCAGTGCCCGACCGGCAAATCAAACTGCTCATAGACGATGTGGCGACCCGGGATGCCATCATTGATGCCCTCTACACCACCTACGTTCGGGCGGATGAGAATGACGTGGTGGTGTTTTACTACAGTGGGCACGGCCTGAGCGGAGCCCTGGTTCCGTACGATTACGACGGCATCAACAACCGGCTATACCACGAGGAACTGAAGCAAGCTTTTGAATCCTGCAAGGCAAGGCACAAATTGCTCATTGCCGATGCGTGTTATGCCGGTTCGCTGCTTTCTTACAACAGCATGGGCAATGCGCTGGCCGCCCGCGGGGATGCCATTCAGGACATGCTTAGGAAGTTTTACAAGGATTTTGAAAACGCGGCGCCGGGCATGGCGGTCATGCTGTCATCCAACAGCGACGACCTTTCCTATGAAGACAATGGTATTCGCTCCGGTGTGTTCAGCCATTTTCTGATGCGAGGATTGGCCGGTGAAGCCGATGAAAACAATGACGGCCTTGTTGTGCTCTCAGAAATTGCTTCTTATGTGATCTCCAGGGTGAGCCGCTATACCGTTGGCGCTCAGACGCCTATGCTGATGGGCAATGCCGATGACAACATGCCGGTAGCCATCATAAGACGGTGATGCTGCTGCTTTTCCCGGGGAATTCCCATCTTCGCAACTCACAATGATTCCGCGATGGGGCCCTGGGAACTCTACCTGCTGTTTTTTGTCGTTGCTTTGGTTTATTCCTCCGTAGGATTTGGGGGCGGCTCCAGTTACCTGGCCTTGTTGGCCTTGTTTGGAGTTGACTTGCTGATCATGCGGTCCACCACCTTGCTCTGCAACATCACTGTGGTTACCGGAAGTGTTTTCGTCTTTTACAGATCGGGTTTTCTGAAGTTGCGGAAGGTCTTGCCACTGGTCCTGGCCAGTATGCCCATGGCATTTTTAGGCGGTTTTGTTCCGGTACAAAAAGAGTTTTTCAAACTGATCCTTGGTGCCACCCTCGTATTGGCGGCAGTGATGACGTGGTTCTCACCCAAACTGCGCCAACTGGAACTGGCCGGAAAAACACCAGAAAATCAAACACTTGCGATCAACACCGCCATGGGAGGAAGCATCGGGTTTTTATCGGGAATGGTTGGATTGGGCGGTGGAATTTTCCTGGCTCCATTGCTCTACCTGACCAAATGGGATACGCCCAAAGTAATTGCCGCCACTTCCAGCTTCTTCATCCTGGTGAATTCTGTCTTTGGCCTGGGGGGGCAAATGTCATCCCCTCAATTTCAAATGAACTGGAACTTTGCACTGCCTTTGATGCTTTGTGTATTGGCCGGAGGTCAGATCGGCGTGCGTCTTGCCACGAAAAAGTTTTCTCCTGTTTACATTCGCAGAGCAACCGCCCTGCTGGCCTTTTACGTCGGTGTTCGAATGCTTTTTTTTTAGGAATTGAGCCCCGTGCCATCCCGATCCCGAAGGATTTCGGGACGGGATCGGCATCGGGGGAGGAACTGAGGAACTGAGGAACTGAGGAATTGAGGAATTGAGGAACTGAGATTCCGAAACAAGCTCTCCCCCCCCTCAAAAAAACCTCATAAAAAACCAGAAAAACCTTTCCATAAAACTCAATCCCGAGCTTGCCTCGGGACAAAAACCTCAAAAAAAACCTTCAAAAAAAACCTTCAAAAAAACCGCAAGAAGAATTCAGGAGCTGACCGAAAGTCAGCGCCTGATGGGGTCTCAATCCCGAGCTTGCCTCGGGATAAAAACCTCAAAAAAAAACCTTCAAAAACCTTCAAAAACCTTCACCAATGAAACTGACGTTGTTGGCATTTGGCATTGCGAAAGACATCACCGGGAAGAGGTTCTCACAGATTGAGATGCCGGACAATTGTACGGTGGCTCAATTGCGCAGTGTGCTTGCTGAGCAGTATCCTGTATTGAGCGATCTGGCTGCCCTTCGCTTCGCAATTAACAGCGAATATGCCCAGGAAGGCGACACGCTGAAAGATGGTGATGAAGTGGCGTTGATTCCACCCGTAAGTGGTGGTTAATTGCGGTTTTATGATTGATATTCAACTGATTGACGAAAAATTGGATGCCGGCCGTTGCGTGCGGTTTGTTTCCGCTCCGGAAGCCGGCGGCATCAATGTTTTCATTGGAACGGTGCGCAACCACACCAAAGGAAAAAAAGTGCTTCGGCTGGAGTTTGAAGCCTATGAACCAATGGCCGTTTCGGAAATGCAGAAAATTGCCCGAAGGGCGATGGAAAAATTTGATGCGCAACGAATCGCCATCCACCACCGCATCGGATCACTTGACATTGGCGAGATACCGGTGGTGATTGCCGTGGGGGCCGCTCACCGCGAGGCAGCCTTCCGGGCGTGCAGATTCGCCATTGACACCTTGAAAGAAACCGTGCCCATCTGGAAAAAAGAAATTTTCGAAGATGGCGAAGTTTGGGTGGCTGCACACCCGTAATACCCTGCAAACCTTTGATTTCTGTCCCAACGCTGCCAATTTGCATCCGCCTTTTTGGCGAATATTGCCAAAAGCCCGGACATGAGGTTACCAATCGTTTTTTTCTTTTTTTTCGTCGCAATGGCTACCCATCTCTCAGCGCAGGTGCGGGGCAAAGTCGTTGATGCCACCGACGGGACGGCCTTGCAAGGGGCCCATGTCTTTTTGGATGGAACACAGCAAGGCGCCTTTACCGACGGGCAGGGTGCGTTTGAATTGGAAACGAGCGGGTTCAGAAACGCTGTGTTGGTGGTCAGTTTCGTTGGGTATCAAAGCCGCAGCATCAACCTGAAAAACAAAGGCCATGAGCCGCTGACTGTTGAGTTGCGCCCGGTGCCTCAAAGTTTGGCCACCGCCGAAGTAAAAGCCAAATCATCCAATAAAAGAAAGCGCTGGTTGCGGCAATTCCGCAAAGATTTTCTGGGTGCCTCCAATTACGCTTCCAAATGCACGATTCTCAATCCCGAAGTACTCCGTTTTGAGGAAAAAGACGGATACCTGCTGGCCCATGCCGGTCAATTGATCGAAATCGAAAACAATGCCTCCGGCTACCGGGTGCATTTTCTTTTGGAGCATTTCCAGTCCAACGGAGCCACCGTTTCCTACTCGGGCAAGGCCCTTTTTACCGCCCTCCATTCCGACGATGAAAAAACAAGCAAAAAATGGGCATCCGCACGAGAAAAAATCTGGCGGGATTCAAAACGGAGATTTCTGCTTTCAATGGTACACAACCGTTTGGCCAGGGACGGATACTCGGTCTATGCCGGCAGGATTACCCCGGAGAATGAGTTTGAACCCGCAAAGAGAATTGTACGCACCCAAAGCATTGTGGAGCAAAAAAGCGATGGCGCTTTCGTGCTGAAAATGCCCGCAGTGTTGCGGGTGGCAACTGACGATGACAGACCGGATGGGAGTGACGCCCTGGCTGCTGTAAATCTCGGTAAAGACCATGAAACCAGTCAGTTAGGCCATGTAATAGGGTCGCAGCAGTCGCCCTTTTCGTTTCTGGTGGCTACCAGGCCCAACGTTGAGATTTCAGAATACGGGATGTTTGCGCAACCTGAGCTGGTCAGTGAATTCGGCCGGTTCGCTTCGCAACGTGTTGCTGAAATGCTGCCGTTGGAGTACGGTCTCAATGACTATGTTCAAATGCACCAGGTGCCTGTCAGGAATGGTTTTCAGTTGTCCAACCTGCGCATCCCGCTGGATGAGATCAGGTCCGGCGGGCCGCCTCGTGACGGGATTCCGGCCATTGACCATCCCCGCTTCGCAAATGCCTCGTCGGCGGATTTCATAACCGGAGAAGATTGGGTACTGGGTGTTGTTTACAACTTCACAGCCAGGGCCTACCCGGTAAAAATCCTCAACTGGCACGAGATCGTCAACGATCGTTTTGCCGGCGAACCCGTGGCCATTACCTGGTGTCCGCTTTGCGGCAGTGGCATGGCCTTCAAAGGGCGAGACAGCAGCGGAGCCCTCAGGCAGTTTGGCGTTTCCGGGCTTTTGTACAACAGCGATGTACTGATGTACGACCGCCAGTCCGAATCCTTGTGGTCGCAGGTGATGGCAATGGCGGTAGCAGGCCCCGCTTCGGGCTACGAACTGGAAATGCTCCCCACCGAACTTTGCACATGGGCCAGTTGGAAGACGCGCCACCCCGACACCAAAGTGATGACAACCGATACCGGGTTTGAGCGGGATTACCAGCGAGACCCGTATGCGGATTACCAGGCCACGGACAGGCTGATGTTTCCCGTGGCTGCGCAGAGTGAGGCGCTGCCTGCGAAGGCCAGGGTGCTGGGAGTGGAGATCGGAGGTCGTTACAAGGCTTATCCACTCGAAGTTTTGAGGAAGAAAAAACTGGTGACAGAAGTTTTTGCCGGTAAGAAGTTACAGATCAAATGGGATGAAAAAGCCAGGGCTCCCCAACTGACGGCTGATGGAGAGCCCTGGCCTGCAATCAATCTGTATTGGTTTGCCTGGTATGCGTTTCACCCTCAAACAGAGGTGTTTAACCCCTGAAAGTCAGGATTCTGAAGGATTCATCACCTTGCCCATGAAAAGGATGCTGTTGGTCTTGTTGTCTCTTATTACGAAGAAAAACGGGTGGTCGGCTTTGAACAGGACAGGGAACTGTGCCGATGTTTCCACGATGATCACGACCGTCACCGCTGCGGCCTCTGTTCCTTCTTCGTTAACTTCGAGGAAGGCTTTGTGAATCACGTCGTCAATTTTGACACCGCCACCTGCGACCATATTGCTGAAATCAGCAGCGTCAGAAAACGCCAGGCCCATGCCCATATCTGACAAGGTGCGTTTCAGTTTGGCGCCGTACTCCAATTTGAATTTCGGGAAATACAGTTCCATGTTCTGATTGCTGAATTTCGACAGCCACAGCTCATAATTCTCCGGTGTCAGAGCGGATATCACATGCTCCACATCTTTTCCTTCCTTCGGTAAAAACACGGTCATGGAGAAAATGGAGTCGCCGTATGGGAGGTCCACAGCCTGAAACAAATCGTTCTCGAAATAGGGGAAATTGCCCTCAGGAATGTGCATCATGTCCACTTCGGGTTCTCCGGCCGCTGCGTAAAAGGGCATGGGCCCGGTCAGTTCGGGGTCGAATTTTGCCTGCCAGCTGCCTTTGAAATAAATGGCATTGATCAGCAGCATGACCACGCTTCCGGGCAGTTCTGTCAGCGCCTCCTCGATCAGCCCATCTGTATTGTCAGAAACCCAGAGGTTCACTTTCTCTATGGCACCCTGAAGGTCTGCACGGAAGTCCGTAGGGTGCACTTCGCTGGCGTAATAGTTTTCATTCAATTGCAAAAACTCATCGAGCACGGGATAATCCGTTTGTGGCCAGATACTCTGGGCCAGTTTGAGTTTGGTGAGCGGGTCCAACTGGGGCAGGATTTCCAGAAGTGTTTTGTAGTCCTTGTTCACCTGGGCCGTTGGCAGGTCGTCAATTTTCAGGGTGTTGCGCATATCCGCCAGGGTTTGTCCGGCGGCGCCGTTGGTGGTCATGCTCAGCGCTGTGGAGATGCTGAACGGGGAGACAAAGATGTTCTTGCCGGCTTCTTCTTCAGAATTGAGTTGTTTGAAAAATGCGATGGCAAAATCGCCATTGGCGGCTGTGAGGTCACATACCGTTGGAGCATCATCGCAATTGAAATCAACTCCTTCGGGCAAAGCGATGTTCTCCTTCTCACATTGGGTAAAAAACAGGGGCAAAAGCAACAGGCCGAAAACCGAAAGGATACTTTTCATGTCGATTGTTTTTGGTTCATTCAGGCAGACATCCGATGCCAAAAGATCGTTGGGTACACGAATGATTTTTATCCGAAGGTAATTTTACTTTGTTAACCGCATTTTTCACAGAAATTTGCGCTCCCCGATTCAGTAAGGGCTATAAACACCACAAAATGAGCAACAACACAGAAACACCGGAGAAAGAACCCCTCAATTTTTTAGAGGAAATTATTGAAAGAGACCTTGCCGAAGGAAAAAACGACGGCGCTGTCCGTACCCGTTTCCCGCCGGAGCCCAACGGCTACCTGCACATCGGGCATGCCAGTGCCATCTGTATCAACTTTGGTCTGGCGCAGAAATACAATGGCACCTGCAACCTCCGCTTCGACGACACCAACCCCGTTACCGAAGAAACAGAATACGTGGAGAGCATCCTGAGTGATGTCAGGTGGCTGGGCTTTGAGCCGGACAACATCTTTTACGCCTCCGACTATTTCGGAAAGCTGTATGATTTTGCGGTTAAACTGATCAGAAAGGGCCTGGCTTACGTGGATGATTCAACCGCCGAAGAAATTGCACGGATGAAAGGTACCCCCACCCAACCCGGTGAAGAAAGCCCCTACCGCAATCGCAGCGTGGAGGAAAACCTGGACCTGTTTGAGCGCATGCGCAAGGGGGAGTTCAAAGAGGGAAGCCGGGTACTCAGGGCTAAAATTGACATGGCCTCTCCCAACATGATCATGCGCGATCCGGTGCTCTACCGCATCAAATTTGCCCACCACCACCGCACCGGCGACGAATGGTGTATCTACCCGCTCTATGACATGGCTCACGGCCAGTGCGATTCCATCGAGAAAATAACGCATTCCATCTGCACCCTCGAATTTGCCCCACACCGGGAGCTGTACGACTGGCTCATAGAGCATTTGGAGATTTTTCCGAGCAAACAGTACGAATTTGCCCGCCGCAACCTCACCTACACAGTGATGTCCAAACGGAAACTGCTCCAATTGGTGAACGAAAAATACGTGGCCGGCTGGGACGATCCCCGCATGCCCACCATCTCTGCCATGCGCCGCCGGGGCTACCCACCGGCTGCCATCCGGGAATTTGTAAAGCGCATCGGTGTCAGCAAACGGGAGAACATCGTGGACATCAGCCTGTTGGAGTTCTGTGTTCGTGAGGAACTCAACAAAGTGTCAAACCGGGTGATGGCCGTGTTGGACCCCATCAAAGTGGTGCTCACCAATTACCCGGAAGGACAAACCGAAACACTGCAAACCGAAAACAATCCCGAAGATCCCGATGGAGGTACCCGTGAATTGCCGTTCTCCCGTGAATTGTGGATCGAGCAGGGCGACTTCATGGAGGATGCTCCAAAGAAATTCTTCCGTCTGAAGCCCGGCGGCCTGGTACGCCTGAAAAGCGCATACATCATCCAATGCGACGAGGTGGTGAAAAACGACGCCGGCGAGATCACGGAACTCCGTTGCACCTACTTCCCGGAATCAAAAAGCGGACAGGACACTTCGGGCCTTCGGCCCAAAGCCACCATTCACTGGCTGTCAGTACCCCACGCCATCAGGGCAGAGGTGCGGCTCTACGACCGGCTCTTCCAGGTGGAAGACCCTTCTTCCGACCCACGGGATTTCAAAGAACTGCTGAACCCCGAATCCCTGGTTGTGAGAAACGCCTGGCTGGAACCCAGCCTCGCCAACGTACACCCCGGCGAGTACTACCAGTTCATCCGCCTCGGCTATTTCACCCCGGACCCGGACAGCCAACCCGGCAAGCCCGTCTTCAACCGCACCGCCACCCTTCGGGATAATTGGGCAAAGATGAAGGGGAAGTGACTGTCAGGCGCTGACTTTCGGTCAGCTCCTGAATTCGAATCTTCAGTGCAATAAAAACAGGAGCTATCTGAAAGTTAGCTCCTGTAATGGTGACCTTCAGGCGCTGACTTCCGGTCAGCTCCTGAATTCGAATCTTCAGTGCAATAAAAACAGGAGCTATCAGAAAGTTAGCTCCTGTAATAGTGACCTTCAGGCGCTGACTTCCGGTCAGTTCCTGAATTCGAATCTTCAGTGCAATAAAAACAGGAGCTATCTGAAAGTTAGTTCCTGTAATGGTGACCGTCAGGCGCTGACTTTCGGTCAGCTCCTGAATTCGAATCTTCAGTGCAATAAAAACAGGAGCTATCTGAAAGTTAGCCCCTGTAATGGTGACCGTCAGGTGCTGACTTTCGGTCAGCTCCTGAATTATACTCGACTCGAAGTGGTTTGAGAATAACCCCTCACTCTCGTCAAGTAAGGATGGGGAGTTTGTGTCCCGATCCCGTCCCGAAATTCTTCGGGATCGGGATTCGGGATCGCCGCCCAAACCACTTCGTTTTGAGAATATCTTCCAAAAACACTTAGCTTTGAAAGGCAAAAGAATATTTGTATGGATATCAGGGCAGAAAAAGTTTGGCTGATTGAACAGATTTCCAAAATCAGTGATGAGCGCTTACTCAAAGCGCTGAGAGGCCTGTTGGAATGCGTTGCTCAAAAGGAAGAGGATAATTCAGAGCAGGACTTTTGGGACGAACTCTCCGATGAGCAAAAAAAGAGAATTGAAATGGCCATCCAGGAAATGGATGAAGGGAAAGGAATTCCACATGATGTGGTAATGGAAGAATACAGGACCAGGTATTCGAAAGAAAAATGAGTTATTCAGTAAAATGGGCTCCTGAAGCTAAGAAAGAGTTTGACCAATTATTGGATTATCTTGAATTCCGCTTTGGACTCAAAGCTGTGCTGAATTTCATTGAAAAGACAGACAAAGTAATCGGCTACATTTCAGAAAGGCCTGACATTTTTCCAGTGTTATCAGTAAGGTCTGGTATACACAAGGGTTTTGTCACCGAACACACATCATTGTTTTACAGAGTTTCTAATGAGGAAGTCCAGATCCTACATTTTTGGGATAACCGAAAAGACCCTGATACATTGCAGTTTGACTAATAGTAGCCGAATGAATTTTCCTATGGCTAATGAAAAAATGAAGGCACCCACGATCCCGTGAGTGCCTTCTGAAGTTTTACTCAGCTCAATTCTCAGGCGCTGACTTCCGGTCAGCTCCTGAATTTCAACCCACACCTCTTGAGAAAAAAGGCGCTATCTGGGAGTTAGTTCCTGCGATAAAAACGAAGGCACCCACGATCCCGTGAGTGCCTTCTGAAGTTTTACTCAGCTCAATTTTCAATCTCTTATTTCCACCATTTTTTGATCAGGATCACGTGTTGGGTGCCATCGGGAGCGGTCAGGATGGCCTTGCGGTCGCAGTTGCCATTGCCATAGTCAATGGTGACGGTTTTGTCTTCCACGGTGAGGCTGAGCACACCGGCCACGCGCCAGGGGCAGCTTTTTTTGCGGATTACCGGTTCCAGAATTTCGGTGGAGAAAGCCTTGCCGTGGCGGTTTACACCGCTGCTGCCACCGGTAATGGCGTACACATTGTCGAAGCAGGGGGGGGTGTCAGCACCTTCGATCTGTGTGATGAAGTGGTCGGCCTGCCAGGTGGCAACATCGCCGTTGGGGAAGGTGATCTGACCCTCAACGGTGCGCTGGAAAGTCATGTTGCCATCGGCGTCGGGGCCGAGGTTGGTCAGGGTTTTGGTGCCCTCGATCTGGGCATCGTCAATGAAAAAATCCACAAAGGTGGTGGTGCGGGTGGCACCTTCGTTGCTCATGGTATCACTGACGGTAACCACGATCTGGCCTTTGCGGATGCGGCCGTGGGGTCCTTCGCAGCCGTCGCCGAAATCAATGGTGATGGTGCGCGGGTAGGAACCGTCGTCAGGTTCTACGGTAACTTCGGGGCAGTCCTGGCCGGCGCCACGGGTCTCGATGGCCAGGTCCACCTGGTCTTCAACGTCGCCGTACAAATCTTCGGAAGTGGTCTGGTCGGTGGAAGCCACCATCTGTTCGGAATCTTCAAAGCCAAGGGTGAGATCGTCTTTGTTGCAAGCGGTGAGAAAAACGCCCAATGCAAGGGCAAGTGCAGCAAACCATTTGATCTGTTTCATAACGGGTTACTTTTTTTGGTTGATGAAAAATTTGGGAGAAATGGGCAGCTGTTGATGTGCACCTCAACAACTGCCCGGGAGTTTGTCAAAATCCGGCCCCCTGACCAATCCGGCAAAGAGGAGTTTAATGAACCGGGATTTTTTTTTGAGGTTTAGAGAGGTTTATCCCGGGACTCCCGAAAGCCGATGCCGACAACTATCGGCATCGGCTTCGGGACCGGGAGGTTTAGAGAGGTTTAGCGAGCTACCCATTACCCACAAATCCACCATTCCGGTTCTGAGAGTTCTGCAAGCGTAGTACACTCATGAAGTTACCGAGGCGTGAAAAAGTATTCTTCACCCATCAAACATCTTGAAACCCCTTGTTTCAACGAGGGGTTAGCGAATTAACTCCCAATCACATCAAACATCTTTACAGAGCATCAGCATCAATTTCTATCCACATCCCGAATTTGGTGCTAAAGCCATTCCTGATGTGATGTTTTGAATAGAAGTTGGATGTGTGTAGGGGTACTGGCAAGATTCCCGCCGTTGAAACAGCGGGTTAGAAGATGGCTGATGTCACCACAGTTTTTTGCCACAGCTCAGGCAACAGGGTATAAAATTTTTTTTCACGATCAATGAAGTCGGGTTGCAGAGGCATTTCCCGATGGGGTTGGGATTTGTGGGTAATCGATAGGGTTGAGAGGGGTTTACCCCATGTGCTCTCAACCCCTAACGCTGCTCCTTCTCTCGAAACTCGGTTTTGCGAAGCGACCAAAAAAAAATGGCGGGAAGAATCCCGCCACAGTGATTTGAAAACAAAGTCTTGGTATCCGGACCGTCCATCATGGGAAGATACCCATTGACTGGTAGTCGGCGCCGATGAGGCGGATGGCATTGACGAATGCCGCTGTGCGCATGTCAATGTTTTCTGTCCTTGCAATGTCTCGTGTGGTGTTGTAGGCGTTGATCATTGACTCTTCCAGTCCGGAGCGAACCAGGTCAATTTCATCAGCGCCTTTGGCGATTTTCCGGATCAGGTCTTCAGGTACGTTTTTACCGGCCATTTCTTCGAAGAGCCGGATGAGGTTTTCGGTGGCCTTTTGCTCGTAGCGTTTGTCCATCCGGCCGAAGCGCATGTGTGAAAGGTTTTTCAGCCATTCGAAGTAAGAAACCGTCACACCGCCGGCATTCAGGTAAACGTCCGGAATGATCAGGATGCCTTTTTTGAGCAATATTTCTTCGGCAACAGAAGATATCGGGCCGTTGGCGGCCTCACCGATGATCTTTGCCTTGATCTTGTCGGCATTTTTGTAGTTGATCTGGTCTTCCAGCGCTGCGGGGATGAGGATGTCGCATTCCAGTTCCAGCACTTTGTCCCGGTCTTCCTGGCCGTATTTCTTAGCGTCGGAATAGTTCATGATGGAGCCGGTTTCTTTTTTAATTTCAATGAGCTTTGGAATGTCAATTCCTTTTTCATTGTAAATGAAACCGTCAGCTTCGCCTACGGCAATGATCACCGCATCGCCTTCTTCCTGTGAGATGGCGGCCGAGAAAGAGCCCACATTGCCAAGGCCCTGCACGACGACTTTTTTGCCCGCGATGCCGGGAGAAAGTCCGAGTTTTTTCATGTCCTCTGCATTGTTGCAGGCTTCACGGAGGCCGTAGAATACGCCGCGGCCGGTTGCTTCCGTGCGGCCGCGAATACCAAATTGGTTGACGGGTTTACCGGTTACGCAACCCGCAGCATCGAGCTCATTTTCCCGAAGGGTGCGGTAGGTGTCGTAAATCCAGGCCATTTCCCGTTGGCCGGTGCCATAGTCAGGAGCCGGCACGTCAATGGAAGGGCCGATAAAATTTCTGCGCACCAGTTCGTAGGTATAGCGCCGGGTAATTCTTTCGAGGTCTTCGTCGGTGTAGTCCCAGGGGTTCACTTTCACGCCACCTTTGGCGCCGCCGAATGGCACGTGCACAATGGCGCATTTGTAAGACATCAGGGTGGCCAGGGCCATCACCTCAAACTGGTTTACGTGGTTGCTGTATCGGATGCCCCCTTTGGTTGGCAGGCGGTGGTGGCTGTGCTGCACGCGATACGCTTCAATTACCTGCACTTCTTGTTTGCCTGTGTGTTTGTTTGTTACCTTGATGGGAAAACGGATGGCATAGATGGCATTGCACACCTTGATCTGGTCCAACAAACCGCGCTCCAGGTACGTGTAGGGAGCGGCCTTCTCAAAGAAGTTGTCAACGGTTTGGTAAAAACTAATTGGTTGTTTCTGCGTCGTCATGATGAGAAATTTGGTTTTCCAATTTGGTGAGCTTTCGATCCAGTGAATACAGGTACAATACCATGCCGATAAACAGGATGGCAATCACCGCCACCACCACGTACATCTTTCCCATGCTGCGCATGAAATCAGCTTCCTGTTGGGCCATCAGTGTGGTCGTGGAAAATGAGAGAAGAGCAAAACAGGCAAAAGTTCTTGCAACTGTTCGAATCATCGGTATTGAGTTGTTCATCCCTGTCCGAAAACGGCGGCAAAACTCGTCGAATTTTTCAGACAACCAAAGGATGGGATGGTGATATTCGTTATCAAATTTCAAACAAAGTTGTAAGCAATTCATTCCCTTCTCAATGCTCCCACAGCAATTTTTCCCGAAGGGTATTCATTCTGTACAGCAATTGTGAGGCCCAAAGCCCCGTCAGTGTCCAACCGATGATGGCGGGGTAGAAGACCATGCGCATGGTGTTGTCGAGGTCCTGGCTGCCAAAAGCGATGTTGCCACCGGCACCCGGATGCAGGCTGTCGGTCAGCTTGGGGATCACATACAGCAGCGGTATCAGTGTCGAATACGCAAAGATGTTGTAAACGGCGCTGATGCGGGCTTTGCGCTCGGGGTCTTCCATTGCGAAGCGAAGGACGAAATAGGCGCCGTAAATGAGCAGACCGATGGCCGTCATGTTCTGTTTTACATCGCCGCTCCAGGGTTCGCCCCAGGTGTAGTTGGCCCACACGGCGCCGGTGGCAAGCCCCATGGCGCCGAACACCAATCCGGTGTTGGTCAGCGCTGCTGCCCAGCGGTCGTTTTTCAGGTTTTTTCTTCGCAAAAAATGGATGCTGTGTACCATTGCTCCGGTGAACAGCAAAAACATGGCGAACCACATGGGTACATGGTAGTAAGTGTTTCGGATGGTTTCGCCGAGTATGTTCCGGAACGGAAAGGTGATCGCATCCTTTTCGTGCAGGTTTTCAATGGGGTCTGTCCAGTTGGTTGATGATTTTTGAGGCTGCACGTTTTTTTTCTGTCTGATCCGGATGCCTCCCGGATATACATGCGCCCCATCCACCGGGCTGTCAATCAGCAGCGAGGCGTCTGTTTCTTCGGCAGTTCCGGGCAGTTCTTCAGGCAGTGCAAAATACAGCACCAGGTGGCGGTCGTCTTTTACCTCGATGGCACTGGCAGCCAGTGCATGTGCGGCATCCAGTTTCAGCCAGGCCCTCAGCTTGCCTTCAGCGGCCTGGTAAAAGGAATTGTAACCGGTGATTTCCATCGCCACCGTATCACCGGTGCTGATAAACTGGGGATGAATGTCGCTGATGCCCGTCTTCAGAGGCGTCAGCAAGCCCATGCCGAAACTGTACAGCACCAAAACGACTCCCAGTATTTTCCACCAATATTCTCTCATGAGCTCTTTTTTCAGGGATGAGGGATGAGGGATGAGGGATGAAAGGGCTAGCTACTCTCTACTCCCCCGTCTGGCCTGCCTGCCTGTCGGCTAGACAGGGCGCCAGCCTGTCCGGCGGACAGACGGGCCGGACAGGCTACTCCCTACTCCCTACTCCCTACTCCCTACTCCCTACTCTCTACTCTCTACTCCCTACTCCCTACTCCCTACTCCCTACTCTCTACTCTCTACTCCCTACTCTCTACTCCCTACTCCCTACTCCCTACTCCCTCCAAAGCATAGGGAAGAGTACCAGTCCCAGTCCGAGCAGCAGCAGGTCAATACCGGCCAGCATGACGATGTCGTCCTCGATCAGGGAGCCTTGCAGCAGGCCGATGGCATGGGCGCTCAAATTTACGAGTATCAGCAAAACCGGAATGATGACCGGAAACCCGAGGATGGTCATCATGGTACTGCTGTTGCTCGTTTTTGCGGCGATAGCCGCTATGAAAGTAAAAGTCACCGAAAACCCAATGCTGCCCATGACTACCGACAGGGCAAACAGTCCGGGGTCCTCCAGGGGGTTGCCGGCCACCAGCAGCAAAGCTGCGGCATTCAGTCCACCCAGCAGTAACAGGAGCAGGGTATTGTACAGGGTTTTTGACAATAGAATGGCAACGGGGTTGGCCAACTGGTAATAGTAAAGCTGTCGGTTGCCGCTTTCCTGCACAAAACTTTTGACCACCGCATTGATGGAGGCAAAAAGCATGATGATCCAAAACAGTACATTCCAGAGCTGCGGGCTGATTTGCTGAAAGGAGATGAAGACGATGAAAACCGTACTCAGCACGTACAGTACAATGCCGCTGAGGGCGTGGCGCTGCCGCCATTCCAGCTTTACTTCTTTGCCCAGCAGAAACCATATTTCAGTCCACAAACTCATGGGTGCTGTTTATTGGCTCAAAAGGTTGGCGAGTTGCCAGACGTCTTCAAAACTGTTGTACATAGGAACGGGAGCCACCCGGATGACTTCGGGTTCCCGCCAGTCGGCAATGACGCCGTTGGCTGTCAGGTGGTCGAACAATCGCTTGCCCTCTTTGCCTGCGGCAATGGAGAGCTGGCAGCCCCGCTGTTGCGGGTCGGTGGGTGTCAGGATGCGGAAGCGCTGTTCCCGTTCATTGCTTTTGCGAAGCAGAAATTCGAGGAAACCGGTCAGCTTCAGGCTTTTTTCCCGAAGGGCCTCCATGCCCACTTCGTCAAACATATTCAGGCTGACCAGGTGCGGAGCCATGGCCATTATCTGGGCGTTGCTGAGCTGCCAGCCGGCGGCACCTTTCATGGGGTGGAAGCCCTTTTCCATCAGGAAACGGCGCTCTTCGTCGTGGCCCCACCAGCCGCCGAAACGGGGCAGGCCGGGGTTGTTGCCGTGGCGTTCGTGAACGAAGATACCGCTCGGCCCACCGGGGCCTGAGTTGAGGTATTTATAGCTGCACCAGCAGGCAAAATCCACGTCCCAGTCGTGAAGGTTGAGCGGCAGGTTGCCGGCGGTATGCGCCAGGTCAAAACCCGCATAGGCACCCACTTCATGGGCTGCTTTTGCGATGGTAGCCAGGTCGAAAAACTGACCGGTGTAATAGTTCACGCCACCGAACATGACCACGGCAGTCTCCTCACCGTGCCTTTTAATTGTTTCTATAATATCCTCGCTGCGCAATGTTTCTTCACCGGCCCGGGGCGCCACCTCAACGATGGCATCGGCAGGGTCGAAGCCGTGCCATTTTACCTGGGTTTCCATGGCGTATTGGTCCGATGGAAAAGCTCCGGCCTCCATGATGATCTTGTATCGCTGTGGGGTGGGCCGGTAAAAACTGACCATCAGCAGGTGCAGGTTGGTGGTCAGGGTGTTCATCACCACCACTTCATCCTCTTTGGCACCCACCAGGCGGGCCGTTTGCGGGCGTAAAAACCTGTGGTAATACATCCACGGGCGTTCGCCCCGGAAGTGGCCTTCCACGGCGTATTTCCGCCAGTGCTCCAGTTCTTCCTGCAGAATTTCCTGCACTCCCTCAGGTTGCAAACCGAGGCTGTTGCCGCAGAAGTACAGCACGTTTTTCCCTTCGTGTTGTGGAAAGAAAAAGCGCTCCCGACAGGCCCTCAGCGGGTCTTCCCTGTCCATTCGCTTCGCAAATTCAAGACTGTCGTGGTATTGCATTTTTTTTGGTTGAGGAATTGAGGAATGAGAGCACTGCAAAAACCCCCATTTTCGAAGGAACTCATGTTTTTTAAGGTTTTTGAATGGGTTTTTGAGGTTTTTGAGATGCGTCGTTGATTGAACTTTAGAATGTTAAATATTCAATTATTAGTCAACTGTTCATCAGCTTTCCGTCGTAACTGGAAATACCACTTTTTGCAGTGGACTCAGGAATTGAGGAATTGAGGAACTGAGGAACTGAGGAATCGAAGGGAGTGAATTCGATTCATCAGTTCTTCAATTCACCGGATACTTCTCATCCATGTAAGCCACGGATTCTTTGATCAAATCGCGGAGTACCTTTTCATCCACATCACTGAGTTTTTTGAGGTACAGGCAGCTCTTGCCGGTTTTGAATTTGCCCAGTTTGGCCATCAGTTCTTCAAAGCGGTCAAAACCGGATATGAGGTAAAGTGTCAGTGCGCTTTTCCGGGGCGAAAATCCCACCCTCAGGAAATCGCCTTCCCGGCCGCTGTCGTATTTGTAGTGATACGTGCCAAAACCTACGATGCCGGACCCCCATAGCACCGGCTCATAACCTGTAATTTCTTTCATCATGTACAACACCTGCCAGGCGTCCTTGCGCTTTTGCTCATCCTCCACGCTGTTGAGGAAGTTTTCTACACTGCCGTCGTTGGGTTGGGCCATAGAGAGGTTTTTTTTGAGAGGTTTTTGGGCGCCTGTCAGGCGCTGACTTTCGGTCAGCTCCTGAATTCTTCTTGCGGTTTTTCTGAAGGTTTTTAGAGGGTTTTTAGAGGGTTTTTAGAGGTTTTTAGGGGTTTTTAGGGGGGTGCATTTAACAGCACTTCGGCTTTGGGTGCTTTCAGTGGTGGTAAGTTATTGAATTGTCTCTTTCATTCAGCGCTGCAAAGAAAAGGAAGATCAGCCAGATGGATGCAATGTTGATTCAAGTTGGGGGACCCCCGTTCGGGATACTCTTCGAGGATGACGATCGCACACGACCTGGAGAGGTCGTGTTACTGTCTCAGCCTGAAGGCTGTGTTACAGCATCGCAGCGTTCGGGCTGTGCCGGTAAAGTGATCTTCAGATCATAGAAAACAAAGCATTACCAATTTATTACGGTTGAAGAATCAAAAGCAGTTGGGAAGCCAGGATATTCCGTTGCAACCTGTTGGGATGGCTGCCCCCCCCCAGTAGCGCAGCTTTCAAGCTGCGACAGTGCAACGACCTTCAGGTCGTTGGAGAATAAACACACGACCTTCGGAGAATCAACACACGACCTGAAGGTCGTTATACCGTCGCATCCTGAAGGATGCGTTACAGTGGGGCGTTCGTTCTGCACGGGCAGGGTTACGGCTGCACCAAAGAAAACCCGGATGCTGGTTGCCGGGCCTGAGCGGTGGCCTCCCGGCCGCATGTGAGGTGACCCGTTGGCGCCCGACTCTACTGGCGCTGAACGAAATATCTTCGGGAAGTCCGGTATGATTACCTTCGCTGCGCAAAAAATAGTGAACCATGCCCCAAACGCTGCTTATTACCAACATCAAAGGACTGGCCGGAGTGGCAGATTCGCCACCTGAAAAGCCGCTGGCCGGTGAATCCCTGCAAAAACTGGAAGTACTCGAAAACGCCTGGCTGCTGACTGAAAACGGCCGCATCGCCCGTTTTGGCCGGATGGCCAAAGTGCCCGACAGGGCCGATGAAATGATAGATGCCCGGCAGGGCTATGTCCTGCCCGCCTGGTGCGATTCCCACACCCACCTGGTCTTTGCCCAAAGCCGGGAAACCGAATGGGTGGACCGCATCAGAGGCCTCAGCTACGAGGAAATTGCGCAGCGAGGAGGAGGCATATTGAACTCCGCCCGCAAGCTGCGGGAAATGCCCGAAGAAGAACTGTACGAAAAGGCCCTGCAGCGCCTCGATGAAGTGCGGAATTACGGAACGGGAGCCATAGAGATAAAAAGCGGCTACGGCCTCAGCGTTGACAGCGAGCTGAAAATGCTGCGGGTCATCCGCCGGTTGAAGGAAAGCTCCAAAATGGGCATCCGGGCCACCTTTCTCGGCGCCCATTCCGTGCCCATGGAGTACCGTCATAAACGGCAGGAGTATATCCGCATCATTATCCAGGATATGCTCCCGAGGATTGCTGCCGAGGGCCTCGCCGACTACATTGACGTGTTTTGCGAAAAAGTGGCCTTCACCGTTGAGGAAATGGAGCAGGTGCTGGAAGCCGGTGCCCGCTACGGTCTGAAACCCAAGGTGCACGTCAATCAGTTCAACTGCATGGGGGGCATTGCCGCTGCCATCCGTCACGGCGCTATTTCAGTGGACCACCTGGAGGTGGTGGACAACGCCGACCTCCTTGCCTTGCAGAACAGCAGTACCATTGCCACGCTGTTGCCCACCGCACCTTTTTTCCTCAACGACCACATTCCGCCCGCCCGCCGCATTATCGGGGCCGGCATCCCGCTGGCACTGGCCACGGATTTCAACCCCGGCACCTCACCCAGTGGCCGCATGGCCTTTGTGCTTTCCCTGGCCTGTATCCAAATGCGCATGTTGCCCGAAGAAGCCATCAACGCCGCCACCGTCAACGGCGCCTTCGCCATGGAGTGGGGGAGTGAGTGCGGCAGCATTGCCCCCGGAATGGCTGCCAGGCTCATCATCACCAAACCAATGCCCTCACTGGCCTACTTGCCCTACGCCTTCGGCAGCGACCTGGTGGAAAGGGTGATTGGCTGAGGTTGTGGGAGTACTGGAAAAAATCGTTTTCCGAAGGGAATTATTTTTTTATTTCCGAACTTGATTCGGGATTAATCGTTTTTTCCGGGCTTCGTCAGGGACGTCGTTGATTCAATTTCGGCTCGCTTCGCAATAGTTGTTGTGCTCAATTGAACTACATTTACGAAGAAAGAGCCCGCTCACTGGGGCGCCATATCATGCTCAACTTGTCTTACAACATCTCCGGCTTCGGAAAAGGGCAGGATGGTGGGATGACCATTGATATTTTGGGGGAGTGAGTCAAAAATGCACCAGCTTCACATTGTCCAGCCAGACATCGGCTTCCAGCTTCGTAAATTCACCACCCTCAAAAGGTAGAATTCCCCTCATAAGGATGAAAAATTTATCGGTGTTCGCAGATGAGATGAGTTCGGTGAGGTCGAAGTAGATCTTGTTCCATTCTTCTTTCTCGAAGACATAAAATGCGTAGTTGGGTTCCTCAACGCCCTGGGCATCAACGGCGATGACACCGAATTCCAAAGGAACCCCGGTTTTGTAATTCAGTTCCATGAATATCTTGCCCTGTTCAGCAACGGACAAGGTAAAAGGGGATATTGAAGAAACCACGAACGTGTTGTTGGCGGTGTCCAGGTGGACATGGCCGGAATAGTTTCCTTCAAAAACATCGAGGTCCGAGCGTTCGATGAAGGTCAGCGGGTTTTCATCCCTGTCGTCAGAAAAAATGTGGACCGGATTTTCAAAGTCCTCAATGAACTCAAAAGTGGTGTTTTCAGTGTACCGGGTGGTGAGCTGAACTTCCGTGTCCTCGTCCGGAACCAGGTTGACCACGGCAGTGTAGCGCTCGTAAAACGGGTAGATAAGGGCCGAAAGACTGTTCCCATTCGCCTTGATGACCGGATCAACGTTCACTTCGTAATCGCCTTCCAGCAAAACGGGATAAGTGCCCGGCAATGGCAACACCCCAAGTGCATGCGTCTCACCGGAGTTCAGGTCCCGGAAAAACACCTTTGCATGGGTCACCTTGCCGGACACCGAACCGTGAACATTTGGGTTGGTGACCAACACCTCAAATTCACTGAGCTTCACAAAAGCGGGAATGGGCTCATCTTCCGCATCGCAGCCGGTGAACAAAATGGAGTTGATTGCAAGTACCAATAACAGGGGAAAGAAAAACTGTCTTGACCTCATCAATTGTCGGGTTGTTTTTTACTGGCTAAGAGCCACTTGTAAGGCCACCGCCTGGCAGCTCCGGCAAAATTCTGAAAAAACAAGCCCCCACCCGTGCACATGGCAGACAAATGTCAGGAAGATGAGGAATTGAGGAATTGATCCCGACTATCGTCGGGAGAGGAATCGAGGAATCGAGGAATTGAGGAATTGAGGAACTGAGGAATTGAGGAATGAGTCCCCCGATACCCCGAAAGCCTTCGGGATCGGGGCACTCAGGAATCGAGGAATCGAGGTGTCTTGTTCTGAAATAGGTTGGCACTTCAACATTCGTGAGCTTTTGCTCACGATTTTCAACAATATCAACAATTCAACAATTCAACTCCCGAAAGCTTTCGGGATCAACAATTCAACAATTCAACAATTTCAACACTTCACCCCCCCTACTGTTTCCAAATCCTGAACTCTGTTCTCCGGTTCAGTTGGTGATCGGCTTCGGAGCAGCCGTCTTTGCAGTTGACCACGGGTTCGGTTTCACCGAGGCCTTTGGCTATCATCCGTTTTGGGGAAATGCCCTTTTGCCGGAGGTATTCCACGGCGGCCATTGCCCGCCTTTCCGAAAGGAAGAGGTTGTAGGTGGAGCTGCCCCGTTTGTCAGTGTGGGCCCGCAATTCCACCATGAGGTCGGGGTGGCGTTGGAGAAATTCGGCCAGTTCATCCAGTTCTCTTTTGCTTTCCGGGCGGTTGATTTCGGCTTTGTCGAGGTCGTAATAGATGTTTTTCATTTCCACCACCAGCCCTTCGTTGAGCATTTCTTCCAGGGTCATTGCCGGGGATGATACATCGAGGTCTTCTTCCTCCATGCCGGCGCCTTTGGCTTCGGTGGCTTCGGGGCTGCCTTCAGAACCGGTGTTGCCGGGTGCCAGGGCCACGTCAATGGTCGGGTTTTCGGTTTGGATGTTTTCCAGTTGGGCAGGGGTGATCAGTACATTTTCAGATTTAAACTGGCGGCGGCTGCCTTGCAGCACGTAATCGCAATCAGTGGGCAGGCAGGGGAAGCTGTAAAAGCCCTTTTCATCGGCGCGGACTTCCACCATTTCACCGGAGCAGAGGTTTATCATGACCATCGCGGCATAAGGCACGGCCCTGCCGCTTCTTTTATCGGTGACACGGCCCTCCCATGCCACACAGTCGAGGGGTTGCAGGGGCAGGTACATGCCGTCCAGTTCGTTGCGGGTGGCTTCCAGGGTAGCGTTTTCATAGCCGTTTTGCGAAGCGAGGAAAACAAAGCGTTCGCTGTTGCCAAGAGCCAGTTCCACAAAGCCATTTTCGTCGGCAATGTAGCTGCTGTTGGGTGTCATGGCGCCGTTGAAGGGGTCGAGGGGGTGTTCCGAGAATTGCAGTTCACCGGTTTCGGGGTCTTTGACAGCGGTGATGGTGTATTGGTCCGTGGCGCCGGTGAACAGGCCGTCGGCGGTGTGTCTGAGCAACACCACCCGGGTTCCTGCCAGTGGTTGCCCGCTGATGGCATCCAGAACGGCTATTTTTTTCGTCGGCTGCGCCAAACGCTTCAGTGCCAGTGGATCGGCCAGGGTGAGTTCGTAAATGTCGTCTCTGCCGGGGCCTCCCTCCCGTGCTGAGGAGAAATAGCCGTGTACGCCCGAGATGTCCAGTACCAGCCCGAAATCATCGCGGGCGCTGTTGACGGGGTGGCCGCAGTTGACGGCCTTTGCGAAGACGAGCTCACTTTGGCTCTCTGCAAAGTAGATGTCCAGGCCGCCCATGCCGCCCATGGCATCAGAGGCGAAGTAGAGGGTGCCGTCGTCGTGCAGGTAGGGGAAGAGTTCGTTGCCGGGGGTGTTCACGTTGGGGCCCAGGTTGATGGGCAGGCAGTAGTGGTCTTCCCGCCACACACAGGCGTAGAGGTCCATGCCTCCGTAGCCTCCTTCGCGGTCTGAGGCAAAGATGATGATGCGTCCGTCGGCGGAGAGAGCGGGGTGGGCGTCGTTGCAGGTTTCGTTGCCCAGTTCCAGTTCTTTGGGTTTGGTCCAGCCGGCGCCTTTGCGTTCACTGAGCAGGATGCGGAGGCCATTCTTGCGGCCTTTGCGTTTTTTGCTGTTGGCGGTGAACAGTGCCACCTGGCCGTCCCGGCTGAAGCTCACCGGCCCCTCGTGGAGTTTGGTGTCGAAGTGCGAATCAAACAGGCTGGGTGTGCCGGGTTTTCCCGTTTCGTCAAATTTTGCGAAGTAAAGGGTAGAGAAATCTTCGCCCGTCCAGCCGTCAGAAGCTGAAAGCAGGTCGGCCTGAACACCTTTGCGGGGCCTTGCGGAAGCGAAGACGAGGCCGCCTTTGTACAGCGCCGGGCTGAAGTCAATCCATTCGCTGTTGAGCTGGTTGACGGGCTCCACCACTACCCCGGCCACTTCCCGGTCTTTTTCAGCCAGTGGCTGCCTGTAGTTGTCCGGTTGTCCGCTTTCTTTGGCGTAAAGCCGGTAGAAATCCTTTGCAGCAGCGGTGTTGCCGTTGCATTGCAGCATTTGGGCATAGTAGAGGTAGTTGAGCGGGTCTTCGGTGCTGTTGATGATCCTGGCGTACCACTTTTCGGCGTTGCGGGTATCGTGGTTGAGGCGGAAGGAGTGGGCCAGTTTTTCCATGGCCTCCAGGTCGGGTTCGCCGTTTTCGAGGTAGAGGTCAATGGCTTCGGCGTAGGCCATTTGATCGTACAGCTTGTCGGCTTGTTGGCCGAAGGCCGAAGAAAAAAGGCAAAGCAAAACCAGGGTCAACAGTGTTGATGGGTAATTCATGGGAATTTTGATGTTTCGGTTCGAAAACGATGGTGCCAGCCGGCACTTCGGCAGATGGGATGCGCTGTATTTACGGGCTTTCAGCTTTTGTGTTTCCTTCGGTAAAACAGGCTCCCTGCCATATCATTTCCGAAAATCCTTTTAGAAACTGATCAATGAACTAAATTTACCGCCACTGCGAAGGGCGGTTGTGTTGCCTTTTTCTTTGCAAAAAATAAACCATAAAAATCTGCTATATGAAGAAGTTGATCTACACTCTGTGCATTTCAGCATTGTTTGCCGGCTTTGGATGCCAGCAGGAAGGCACCGGTTCAGCCCCTGAAGAGAGTGAAGCTGCCGGTCTTGACATGGCTTTTGCCAGGCTTTTTGATACGGTGAATGTTGTGAAGATGCACGTGTTCAGCGCTGAAGAAAGTACCAATTATCCATACAACGGCATGGCCATCGGGGAAGATCACCTGGCCTTGCTGGCCGACGACCTGCAACCCGCAGATGGCGGCGAGGTTTATGCCTGCTACTGGCTCGAAAATGACAATTCCTACATGCTGAGAATCAAAAACGGCGAATCTGCCAGCAGCCTGGTATTGGCCCGCTACAACCCCGTGTCCGGCAAACTTGAAAAAATTGCCGACCTGGCTTCTTACACCTGTACGGAATCCCAATGCAAACAGCGCGATGCCTGGTTCATTGACCTCGACGATGACCGCGACCTGGAACTCATCACGCTGGACATGACCCTGGATGCCAATGGCAACAAGGTGGGCGAAACTTTTACCGTGATGGCCCGTGACGACAAAGGCATGTTCAGCAAGGCCGGTGAGCAACTGGCTGCCCTGGCACCCCAGGACAGGTACGTGCCTTCCAGCCACCCCTGATCGCCCGGCAACCGGGAAGGGCTGAGGATCGGAAACAAGCCAACCCCAAAACCCCTCTAAACCTCCCGGGCTAGTCCCGGGATAAACCTCTCTAAACCTCCCGTCCCGAACTTGTTCGGGACTGGAATAAACTCCCCTAAACCTCATGCGTAAAAAGACCAACGACAAGCCCGCAGTAGCCTACTTCTGTATGGAGTACGGCCTGAGTTCCGATTTCAAGATCTACGCCGGTGGCCTGGGCATTTTGGCGGGCGACTACATGAAAGGCGCCAAAGACCACGATTGTCCCATCGTCGGCATTGGCATCAAATGGAAGCAGGGTTACGGCGATCAGATGATAGATAAAAAAGGCCGGCCCTTTGACGCTTACCACAACTATGTGTACGATTTTCTGAAGGAAACCGGGATCACGGTGGAAGTGGAAATCCGCGGCACCACCGTCAAATGCAAGGTTTGGCTGGTTGACTGCTTCGGCAATGCACCGCTTTACTTGCTGGATACCGACCTGCCGGAAAACGACGACCGGTGGATCACCGGCCAGCTCTACGGCTGGTTTGGGGAGGAGCGCATTGCCCAGGAGATGGTGCTGGGCATCGGTGGTGTGCGGGCCTTGCGGGCCCTGGGCATCGAGGTGGATGTGTACCATTTCAACGAAGGGCACGCACTGTTTGCAGGTTTTGAGTTGCTCAGGGAAGAGCTGAAAACCATGAACAAAAAACAAAAAAAGCCTTTTAAAACGGCCTTGCAACGGGTGCGCAGGAAGGTGGTTTTCACCACCCACACCCCGGTGGTTCAGGGCAACGAATCGCACCCCACAGCGAGGATCATGTACATGGGCGCCAACCTGGACCTTTCCCGGAAGCAACTTCGGAAATTGGGCGGCGAGCCCTTCAACATGACCGTGGGTGCCCTGCGCATGTCCCGCAAATCCAACGCCGTGGCCCATCTTCACAGCGAAACCGCCAACAAGATGTGGGCGCATGTGAAACGGCGCTCAGAGATCGTGGCCATCACCAACGGGGTGCACGTGCCCACCTGGGTGGACCCTGCCATTCTGAAAGCTTCCAAAAGCCGCAAAAAGAACGCCCTGTGGGATGCGCACATGACCAACAAAAAGGCACTGGTTGACTTTGTGAAAAAACGAACACGCAAACAACTCGATCCCGATAAACTCATCATCGGTTTTGCCCGAAGGGCAGTGGCCTACAAACGTGCCGACCTCATCTTCAGAAAGCCGGAGGTCATCGGGCCCCTGCTCAATTCGCAGAAGGTGCAGATCATCTTCTCCGGAAAGTCGCACCCGCTCGATGACCAGGGAAAAGAGCTGGTGGCCAACCTGGTGGCCATGTCCAAAAAGTACCCGAAATCAGTCGTTTTCCTCGAGAACTACGACATGACCATCGGCGCAGCCTTGACCCGGGGGGCGGATGTGTGGCTCAACAACCCGGTTCGCCCCAAAGAAGCCAGCGGCACCAGCGGCATGAAAGCCGCCATGAACGGCGTACTCAACCTCAGCACCCTGGACGGCTGGTGGCCCGAAGCCTGCCGGCACGGCATCAACGGCTGGCAGTTTGGCGATGGCTTCGAAAGTGAAAACCAGGAAGAACAGGATACCCACGACCTGGAAGCGCTTTACAATGTGCTGCAAAAGGAAGTGTTGCCCACTTTTTACGACGATAAAGAAAAGTGGCAGGAAATGATGAAAGCCAGCATCAACACTACCCTCGAGCAATTCTCCGTTAAACGAATGCTCGATGAGTATTATGAGTTGTTGTATCAGGAATCAGGGATGAGGAATGAGGGGTGAGAGATGAAAGACTAACCTACAACCTACAACCCCCATAATCCTCCATAATCCTCATAATCCTCATAAACCTCATAAACCTAACATCCAAACGTCATGAACAAGCATCCCCATCTTCGCCTCAGTGCATTTCTTTTCGTCGCAATTAGCTTTCTGGTGTCCTGTGCGGTCAATCCGGTCACGGGCAAGAAAGAATTCATGCTGATGTCGCAAAATCAGGAGAAAGCCCTCGGGGCATCCTATGATCCTCAGGTCATCCAGCAGTTTGGTCTTTACGAAGATGAAAAACTGCAACAGTTCATTACCCTGCATGGAGAAGAAATGGGGCGAATCAGTCACCGGCCGGAATTGGATTACAAATTCCGCATTCTGGATTCTCCGGTGGTGAATGCCTTTGCCGTACCGGGCGGTTATGTCTATTTCACCCGGGGCATCATGGCACATTTCAACAACGAAGCGGAATTTGCCGGAGTTTTGGGACACGAGATCGGCCATGTGGCGGCCCGGCATTCTGCGAAGCAGTACAGCAACCAGGTTCTGGCGCAACTGGGTCTGGTGCTCGGCATGGTCGTGTCGGAAGAATTCCGCAACTATTCCGACCTGGCCACAACGGGCCTCAACCTGCTCTTTCTCAGCTACAGCCGCAAACACGAAAGCCAGTCCGACAAACTGGGCGTGGAATATTCAACCGCCGTGGGTTACGATGCCCACGAAATGGCCAATTTTTTTCAAACCATCCAGCGCCTGCAGGACGAGAGTGGGGGAGGGCCCCCAACGCTGCTGAGTACCCACCCCGATCCCGGTGACCGCTTCAACCGGGTACACCAACTGGCGGAGAAGGAACAGATGAATGTGCAAGGCAAGGACCTGAAGGTCAACCGCAACAGCTACCTGCACATGATAGACGGCATCGTTTACGGAGAGGACCCCCGCCAGGGCTATGTGGACGGGAATGTCTTCTACCACCCGACCCTGCGTTTTCAGTTTCCCACCCCTGCCGGCTGGCAGGTGGTGAACATGCCCTCACAGGTGCAGATCGTTCCGAAAAACGGGAAGGCAGCCATCGTGATGACCCTGGCAACCGAAAGCAGCCTGGCCGAAGCCACCAATGCCGCCGTGGCCAAAGACAGCCTCAAGGTGATCAGCCGCAGGAACACCCGCATCAATGGCAACGACGCCGTTGAACTCACCGCCGATCTCAACGAAAACGTCCGGCTGTTGATGACGCTGATCAATTACAGAGGGGTGATCTACAAATTTGCCGGACTGGCCGGAACCCCCGATTTCAATACCTACAAACCGTATTTCACAAAGACTTTCAACGGGTTCAAATCCCTCAACGACCCTGCCCGCATCAATGTGAAACCCGAGCGCATCCGAATCAAAACCGTCCAAAAAGACCAGACCCTGGAAGAAGCCCTGCGTAGCTTCGGCATGCCCCCCGACCGCCTGCAAGAGCTGTCTATCCTCAACGGCATGCAACTCAACGACGGCGTCAGCCGTGGCACGTTGATCAAAGTGGTTGAAAGGGAGTAGGGAGTAGGGAGTAGGGAGTAGGGAGTAGGGAGTAGGGAGTAGGGTTTAGGGAGTAGGGTTTAGGGTTTAGGGTGTAGGGTTTAGGGTGTAGGGTTTAGGGTTTGGAAGCGCTACTCTGTTTGACTCTGTGTAAAAATGCTGTTGAACTCTGTGGTTTATGAGGGATTATTCCCGGGGCTTCGCCCGGGACTGCCCTGTCTGACGGCCAGGCAGGCTGGCGGCAGACAGGGATTATGACCCCGATGTTCATCGGGGATGAAGGGTTAGCAGAGCCTGCTACGAGCTACGAGCTACCAGCCACGAGCTACGAGCTACAGCCTGCCCCGAGTACTCGGGGAGCTACGTGTCACGTGTCACCCGTCACCCGTCACCCGTCACCCGTCACCCGTCACGTGTTACGTGTCACCCGTCACCCGTCACGTGTCACCCGTCACCCGTCACCCGTCACGAGTCACGAGTCACCCGTCACGAGTTACGCCATTTCATAATACCTGACAAATAACCTACCTTCGACACTGGTAAGCCGGCAGGTGCCGGATTGCCTCAAAACCTGGAAAACTACATAACCATGAAGTCTCATTCTTTTCCTTTCCTGATCCGTCTGTTGGCGGTTTTCTTCGCAATTGCAATACTGGCCCCTTCTTGTTCTGACAAGCCCACTTATGTCAAGGCCGATGAAGTGCCCGAGGAGGTTGTACCTTATGTGCATGGATTCACCAGTGGGGTCATTTCATTTCGAGACCCTGTACGGGTGCGTTTTACCGGTTCGGCCGTTTCCGAAGATGAAGTTGGGCAGGATGCCAGTGGCATTCTCGAGTTTTCACCGAAGGCCAAAGGGCATGCCTGGTGGGAAGATCAGGCCACCCTGCGTTTTGATCCCGATCCCGAATGGAAGGCGGGTCAAGGGTACATCGCAACCGTCCACCTGGATGAGGTGTACGACAACCTTCCGGAAAATGCGGCTTCTTTCGAGTTTGATTTTCTGGTCAATGAACACAAGTTTTTGGTGGACATATTCGGGCTGGAAATTCCCGAAGGTGAAAACCTGGCCTTCGTGAGGGGCATGCTGATCACCGACAGGGGCCTGGCCTCCGAGAATGTGGAAAAGGCCCTTCAGGCTTATGACAACGGGCAAGCCCTGGAAGTGGCCTGGGACCATCACGAAGACGGCACCCACCAGTTCGTGGTGCAGAACGTTGCCCTTCGGGAAACGGCCGGCAAGGTAGAATTGAAGTGGGAGGGGGAGCCACTGAACATCAGGGCCAATGGACAGGCCGAAGTGGAAGTGCCGGCCCTGAACGACTTCAGTGTACTCTCGGTTCACCTGAACGAATCGGGGCAGCGCGCCCTGACCGTGTATTTTTCCAAACCATTGCGCAGCGACCAAAACCTCAACGGCCTGGTGGCCCTTCAGCAAGCCGGCCAGGACAACATCTACGACCTGCAAAGCGAAATTGCCGACAACAAACTGACGGTGTATCCGCCCTCCTGGCTCCGGGGCCAATTCAGTGTGGTGCTGTTTCCCGGTATTCAAAGCGCTGATGGAAAAGAACTGGACCGGCCCACCACCTGGGAGGTGGAACTGAAAGCGCCACCTCCCGCAGTGCGGCTGGTGGGCAATGGCGCCATTCTGCCGGGTTCCGATGAAGGTTTGTTGTTGCCTTTTGAGGCCGTGAGCTTGCAGGCGGTGGAAGTGGAAGTGTTCAAGATATTCGACAACAACGTGATGCAGTTCCTGCAGGATGCTACCCTTGGCGACATCTCCGGCAGCTACGAGTTGCGCCGGGTGGGCCGGGTGGTGAGCCAGCAGATGGTACCGCTACGGGGCCTCGATGCAGATGCCGACCCTTACGAGTGGAATCGCTATGCGCTGGACCTCAGCAAACTGTTCACCGCTGACCCCAACGCCATTTACCAGGTGCGCATCGGCTTCAGGCCCTCGTATTCCCTGTATCCCTGCGCCGGCAACGAAGATGAAGAACAACCCCTGCGCACGGCAGCCGTGAGCAACAGTGGAGGAGAGATCAACAGCATCTGGGACAATTATTACGGCGTGCAAGGGTATTACGACGGCTTCAAATGGAGCCACCGGGAAAACCCCTGTTATCCGGCGTATTACAACCGCGAAAATTTTGCTGCTACCAACGTAATGGCCACCAACATCGGCCTGACGGCCAAAGCCGGTGCGCCCGGTCAGGGTGGGCAGGTGCAAATGTTCGTAGCCGCAGCTGACCTGCGCACGGCCAAAGCCCTGGGGGAGGTAGAGTTGGAGTTTTACGACTACCAGAAACAACTCCTCGCTTCCGCAAAAACCGATGGCGATGGACTGGCGGAGATCACCCTGCCGAAACAACCCTGGTTCCTCGTTGCGAAGAAAGAAAATGAGGTGACGGTGATGCGCCTGGGCGATGGTGATGCCCTGTCGCTGAGCCGCTTCAACGTAAACGGAACCGTGGTGCAAAAAGGCCTCAAAGGCTTCATCTACGGTGAAAGAGGCGTGTGGCGCCCCGGTGATGAGATGTTCCTCAACTTCATACTGGACGACCCCGGCGAAAGCCTGCCGGACAACTACCCGGTGGCTTTTGAATTGTACGATGCCCGCGGACAAATGCAGTACAGCACCGTTGTCACCACCAATGTTCAGAACATTTACCCCATCCATGTAAAAACAGGCCCTGCTTCGCCTACCGGCAACTGGCGGGCTGTGGTGAAAGCCGGCGGAGCGGTCTTCGAAAAAACCCTCAAAGTGGAAACGGTGAAACCCAACCGCCTGAAACTGGACCTGAAGTTCGCCGGTGGCAAAGAGGTGCTGAGTGTTCAGGATGAACCCGTGTTCGTGAATTTGACCGTAAGCTGGCTGCACGGGGCTCCGGGTGCCAACCTGCGGGCAGTGGTGGAAGCACAACTCCAACCGGTGGAAACAAAGTTTGACAATTTTGGAGATTTTAAATTTGACGACCCCGCCCGGGAGCTGTACAGCGAGCCGGTCGTGATCTTTGACAACCAGGTGAACAAGGATGGCAAAGCCTCTTTTGCCGCCCGGCTGTACAACAAAGAGAACCTCGCCCCCGGCAAGCTGGTGGCCCGCATTTCTGCCCGGGCTTTTGAAAGGAGCGGGGATTTCAGCATCTACAACACCCGCCTCGATTACCATCCCTATACGGGCTATGCAGGTGTGGCCATTCCTGAAAACAAGTGGGGTGAAAAACGCCTCGATATTGGCAAAGAGAAAGCCATCCGCTTTGCTGCCGTAGGCAGCGACGGAAAACCGGTAAGCGGCCGGAAACTGAACATCGGCCTTTACAAGGTTAAATGGCGCTGGTGGTGGGAACGGGATCGCAGAAGTTTCTCCAATTTCAGCAGCGCCAATCATTACAACGCCCTGGAAAAGACCACCGTCACCACCGATTCGAAAGGCCAGGCCGTGTGGAATGCCAAAGTGGATGCCTGGGGGCGCTACCTGGTGCGTGTTTGCGACGAAGAAACAGGCCATTGCAGCGGTGATTTCTTTTACGCCGGCTACCCCTGGTACGACGCCGGCTCCAACCTGCTGGCTCGACAGGCCGCTGCCATGATGACCTTCAAAACGGGCAAGGAAAAATATGAAGTTGGCGAAGACATCGAGGTGACCGTGCCGGCCGGAGAATCGGGCAAGGTGCTCATCACCCTGGAAAAAGGCGACAAGGTGCTGCGCTCCATGTGGAAAGACGCCAAAAAGGGAGAAAACACCTACCGCTTTGAAGCCACCGAAGAAATGACCCCCAACGTGTATGTGCATGTGAGCCTGGTGCAGCCCCACGGACAGGTACAAAACGACCTGCCCATGCGCATGTACGGCGTCCTTTCGGTAGAGGTGGAAGACCCGGAAACCGTTTTGGAACCACAGATCAGTATGGCCAAAGAGCTGAAACCCGAACAGGAGTTTACCGTGAAGGTGAGCGAGAAGAACGGAGAGCCCATGGCCTATACCATCGCCATCGTTGACGAGGGGCTTTTGGGACTGACCAATTTCAAAACGCCTGACCCACATGCGGCCTTTTACGCCCGCGAGGCCCTCAATGTGCACACCTGGGACCTCTACGATGAGGTGCTGGGCGCTTTCAACGGCAAGCTGGAAAGGGTGCTTTCCGTCGGTGGCGATGCTGACATCAGCGCACCGCTGGAACGCAAAAACGCCAATCGCTTCAAGCCGGTGGTACTCCAGGCGGGTCCCTTTTACCTGAAGCGTGGCTCCAAAACGCACAAGTTCACCCTGCCCAACTACATCGGTTCCGTGCGGGTGATGGTGGTGGCCGCCAACCGCAACGGCGCCTATGGCAACGCCGAAATGACCGTACCCGTGCGCAAACCGCTCATGGTGCTGGCCACCCTGCCCAGAACCCTCGCACCCGGCGATCAGTTCAACCTGCCGGTAACGGTCTTTGCCATGGACAAAAAAGTGAAAAACGTGACACTCGACTTGCGGGAGGACAGCGGCCTGTGCCAGATCGTCAATGGCAGCAGCAAAAACCTGCGCTTCAGCAACACGGGTGAGCAAATGGCCACTTTCAACATCCGGGTGCAGGAGGGCGTCGGCATAGCCCGCTTCCGGGTGGAAGCCAGCGGCGCCGGAGAAAAGGCTTTTGACGAAATAGAAATTGACGTCAGAAACCCGAACCCCCACATCACAAAGGTCTATCCGGCGCTGATAGCTCCGGGACAAAGCTGGGCGCAGGATTTCGAGCCCCTGGGAATACGCGGCACCAACCAGGCCGTACTGGAGGCGTCGGTCATTCCGCCGCTCAACCTGGGAGAGCGGATCAACTACCTGATACGCTATCCGCACGGCTGCATCGAGCAGACCACCTCATCGGCTTTTCCCCAGTTGTACGTCGGCAAGTTGATGAAGCTGACCAAAGACCAGCAACAGCGCATCCAGAACAACGTCACCGCCGCCATCAGCAAGCTGAAGAACTTCCAGGCGGGAAGCGGAGGTTTCGGCTACTGGCCGGGTGGCAATGAAGACAACTGGGCCACCTGTTACGCGGGTCATTTCATGCTGGAAGCAAAAAAGGCCGGATACAGCGTGCCAAAAAACATGATAGATCGCTTCGTGAAATACCAGAAAACAATGGCACGGCTCTGGACGCCCACCACCGTTGCCGGTGCCCGGTCGGATTACTCGCAGCGCACCCAGGCCTACCGTTTGTTTACCCTCGCCCTGGCGGGCAAAGCCGAAGAGAGCTCGATGAACCGGCTCCGGGCCTATCCCCGCCTCTCGCAGATGGCCAAATGGCGCCTGGCGGAGGCCTATGCCCTCACCGGCAAAAAGAAGATCAGCGAAGACCTGGTGAGGGGCGTGCCCGTGGCCGTGTCGCCGTACACGGAAATGAGTTACACCTACGGCTCCAACATCCGGGACGCAGCCATCATTCTCGAAGCACAGGTTTTGCTCGGCGACAAAATGGCCGCCGCCGAAAACGCTAAAGCCCTCGCTGAACATCTAAGCGAAAACAGGTGGTATTCCACCCAGACAACCGCCTATTCCCTCATCGCTCTGGCCCGCTACCTCGGCGACTATGCGCCCGGCAGCGAGTTTTCCATCTCCTATGCCCTTGGCACCGGGGCCCGGGCCGATGCCGGCAGCAACGATCCCCTGATGCAAATCGAAATCCCGGTGGACGAAGGCAACAACCGCCGCGTAAACGTGACCAATACTTCCGAAACCCCGGTGTATGTCCAACTGATCCTGAGCGGCCAGCCCTCCACCCAAACATTGGTGGAAGACGACGCCAGCCAATTGCGCATAGACGTCCGTTACACCACGGTCAATGGCCGGGACCTGGAGCCGTACAGCCTGCCGCAAGGCACCGATTTCATTGCCGAAGTGATGGTGTCGCATCCGGGCTCCAACATCCGCAATTACAATGAACTGGCGCTGGAACAACTGTTCCCTTCCGGCTGGGAAATTCTCAATGCCCGGATGTTTCAGACCGCCGGGTTTTCCGATACCAGCACCCCGGAGTATGTGGACGTGCGGGACGACAGGGTTTACACCTATTTTGATTTGCGTCGCAATGAAAGAAAGGTGTTCCGCATACGCCTGAACGCCGCCTATATCGGACGGTATTACCTCCCGCCCACTACCTGCTCCGCCATGTACGACAACAATGTCTTCGCCCGCAAAGCGGGCAACTGGGTGCGGGTGACGGAGCCGGGAAAGCCGCTTTAGGATGGAGTAAAGCCAGAATGGATCAGGAGCAGAAACGTTTGGTGAATCGGATTCGAACGTTTCTGCTTCTTTTTTTGAACTTTGCAAAGTACTGACGAAAACTTTCACAAACCTTACGAACACAGCAAGATGATGTACCGAGTTCTTATAGCCCTTGTCACAGCAAGTCTGGTGGCATGCACACCAAAAACAGGCGAGCAAACTACCCAAACGCCACTGCAGCAGCCAACCCAGCCCGAGGTGCCGGTGGTGGAAAACCCCTGCGCCACCTTTGCCGATGCACCCAACCCGGACCTGGCCCTGGAGAACTTCGTGCTGTACCGGGATTTTTTGAAAACCAAAGACTGGGACCTGGCCTTCGATTACTGGAAGAAGGTGTACAAGGATGCTCCCGCTGCCGATGGCAAGCGAACCACCGTATTTACCGACGGGGTGAAATTCTATGAGCATTACATGCAGCAGGACACCAGCAAAAAACAGGAGTACATCGAAAAGATCTTTGAGCTGTATGACAAGATGGAAGAGTGCTACCCCGATGGCGGGATGGCAACCGGCATGAAGGCATTTGACTACTTTTTCAAATACCCTGAGCTGAAAACCAAAGAGGAATTGTACCAGCTCTTCAAAAAATCCATCGAGCAGGATGGGGGAGAGCCCCGCTATTTTGTGATCAATCCCTTTACCTCTTTGCTGGTGGACCTCGTTTTAGACAATAAAATTCCGATTGATGAAGCCCAACAATACGCCAGGCTGATCTTCAAATCCATTGACAAGGGACTTGCAGAATGCGAAGGCCAGGAGTGCGAAGGCTGGAAGGTGATCCAGGAATACGCACCTGCCAGGCTGGAGGCCCTGGAAAGTATTGAGGGATTCTACGACTGTAAGTACTATGCTGACAAATACTACCCGGAGTTCGAAGCAAACCCCACCGATTGTGAGACCATCGTTCGCACCTATTCAAGGATGAAGTGGGGCGGTTGCGAAGATGCAGAGCAGCGCTTCGCCAACGTGAAAACTGCCTACATGCAGAACTGCTACCAGGCACCCACCAGCCCCGTTGAGGCCTGCAACGACTTTCTTCGCAACGGCGAATACCGCAAGGCCGTCAACTGTTACGGGGAGTTGCTTCAGAACATGACCGACAATGCACAGAAAGCACAGATCAACCTCGTCATTGCGAAGATATACTTTGCCTACCTGAAGAATTTCCCGAAGGCAAGACAATACGCCCGCAAGGCTGCTTCCCTGCGGCCGGGATGGGGTGAACCATACATTTTGATCGGCACCTTGTACGCTTCCAGCGGCCCGCTCTGTGGCCCCGGTCGCGGCTGGGACAGCCAGATTGTCGTATGGCCCGCCGTGGATATGTGGAACAAAGCCAAGCAGGTGGACCCCTCCGTGACCCGCGAAGCCAACCGGCTCATCGCCGAGTACTCACAATACATGCCCACGAAGGAGGATATTTTCCAGCGCCTGTTAAAGGAAGGTGACACCTATTTCGTGCCCTGCTGGATACAGGAATCAACCATCATCCGGGCTGCTCCGTGAGTGGCTCCCCGATGCCGATGCCGAATCCCGTCCCGAAATCCTTCGGGATCGGGATCGGCATCGGCACGGGGCAGGCTGTAGCTGGTAGCTGGTAGCTCGTGGCTCGTAGCTGGTAGCTCGTGGCTCGTAGCTCCCCGAGGGATCGGGGCAGGCTGGTGGCTCCCCGAGTACTCGGGGCAGGCTGTAGCTCGTAGCTCGTGGCTCGTAGCTCGTGGCAGGCTCTGCTAACCCTTCATCCCCGATGAACATCGGGGTCATAATCCCTGTCTGCCGCCCTGTCTGCTGCCAGGCAGGCAGCCCGCCTGGTCGTCGGACAGGGCAGGCTTCATAAACCACAGCGTTAAACAGCGTTATTACACAGCGTTGAGCAGAGTGTTCCTGCCAACCGTCAACTGCCAACTGATAACCGCCAACCGTCAACTGCCAACTGCCAACTGCCAACTGCCAACTGATAACCGCCAACCGCCAACTGATAACTGCCAACTGATAACCGCCAACTGCCAACTGCCAACTGATAACTGATAACCGCCAACTGCCAACCGCTAACCGCCAACCGCTAACCGTCCTCACATCCACTCGCGTCCGGAAGCTTCCACCTTGTACAGCACCCAGTTGCTCAGTTGGGTGGCTTTTTCCTTCGGTAAATAAGGGATTCTGACGGAGCCGGCGGCGGTGTGCAGTTCGACGTGGGCGAGGTTTCGGCGGCGCAGGAACCAGTTCTCATGCAGGGTGATGCCCTGTACTTTGTACAGTTCGAGGAGGACCCCTCTTCGGGTAACCACGCCCCACTGAGCCCGAAGTGACTCCCGGCTGATCTGCCACTGCCAGTTTTTGTGGAAGCGGATGGCCAGCCACACCCCGATGGGCAACCACAGCAGCAGCAACCAGTGGCCCGGCATTGACCAGGACAGGTACAGCAGCACGGCCACCGGCCCTATGGCCTGCAACCAGATCTGCCGCCAGATGACCCTCCGGTGGATGCCGTGGGCAGTGTATTCACGGTGATCTTCTTCCGGAAAGCAGATTCTTTGAACCACTGCCAGTTGATCCTGGTAGCAGCCCGGAACCGAAAAGGTGGTTTTGCGGCCCACGGCTACGCTGGCTGCCTGTGGCAAACGGAGGTGGACCATTTTGAAATGGCGCCTCAGTGGATTGTCGGACCAGCGCAAAAACTGGATCTTCGGAAAGCTGGCCGATACCTCCTGCCGGGTGAACAGTCCGCTCACCATCTTCAGCCCGTTCAGGGTTTTGAACACCCGGAGGTCGAAATAGCGCAACACCGTGTTGAGCAATGAGAGCAGGACCGACAGCAACAGAAAAAAGACCACTCCCCAGAGAAACAGGAAGGCGTAATGATCGTCAGCGGCCATGCCGGGCACCTTTTCCAATTCCTCTTCCAGTTTGATGTCCAGTGCGTTGGCCACATCGTCCATGAAACCGTATGCGAAGGCCATGATGATGCCGGCGGTGCGCAAGTGGTTCTGGCTGAGGCCGATCTTCAGCAGGTCGGCCGGTTTGAGGTGGAAAAGCAGCAATTCTTCTGCCTTTTGTGTGGGTATTGTGGCTTTTTCGTTTTCCGTTGCGGGTGGCGTCTTTGCTTTGCTGTTGACTTGTTCCACATAGCTTCGCAATGCCTCTGCCTGTTCTTTGCGGATGGCCTGCAGGCTGAACTCCTTTCCGACCGAGCCGGCCGTGTCAATTTCAACGGCCACCACGTTCAGGGCCTGGTGCATAATGCCCTGCTTGAAGTTGATGGTCTGGATGCGGTCCAGTGGTACGTTGATCTTTGTTTTGCGAAGCACCCCCTTTTCCAGCACCAGTTCCCCATCCCGGATGTAGAAGTAAAAGTTGAACCAGGAGATCACCGAGATCAGTGCACCCAAAAGGGCCATTCCGATGAAGAGCCAGGTAAAGCCGCCGAAAACCTGCTTTTTCGGGTTGAAGAAAATCACCAGGATCAGCACCCAAAGCTGCCGCACCAGGATGCGCAGTACATTGCCCAGAATGAAAAGGATGGCCGCTGACGACTGTCGGGTGGGTTCCGGAAATGGTACTTGTTGGTGCATGAATTGGCTGGTTGCAGACGGACAAAGATATTTGCCGGAGGCGTAAGTGTTCTTTCAGGGGAGGAAAATGTCCTGATTAATGGTTTCTTTCTCTTTCAGAATACCCAACATTGCGAAGCGAAGAAATTATGCTCATCAACAAAAGCGAAATAGAACCGGGAAGCCAGGAGGTGATCCGGCTGCTGGTGGGGCGCCTGCCCTCGGATACCCGTATTTACCTGAATGTGCACGTTTACCGCAGCGCAAAGCCCGGCCCGGTGGTGGGACTGCTGGCCGGTGTTCACGGTGATGAGATCAACAGCGTTGAAATCTTGCGGAGGGTCATTTCCGGCGGCATGCTGGAAAAACTGGAGCGGGGCAGCGTGCTCGTCATTCCGGTGCTCAACGTATATGGGTTCAACAATTATTCACGGGACGTGCCTGACGGCAAAGACGTGAACCGCAGTTTTCCCGGTTCTGCCAAAGGCTCTCTGGCCTCCCGGGTGGCCCGGTTGTTCACCAGACACATCCTGCCGCACATTGACTTTGCCATTGATTTTCACACGGGCGGCAATTCCAATTACAACTATCCGCAGATACGGTACACGGCCGGTCACGGTGCCAGCCGGACCCTGGCAGAGCAATTTGCTGCGCCCTTCCTCATTGCGGCCCGCCCCATTGCCCATTCGCTTCGCAAAACGGCGTTGGCAGCCGGCAAGCCCGTCATCGTTTTCGAGGGCGGAGAAAACCTCCGTTACGACGGCCTTTCGATAGAGCAGGGGATGGCCGGAATCCGGCGGGTATTGCACGCCCATGCGATGCTTGACAACGCTCCGCCGCCAACCCACACACCGGTTCACCTGAGCAAAACCACCTGGGTGCGGGCCTCACGCCCCGGCATGTTTCGCTGGACCAAACCCTCCGGCCAGCCCGTCAGAAAAGGCGAACCCCTGGGCCTCATCAACGACCCCTTCGGTGAAAGTGAGTACCCCGTCGTTGCCTCCAGAGACGGATACCTCATCGGCCACAACAACGCCACCATCGCCGGCCAGGGCGATGCGCTGTTTCACATCGGAGCATGACGGGTGCAAACCCGAGCAAGTGAATCCGAAACCGGCAAGTTCAAAAAAAACTCAGAGGCTCCAGCCGAGTTTTTTCCGCACGTTTTCCGGAACGGCATCTTTGTGTACCATGATGGAAACCGTTTTCAGCCGGAAGTAGGGCTCCGACATGTAGAGGTAGCCTTCGTAAGGGCTGATCTCCCCCCATGAATTTTTGATGTAGAAATAGCGGGTGCCGTTTTGGTCTTTTGCCACGCCGGTGATGTGCATGAGGTGGTCGTCGGTGGTGGAGAAAGATTCAAAGGTTTGCTGTCGAAGTTCCTGTGTGGCGCTTACCTCTTCTGCGGGTTTTTCCCACACTTCGTCTCCCCGGTCAGTGGCCGGCAGCACGGCAATGCCTTTACGGGCAGAGAAGGTTTTTTCACTCACGTCGCCGTCCCAGGCCACGGAATAACCATTTTCAACGGCGTTTTCGGTGATGGCCACCAGGTCTTCGACGGGAACGTTGATGAAGCTGCCGTTGCTCCAGTTGTCCGGTATTTCCAGCACGAAGCTGCTGTAAAAGGGGTGGTGGGTATAGGAGGTAAAAGAAACGTAGTCTTCAGGATGGATGCCCAGTGAGTTGGCAAAGGACTGCGCGGTGTATTTTTTGCCTTTGTACTCAAAGCTTTTCGGAACGGCGCCCATGTAGGCATCCAGAACGGCCCGGTAGGCATTCATCCACTTCTCCGATGCCTTTTTGCTTTTCAGTGCAGTTTCCACAATGGCTTTGAGCATGGCCTCCATTTCGCTGTGGTCGTAGTGGGTTTCGCCCGGCAGCAGGCCGCTGTACACTTCCTGTGGCACGGCACCGGCAGCGGCAAAGGCGTTGATTACATCGTGCGCCAGCCCCCCCTGGCCGAACTGGGCTTTGCCCTGGCGCAGGTAGTAGTTGAGGGCTTTGTCTTCGTAATTTTTGCGCACGAAGTACATCTCCGAGAGGTCAATGTCTCTTTTGCCCATTCTGATCAGTTCCGCTTCCAGAAAGGAAGAGGTGGCAAAACTCCAGCAGGTGCCCGTGCGGTCCTGGCTGGTCACCGGGGTGCAATGGCAGTCACTGATCATGGTGAATTGGTATTGCCCGAAGGCGAAGGAAATGCTGAAAATCAGGAAAAGGGTGAAGAAAGCTTTTTTCATGTCCATTATTTTTTACTCATTTGTTTCCGGAACAGCCACAGGTACCCTGTGTTCGCTGAATCCGCAAAGTGCAAGTTTACTGAAATAACATGAACAAAGCCTCCAATCTTTACCGAAGCGAAATAGCCGCTGAGTTGCAAAAAGAGCCCTTTGACCTGCTGGTGGTGGGCGGAGGCATCACCGGAGCGGGCATTGCCCTGGATGCCGCATCCAGGGGCCTCAGTGTGGCACTGGTAGAACGGGAGGACTTTGCCTCGGGAACCAGCAGCAAGTCCACCAAACTCATCCACGGCGGGCTGCGCTACCTGAAAAACCTGGAATTCTTACTGGTGAGGGAGGTCGGCCGGGAGCGGGCGGTGGTGCACGGGCTGGCACCCCACCTGGTAGTGCCCGAAAAGATGCTCTTGCCCATTCTGAAAAAAGGTACCTTCGGAAAATTCAGCACCTCCATCGGGCTTTGGCTCTATGATCTGCTGGCCGGGGTGAAAGGTGATGACCGACGCAGGATGCTGGCCCGGCAGGCCACCGTTTCGGAAGAACCCCTGGCAGAGCGCCCCGACCTGCTGGGAAGCGGCCTGTACGCCGAATACCGCACCGACGACGCCCGGCTGACCATCGAGGTGGTGAAAACGGCGATCCGGCACGGGGCGGTTTGTCTCAATTATTGCCCCGTTGAAGATTTTCACTACGAACGTGGAAAATTGGCCGGGGTACTCTGCCGGGATGCTGTCAATGGCAACATCATTCCGGTGGCAGCACGGCAAATCGTCAATGCGGCCGGCCCCTGGGTGGATCACCTTCGGCGAAAGGACAACTCGCTGAAAGGCAAACACCTCTTCCTCTCCAAAGGCGTACACATCGTGGTGCCCCGCGAGCGCCTGCCCCTGAAACACAGCGTCTATTTCGACGTGCCCGACGGGCGGATGATGTTTGCCATACCCCGGCACCGATGCACCTACCTGGGCACCACCGACACGGCTTACGAAGGCAAACCGGAGCAGGTGGCAGCGGATGCAAACGATGTTCACTACATCCTGGATGGCGCCAATGCCATGTTTCCTTCGGTAAATCTGGAAACGGGGGATGTGGAAAGTACCTGGGCAGGGTTGAGACCGCTCATTTACGAAGAAGGAAAAAGCCCCGGGGAGATGAGCCGGAAAGACGAAATTTTTGAATCCGGGAGCGGACTGATCTCCATCGCCGGCGGCAAACTGACGGGCTATCGCCTCATGGCAAGGAAAGTGGTGGACCTGGTTTTGCGAAGAATGAAAAAAAACAAAAACACCACATACGGCCCGTCCAGAACCCACCACATACCCCTCAGCGACCAGCCCTTTGCGAACACCGCTGAAGTGCGCCATTTTGAAGAAGATCTTCTGAAAACCGTCCGCCAGGCCGGCCTGCCCGCCTGGAAGTGCTATGCGCTGACTGAAATGTTCGGCCGGCATGCGCAAGGCATCGTGGAAGCCGCCATACAACTGGGCGGAGGAGAGGAAGCCCTCATCAGAGCAGAACTGCACCACAGCCTGGAACACGAACTTCTGGCCACACCCCTCGACTTTTACGAGCACCGCAGCGGCCGGCTTTTCTTCGAAATAGACTCGGTGCAACCCTCCCTCGATTTTGTAATTTCGGAATTCAAAATTGCCTTTGGCTGGTCAGAGGAGCAGGCGCTGAACGCCACCGGAAAAGTGAACCGGGAAATCAGCCGGGCAAAGGTTTTTTTGTGAGGTTTTTGGAAGGTTTTTTTCGGTTTTCCCCAAAAAACCCTCATAATCCCTCATAATCCTCCATAATCCCTGCCTGCCTGCCCGGCGGCAGACGGGGCGGCAGACAGGCTCCATAATCCTCCCAACCCCTTTCACTATGGGCGAACTACTTCAAAAATCCCGGGAAGCACTTCAGCGGTACTTCGGTTACAAAGAATTCCGGCCCTTGCAGGCTGAGGTCATCCAAAGCATTTACGACGGTAAAGACGTGCTGTTGCTGATGCCAACGGGCGGCGGCAAGAGCATTTGTTACCAGATACCGGCGCTGACCCGGGCGGGCTGCTGTATCGTGGTCTCTCCGTTGATCTCGCTGATGAAAGACCAGGTGGAAGGGCTGGTGGCCAATGGGGTGAGGGCCGCCTTTCTCAACAGTTCGCTCAGCCATGGTGAACAGCAAAAGGTGGGAAACGACCTGTACAACGGACGGCTGGACCTGCTGTACACCTCTCCGGAAAAAATGTGCAGCCAGGAGTTTTACAACCTGCTGAAGGCCGCCAAAATCAATCTCTTTGCCATTGACGAGGCGCATTGCATTTCCAGCTGGGGGCACGATTTCAGGCCGGAATACCGCAAGCTGACTTTTCTTAAAAAGAGCTTTCCTCAGGTGCCGGTCATTGCGGTGACGGCCACTGCCGACAAGCTCACCCGGATGGACATTGCCCGGCAATTGCACCTCGACGAGCCGGAGGTCTTTGTGGCTTCCTTTGACCGGCCCAACATCTTCCTCGAGGCCCGCCCCGGACGGAAGAAATTTGAGCAAATCCGGGACTTTGTCAGGCGCCGGCCCGGCCAACCGGGCATCATCTATTGCCTGGCCAAAAAGACCACCGAAAGCCTGGCGGCCAAATTGCAGGAAGCGGGCATCGTCGCCGACAGCTACCATGCGGGTCACGATTCGCTGCGCCGCTCATCGGTGCAGGAGGATTTCATCTCGGACCGCACCCAGGTGATTTGTGCCACCATTGCCTTCGGTATGGGCATTGACAAAAGCAACGTCCGCTGGGTCATCCATTACAACCTGCCCAAAAACATCGAAAGCTATTACCAGGAAATCGGCCGCTGCGGACGGGACGGAGCGGCTGCCCATGCCCTGTTGTTCCACAGTTTTTCGGATGTGATGACCATGCGCAGTTTTATCAGCAGTGAGCCTTCGGAAAACAGCCAGGTGTACCTCACCAAACTCGACCGGATGTACGAATATGCCACCGCCGCCATTTGCCGAAGGAAAATGCTGTTGAATTATTTCAACGAAGCCAGAGAAGAAGACTGCGGCCATTGCGATGTGTGTAAGAATCCACCCGAATACATTGACGGAACCGTGACCGCCCAAAAGGCGCTCTCGGCCGTGGCCAGGTGCAGGGAACAAATCGGTTCCGGAATGCTGGTGGACATCCTCCGGGGCTCAAAGGGCTACCAACTGGTAAATGCCGGTTATGACAAGATCAAAACCTGGGGCGCCGGCCGGGAGCACAACCAGGAAGCCTGGTTTCAGTACATCAACCAACTGATCCTTCAGGGCCTGCTGGAGGTGGCCTACGATGACCACAACAAGCTGCGCCTGACACCGGCCGCAAAAGAGGTCCTCTTCACCGGCCGAAAAGTCAAACTGGTAAAAGCTGAAGTGCTGAAGAAAAGACAAGAAGCCAAAGCTCAGGTCAAAACCAAACGGGAACGGGTGCGCGATGATCTTTTTGAACACCTCCGGCAACTGCGCCTCCAAATCTCACGGGAAAAGGGCGTGCCGCCCTACATCATTTTCAGCGACGCCAGCCTGGAGGAAATGGCTGCCATGCGCCCAACCACCGAAGCCGATTTTGCCAATATCAACGGCGTGGGAGAACTGAAGCTCCGGGAATTCGGACAGACTTTTATTACGGCTATCCAGGAATATCTGGAGGAGGAATCGAGGAAGTGAGGAATTGAGGAATTGAGGAATTGAGGAATCGAGGAAGTGAGGAATTGAGGAATTGAGGAATGAGTGCACTGCAAAAAGTGGTATTCTCGTCAATCGAGGTTATTCCTTCTGGAAAAATGTCGGACAGAGTCCGACAAGATATGGTCCCGGACATCCCGAAGAAATTTCGGGACGGAACCAGCGTAGTTGCTGGCGCCTCCCGAAATCCTTCGGGACGTCCGGTGCCTCATCCAGCCGGACTCTGTCCGGCATGTGAGCATTCAAATTTCCGTCGGAATTAATGAGTTAGGGGTTTTTGCAGTGGACTCAGGAATTGAGGAATCGAGGAATTGAAGAATTGAGCCCCGAAAGCCGATACCGAATCCCGAAGAATTTCGGGATCGGGAGAGGGATCACTTTCTCAATTCGCAAACACCATCCTTTTCGTGTCCATCACTTTGCCGTCCACGACGATGCTGTAGGTGTACACACCGGTGACGTTGTATCCGTGGGTGTACAGCACGGTGTTGATTCCGGGTCGGAGCTGAACCGGCAGGCGTTTGATGGTGTTGCCGTTCAGGTCTGAAATGGTGATGAAAGCCTTTTCGTAAACCGGCACTTGGTGCACCATGAAATCAATGTTGGTGGCTTCGTCAAAGGGATTGGGCCGGTTCTGGAACAGTTCGATGGGCTTTGCGGGCACTTCTTCCACCGCTTCTCCGGTGGCGTTGACGGTGGCGGGAATTTTCTCTCCGGAGAAGAGGCTTTCGATGCCTTTGGCATCAACGGCGGCCACGCTGACCCACCCGCCGCCTGTGGGCCTCGGAACGGAAGCTATCGCCGAGTTCACCGTCCAGATGCTGTCAAACTCATTGCTCAGCGAGCGAAAGAAAACGCGGTATTGGCCGTAGTTCTCCGGGTCGTCAATTTCCACGTGGAGGAATTGGTCGTCTTTTGTCGTCTCAAACTCAGGTGTTTTGGGTCCGGTGGCGGCCATGGCAGCTGCCACACCGTTGATGACGGCGTTGCGCGACAGGTAGTTGAAATCCACAAAAAAGCTGTCAATGACCTGATCGCCGTCGGTATCCACGCCGAGAATATCCGTTGTTGTGTGTTGGCGGTCGTGGTAATTGGGATTGCTGGTATTGGCGTTGCCGTGTTCGTTGGCGGAGGTGAAGCGCATGGCCGGGAAGCCCTGTTGCCGGAAGGGGATGTGATCGCCGCCTCGGCCGGTGCGGTCCTCAGCCGACATGATGGTGAGCTGCATCGGTACGTTGACCAGGTCCATCACTTCTTCGAGGTATTGCAGTTTGATGAAGCGGGCCAGTTGTTTGTGCGGAGAGTTGATGCTGCCGGCAGAGAACAGGCGCACCTGGGTGCTGTCAATGTGGTTGAGGCCAGGGCAGGAAGGAGGCGAGGAGGTCTCCCCGCAAATGATGCCGCCAACGATGTCATTGTTCAGCACAGCCCGTATCCGGATGCCTTTGTTTTTGGCGTATTTGGCGAAGGCATCGGCGCCGTAGAGGCCCTGCTCCTCACCGATGGTGCACATGAAAACCACCGTCCTTTTCAGGGCCAGTTGGCTCATCACCCTGGCCAGTTCGATGACCAGCGCCGATCCGCTGCCGTTGTCCTCCATGCCGTGCGCCTGGCAATCCACATCGCAAACGCTCTCGCAGCGACTGTCCAGGTGCGCTTCAATGAGGATCATGTCATCGAGGTCGCCGTCTGTTCCCGGCAAGACCGCAAAGATGTTTCTGTGTTGCTCCATGCCGCAGATATTGCGGTCAAATTGCAGGTAGGATGGGAGCAGGCGCCCCTCGTTTTCCGAAGAAAACTGTTGGAATTTGCTGTACACCCATCGGCGCGCAGCGCCAATGCCGGCGATGGCTGAGGTGGTGTCGGAACCCGTGTTGCGGGTGTGAAAATCGTTCAGCACTTCGAGGTAGGCGTGGAGCGAGTCGGGAGACACATGCTGCAAAATGTGGGAAACGATTGCATCCGGTTGATCTATGACCTGTGAGGGTATGTAATCGGCCGGATTGTAATTGCCCAGCATCACCTGCTCAGCCACCGGATTGGTGGAAAGCATGTTGCTCTGACTCATTACCGCCCCTGTGAAGGCGACAGAAAACAAAAGGGTGAAATAACTTCTCATGGTCGGGAATTATTGAGTTCTCTGAAAAAAGTCATTTTGCGTTGGAGTTGACCGCAATTGAAGTTGGTTTGAGGGTTATGGAGGGTTATGACCCCGATATTCATCGGGGATGAAGGGTTATGAAGGGTTATGAAGGATTATGAAGGTTGGGGACTGGGCTACCTCCTCTCTCAACCCCTCTCAACTTCTCTCAACTTCTCTCAACTTCTCTCAACTTCTCTCAACGATAATTTTAATTTGCCTCTAAGATAGGTGTTGTTACATTTATTTTTAGACTTGACCGGGGAATACTCAAAATGTCATCGCAAAGGGATGCCTGATTGACCTTCGGGGAATAAATCGGAAGCTTCCGGTAATACCCGGGTGCAGGCGGCAGTTATCAACGGCAAACCTGCCTTATGAGAGATTTACTGCTCCTGTTTCTGTTTTTCACTTCGTCAATACTTCATTCACAATCTTCTGACACCCTCTGGCAATACTGGCACAAAAACCACGGGCTATCGGCATCGGATAGCCTTTCGCTGGTGAAGATTCAGGTTTTTGACGACGAACTCCGTTCCAGACAAGGGGTGCGGGTGTGTTTGCAGGATACTGTGACCGGTGCGCTGCGTTGCGGACTGAGTGGTACCAAAGGAGAAGTGTTTTTCCTGTTGCCGAGGGCTTCGAAGCACCGGGTGGATGCCGGTGATGAAACCGGCATCCGGACGATCGGGTTGCCGGATGCGCCCAAGCTGCGATCCATTTACAGCATTACCATTACACCGGTGCTTTTTTCGGAAACTGTTTCCAACGACACCATTACCCAGGTGATTGACTCCCGCCAGCAAGCTACCTCCTCCCGTGTTTTGACGAAGATCACCGTCGTCAATACGGACCGCTTGCCCCTGGCTGGCGAGAAGCTGTATTTCAGGGCGCAGCGCACGGGGCTGGTGTACCACTGTGAGACGGACAAAAAGGGTAGGGCAGTGCTGATGTTGCCGAAGGATGACACCTACTGCCTGGGCACGATGGTGCACGACAGCCTGCATTGCTTTGACCTTCCGGCGGGCAAAATGAAGGGCACCATGCACCTCAGTTTCAGAACCATAGGCACGAAAGAATTTTTGCGAAGAAAAAAAGAAAGGGAAAGACTGGCCGCTGAGCGGGATTCCCTCTTCAGGCTGGCAAGAGCGCGTGATTCTCTCCGCTTATTGGCCGATTCCCTTCCGGTTGGCTTGATCGAAGAGGATTTTTTGTTGGGGATTTCAATGGGCGGCAATCCAGATCAGATCGCAAAAAACATCGAACGCCGGGCGGAGGCTGAACAGGAACTTCTGAAAAAAGATCCACAGTACTATGAAAAATCCGGCCAGGAGATCAAGGCTGCCCTTTGGCGCAACCGCAACCGATGGGCCGACAAGGTCATTGTATGCGATCTGACCGGCAGCATGGAGCCATACATGGACCAGGTGCTGGTATGGCAGGCCTTGCAGCGCAGCCAGAAACTGGACGACCGCTACCTGTTTTTCAACGACGGGGATGCGGTGGCGGACAACCACGGGGCCATTGGCAGTGCCGGCGGTCTCCATTTTACCGAAGGAGATGAACTGAAAGAGGTGCTGCTGAAAATGCGTGAAACCGTATTGGCCGGCGGTGGTGGCAGCTCTTCGGAAAACGACCTGGAAGCGTTGTTGGCTGCTGCCCGTGCCCTGAATCCGGGCGAAGAGCTGGTGCTGATTGCCGATAATTATTCAGATATATGGGACATTGAACTGCTGGATAAACTCGGGGTGCCGGTGCACATCATCCTGGTGGGGGTGGAGCATGGTGTCAACGAGCAATACCTCCAAATCGCCTGGAAAACAGGAGGTTCGGTCCACACTATTGCCCAGGACGTCGAGGAGCTGAAGGTACTTGCCGAAGGTGAAACCATCCGGATCGGGGACTATCGTTACCTGATGAGCAACGGAAAGTTTTTGAAGATTTCGGGAACCTGATCACCCTTCCGGACGCCACCGCATTCCGGCAATGAAAAACCAGGAGTCAATGCCCAGGTTGGGTTCTTTGATGCCAGCGTTGGAGATGTGGCGGAAGCGGCATTTGAGGTCCAGCCAGGTGTTCCCTTCACCCAGGCGGCGGCTCCATCCGGCGGTGAAATTGTCAGAGAAAATGAAGCCCCGGGCCTGCTGGGTGGTGTGTACGCTGATGAAATGAGGCCCCGAGCCGATGGCGGCAAAAACAACGGACCGTTTGCCGAGCGGCCGGCGGTATTCAAAGACCAGGTTTGCTCCTGCTTCCCATTCTTTTTTTGCCTTCGGAGAAAAATGCACCCAGACCAGTTGTGGCTCCAGGGCCATGATGAACCTGCCTGGCTTGCGGGGTTTCAGGTCGGCCAGCTTGTGGTACAGGAGCAGTTGCCACGGTTGGTATTCCAGCCCTTCGTGCAGGCGCTCATGGCCGAATGGTATGCCCAGATGAACACCCCATTCCGTAGTCTTTTGCGCTTCGCAAAATGCCGAAAAAAACAAGATCAGCCCGGCAATCCAGGCGGCCAGGCTGATCCTTCGGTAAATGACGCCGGTGAGGGGATTCATGGATTAGTGAGGATTATAGGGGATTATAGAGGATTATGGGGATTATAGAGGATTATGAAGGTTTATTGTGTGGAGGCAACCTCCCGGTCCCGAAAGCTTTCGGGAGTCTCGGGATCAACCTCCAATCAATTATACCTCCTCTTCACCAGCTTGATGAAGGTCTTGGCTTTTTTCTTCCGGTCTTTGGCTGACCAATTGTATTTGGTTGCGGCGCCATTGATGAGGTAACTTTTGGCTTCTTCAAAAGAATTCATCTTGTTGAGTTCGGCCACAGTAGTATCGAAAACTTCCTTCTCACCGCCGAACAATTCGTTGACGGTGAAAATGCGCTCATTCAGTCCCATGGCTTTTCGGATATCGGAGATGGGCATTTCACTGAGTTTTTCCGACAGTTCTTTTGCCGACTCAAAGGAGAACAACTCTTCCAGTTCCGGTGAAACCGGTGGCCGGGTGGTGATCCTGGGTTGGGTATCCACCACAGGTTCGGGCTTGGAGGGCGGCGGTGGCGGGGTTGGTTCTTCCGGCTCTGCTGCTT
>JALWSS010000093.1 GCA_026993525.1 Saprospiraceae bacterium
CCCTACTCCCTACTCCCTACTCCCTACTCCCTACTCCCTACTCCCTACTCCCTACTCCCTACTCTTTTTAACCACAGAGTTAAACAGAGTTAAAAACAGAGTTGAACAGAGTAGCGCTTCCAAACCCTACTCCCTGCCGAAGCCTGCCCTGGCCGTCAGACAGGGCAGTCCCGACGAATGTCGGGATACTCCCTATTTCTTCTTCTTTTTGCGCAGCCGCGGGTGGTTCCACTCTTCCTTTTGGGCGTAATCCACGATTTTGCGGGCCATGCCGATGATGGCGATGAAAACCAGGTAGCCGATGGTCAGGACGATGAATATCCAACGGTAAGAGCCGGCTTCGTTCATCGTTTGCGAAGAAAAAAGATAGGCCAAAGCGGCCGCCACCAACGCCAGGGCCACGAAAGACAGCATGGAGCGGGTCCAGTATTTTTCGAGGTCGTTGCTGAGCAGGCTGCTCAGCACATTGAGGATGATGAAAAAGAGGACGAAAGTGAGGCTGATGGTCCAGGGCAGGCGCTGTTCGATGCCGGCGCCGGCACTTTTGGCAACGAGCAGCAGCAGGTCGCAAAACAGGGTAACCGCAGCTACCAGGCCTGCCTGGTAAACGGGATTCCTGAGCCGGGAATAGGAGAGCAGTTGGTTCATAAGCACTCGGATTTTTGTCATTCACCCTTCGGGCAATGCGGCGATGAGGTCGTATTCGTTGGCGTCGGTGACCAATACTTCCGCAAAATCGCCAATTCTGACGTAATTCCCTTTTGCCGGCAGCAAAACTTCGTTGTCAACTTCCGGCGAGTCGGCTTCGGTGCGGCCGATGAAATACTTGCCTTCCTTGCGGTCGAACAGGGTCTTCAACTGTTGACCGATTTTGGCTTCATTCTTCGCCAGGGAGATTCCCTGCTGGATTTCCATGAGGCGGTTGGCCCTGTCGGCCTTCACCTCCGGCGGCACGTCGTCGGGCATCTCGTAGGCAATGGTGTTTTCTTCATGCGAATACAGGAATACCCCCAGCCGCTCGAACTGCATGTCTTCCACAAAGTGGCACAACTCTTCGAAATCCTCCTCCGTTTCGCCGGGAAAACCCACCAGCATGGTGGTGCGGATGGCGATGCCGGGCACCTTCTCCCGGGCCAGTTCGATCAACTGCCGTTGTTCGGCCTGGGTGGTCTGGCGGCGCATGGCGCTCAGCACCTTGTCAGAAGCGTGTTGCAAGGGGATGTCGAGGTAGTTGCACACCTTCGGCAAACGGGCCATGGCCTCCAGCACTTCCGTCGGAAAACGGGAGGGGTAGGCGTAGTGCAGTCGTATCCACTCGATGCCCTCCACGCCTGACAGGGCCTCCAGCAATTCAGGCAGCGCCCTTTTTTTGTAAATATCCAGTCCGTAATAAGTCAGTTCCTGGGCTATGAGTATCAGCTCTTTCACCCCTCGCTTCGCAAGACTGCCGGCCTCCTGCACCAGCGACTCGATGCTGCGGGAAACGTGCTTGCCCCGCATCAGCGGGATGGCGCAAAAGGCACAGGTGCGGTTGCAACCTTCAGAAATTTTCAGGTAGGCGTAGTGGGGCGGGGTGGTGATGAGCCGCTCCCCGATGAGTTCGTGTTTGTAGTCGGCATTGAAGCGGGCCAGCAGGCCCGGCAACTCCATGGTGCCAAACCACGCATCCACCTCCGGAATCTCCACTTGCAGCTCGTCCATGTAGCGCTGCGACAGACAACCCGTCACGTACAGCTTGTCTATCTGCCCTTCTGATTTGTACCGGGCGTATTGCAGAATGGTGTGAACGCTTTCCTGCTTCGCCAGTTCGATGAACCCGCAGGTGTTCACAATGATGATGTTGGCATCGTCCTGATTCGCTTCGTGCGTCACCTCGTACGCATTGGCCCGCAACTGGGTAATGATGTTCTCGCTGTCCACCAGGTTTTTGGAACAACCCAGCGTGATGACGTTCACTTTGTCAGGCCTTTTTTTGTGTCGGGATTGCATTGAGATTGTTGATCCCGAAGCCGATGCCGATAGTTGTCGGCATCGGCTTTCGGGAGTTGAAATGTTGAAATGTTGAAATGTTGAATTGTTTAGAGGGGTTTAGAGTGGCCTTCGGCCATTGTTTAGAGGGGTTTAGAGGGCTATCGATTACCCACAAATCCCCATCACATCGGGAAATGCCTTTGCAACCCGACTTCATTGATTGTAAAAAAAACATTTTGTACCCTATTGCCTTAGCTGTGGCAAAAAGCTGTGGTGACATCAGCCATCTTGTAACCCGCTGTTTCCTGCCTTGTCGGCAGACAGGCAACGGCGGGAATCTTGCCAGTACCCCTACACACATCCAACTTCTATTCAAAACATCACATCAGGAATAGCTTTAGCGCCAAATTCGGGATGTGAATTGAAATTGATGCTGATGCTCTGTAAAGATGTTTGATGTGATTAGGGGTTAATTCGCTAGCCCCTCGTTGAAACAAGGGGTTTCAAGATGTTTGATGGGGTAAAGGATGCTTTTTCAAGCCTCGGTTACTTTATGAGTCAGAGCTCTCAGAACCGGAATGATGGAATTGTGGGTAATCGATAGGGTTTAGAGGGGTTCGGGTAACTGTCCGCATCGCTTGTTAAAGGTGGTTGACTGAAGTTGTAGGGGGCACTCATTTCCTCGATTCCCCGTCTGGCCTGCCTGCCTGCCTGTCGGCTAGACAGGCTCAATTCCTCAGTTCCTCTCCCGACGAATGTCGGGATCAGTTCCTCCCCCGATGCCGATTATTATCGGCACGGGGCTCAATTCCTCGATTCTTCAATTCCTCGATTCTTCAATTCCTCTCCCGACGAATGTCGGGATCAATTCCTCGATTCTTCAATTCCTCTCCCGACGAATGTCGGGATCAATTCCTCGATTCTTCAATTCCTCGATTCTTCTGCTTTCCAACCCCATCTCCTTCCCCTTCTCCAGCATGAAGCGGAAGGCGGCTTCCCGGTCGTTGGGGATTACGCCGTCGAGGATGGCCTCCCGGATGGCGTTTTTGATGACGCCGACCTCCCGTGAAGGGGGAATGCCGAAAGTTTTCATGATATCCTCCCCGCTGATGGGGGGTTGCCAGTTGCGCAGGCGGTCGGATTCTTCAATTTCTACCAGTCGCTGGCGCAACAGTTTGTAGTTGCGCAGATAGCGCTTAACCCTGGTGTCGTTTTTCGAGGTGATGTCGGCCTCTGCCAACAGCATGAGGTCGTCAATGTCGTCGCCGGCTTCGAAGAGCAGCCTTCTGACGGCGCTGTCGGTGATGTCCTCTTTGGTCAGGCTGATGGGGCGCAGGTGCAGTTGCACCAGCTTTTGCACGTACCTCATCTGGTGGTCCAGTGGCAGGCGCAGTTTTTTGAAGATGCGGGGCACCATGGCTGCGCCCAGGTTCTCGTGACCGTGGAAGGTCCAGCCTTCTTTGGGATGGAAGCGCTTGGTGGGCGGCTTGGCGATGTCGTGCAGCAGGGCCGCCCAGCGCAGCCACTTTTTGTCCGACTTTTCGGCCACGTTGTCCAGCACTTTGAGGGTGTGGTAAAAATTGTCCTTGTGGCCGATGCCGTCGCGCACTTCCACGCCTTGCAGGGCGGCCAGTTCCGGAAAAATGAGCTGCAGCAAGCCGCTCTTGAACAGCAGCTTGAATCCAATGGACGGCCGTTCCGACTGGATGATCTTTTCCATCTCGGTGGTGATGCGCTCCTGCGAAACGATCCCGATGCGCTGTTTGTATTTGCCGATGGCCTCGAAAGTCTCATCCTCGATCCGGAACTTCAGTTGCGCAGCGAAACGGATGGCCCGCATCATGCGCAGCGGATCGTCGGAAAAGGTCTTGCCGGGATCGGTGGGCGTTTTGATGAGTTTCTCCTCCAGGTGCAGCAGGCCGTTGAACGGATCGATGATGCTGCCGAAATCGTTGTCGTTGAGGCTGACCGCCAGGGCGTTGATGGTGAAATCACGCCTGAGCTGATCATCTTCCAGGGTGCCGGGGCTCACGTCGGGGTTGCGGCTGTCGTGGGCATAACTTTCCTTGCGGGCACCCACAAACTCGATTTCCATGCCCTGGTGCTTCAGCATGGCCGTTCCGAACCGGCCGTAAAAGGTGACCCTCGGGCGGGGTGTCAGCATGGAGGCAACGGTTTTTGCCAGCTTGATGCCGTCGCCCACACACACCACGTCGATGTCGGTGGTGGGGCGGCCCAGCAGGCGGTCGCGCACGTAGCCTCCCACCACATAGGCGGGCACGCCGCATTTTTTTGCCGCCTGACTCAGCAACTCAAACAAGGCTCGTTCTTCCTTCTGTATATTGAAAATCAAGGTCTGACAGTGTTTTGTTTTACTTCGCCGGCGCCGGGCGCCGGCAATGCGAAAGGTGACCGGAAAAGCGGCCCAAAGGTAAGGCGGCAGACCAGTATGCAGGGCATCATCCGCCAACAGATTCCATCGCCGTGTAGTGCGCCTGAATTTCTTCCAGCGTCGCAAAAATGTCCTGTGGGTCATCGGCGGTCACCAGCCGCATCCTGAAGGGTTTGATGTGCGGGAAACCCCGGAAATAATTGGTGTAGTGCTTCCGTGTTTCCAGCACGCCCAACCTTTCTCCCTTCCACTCGATGGCGTGGATCAGGTGTTGCCGCACGGCCTCCACCCGCTCTTCAACGGTGGGCGGGGCCAGCCTTTCTCCGGTGTTGAAAAAATGTTTGATCTCTCTGAATATCCACGGATAGCCAATGCTGGCCCTGCCGATCATGATGCCGTCCACACCGTATTTGTTGCGGTATTCCAGCGCCTTTTCCGGACTGTTGACATCCCCGTTGCCGAAGATGGGAATTTGTATCCTGGGGTTTTCCTTCACCTTCGCAATCCAGCTCCAGTCGGCCTCGCCCTTGTACATCTGCTTGCGGGTGCGCCCGTGGATGGTCAGCCCCTGGATGCCGACGTCTTGCAGTCGCTCCGCAACCTCGACGATGTTGATGGTGCTCTCGTCCCAGCCCAGTCGGGTCTTCACCGTTACCGGCTTTTTGGTGCTTTTCACCACAGCCGCCGTCAGTTCCACCATCTTCGGAATGTCCTGCAACAGCCCCGCACCGGCCATGCGGCAAGCCACCCTGGCCACCGGGCACCCGTAGTTGATGTCCACCACATCGGGGTTGGCACTTTCAACGATCTCCGCCGCCTGTATCATGGACTCCAGCTGCCCGCCAAAATACTGTATGCCAATGGGCCGCTCATAGTCGTATATGTCCAGCTTCTGAAAAGACTTCTTCGCATCGTGAACCAGCCCGTCCGCACTGATGAATTCCGTGTACATCATGTCCGCCCCGTTCAGCTTGCACAGCCGCCGGAAAGGCGGATCGCTCACATCCTCCATGGGCGCCAGCAACAAAGGGAATTCACCCAGTTCAACATCGCCGATTTTTACCATTCTTCCTGTGTTTTTCCTTTAGAGCCGCAAAGATACAAAGCCGCCGGCCAGTTGTCCCCGATAGCTATCGGGGTCGGTTGCCGGTTGTCAGTTGGCGGTTAGGGGGTGGATAGGCTGGGGAATAAGGATTTCATTCTTTACCTTAGCCGTCCTCTTCTCCGATGCCAACGGCGACGGGAAAATGAGAGGGGGAGACTTTGAGAATGTGTGACTTTGAGATTGGAGAAAGCGTAAATTGCCCATGCAAGGAAACTGGACCAACACCACCGAAT
>JALWSS010000094.1 GCA_026993525.1 Saprospiraceae bacterium
GAGGGCCAGGAAGGCAACAACACCGAGTGCAAACCACAGCAAGGCCCTGGCATTGTTGTCTAAAAATGCCAGGACCAGGGCAATGAGATTGGCGCCTTCCAGGACTGCTACCTGAAGGATGAAATAGAGCCGGTAATGATTGATCTTTTCTGTTGGAGTGCCGGTTTCGGGAATCGTATCGGCAGCCCTCTTTCTGAAGAAAAAAGACAATGCGATGCCGGCGGCCACCGCTATGGGAATGATGGTGCCGTATTCTCCGGCGGTGCCGCTATCCGGTTGCATCAGCGCAAAGCGCAGGACCAGACCTATAAACACCTGCCCTGCCAGCAATGCGTAAAAAATGATTTCATTTTGCCTGAATGTGTTTGGTGCATTTGCGTACATAGCGAAAAGATTTTTGTGAATCACATGTTACAACGAACCCTGAGCGCACTGCATAAAGTGCGTTCAGGGGTTGAGAGGGGTTGAGAGGGGTTGAGCTTGGTCACCCATATACCTCCCGACGAATGACGGGATCGGCATCGGGGGACTCAACCCCGGAGGGGTCAAATCCTCGCTTATCCTGTCAATTGCCCTGTATTCCCTGAATGCCTCAAATCCCCGTATGGTCGAAGATTCAGCTCCTAAATATACATCAAAAAAGATGGTGAAAGTCGATGTCGCTCTATTTCTACCAACGTGGTATTTCCCCGGCATCCTTTGTGGACATACAAGGTGATAATAATTAATAAACTTATTTTGTATTCATAAGCAACCTATTACCAATCATTTCACAGAGATCAAACATTGGCAGCCAAAGGCTCGATTCCTGAGCGCCCCGATCCCGACTTTCGTCTGGAGGTTTAGAGAAGTTGAGAGACCTGCCCTGTCCCTGTCCCTGTCCCTGTCCGGCTGGACAGACGGGCGGCGGCCAGACGGGCTCAGTTCCTCAATTCCCCGTCTGGCCTGGCGCCAGCCGGACAGGCTCAGTTCCTCAGTTCCTCAATTCCTCAATTCCTCCCCCGATACCGATCCCGAATCCCGTCCCGAATCCCGAACGCTTTCGGGATCGGGATCGGGATCGGGATGGCACGGGGCTCAGTTCCTCCCACAATGCAAACGCCCGTCGCTGGGCGACGGGCGTTGCAGAATCTTACGTAACACAATAATTGAGATCAGTGGATGCCATGCATCCATTTCTTGAGTATCGGTGAAAGCAGGAGCAGCAGCAATGCGCAGCCCAGCACCACGTAAACGCCCCAGGTCATGTACACATCGGCAAAAGCTCCAAGGGCATGTGCGGCATCCACCGGTTCACCATTTGCACCTTCGCCGTGGGAAATGGCCTGGCCGAGGGCACCGGCAATCTTGTGGGCAAAAGCGATGGACAGGAACCATGACCCCATGACGAAACCCACCACTTTTGCCGGGGAGAGTTTTGTGACCACAGAGAGGCCCACCGGCGACAAACTCAACTCGCCGGTTGTATGGAAGAAGTACATGGCCATCAGGAAGACAAGCGGTATTTGCGCAGCGACCGGAACTGCATCCGGGGCCACTCCCTGCAACATGGGCAGTACGCTCTTGACGCCCAGCACCATGATGAAGTAACCCATCGCCATTTGCAGCAAACCGAAGAAAAACTTCATGGGTGTTCGCGGTTCCATCTTTGACTTGCGAAGCTTGCCCCACATCCATGAAAACACCGGTGCCAGCAGGATGATGTACAGTGGGTTCACCGCCTGAAACTGGCCGGTTTCGATGCCGAGGCGGTTCACATACCGGTCGGTCAGTATGTTGAGCGATCCGCCGGCCTGTTCAAACAGCGTCCAGAAGATCATGTGGAAGAAGAACAGTGCTATGAACACCAGCAGGCGCTGCCCGTCCACCCGGTCTTCCCAGGTGAATGCTGTGTAAAGCAGGTAAATGATTACGCCCGCACCGCCTATGATGAGAATCCAGTCCGTGACGCCTTCATTGTTGATGAGGTAGCTGAAAATCGGGATGAAGATGATGGTTCCCAGAAGGATGACCAGGATGTTGCTCATCCCGAGGAATGATTTTTTGGTCAGAATGCCTTCCGTTGGGGGTGTGCCTTTGTCGGCGTAGTTCTGCATGTTCCGGTAGAATACCAGCAATCCGAGTATCATGCCGATACCGGCAGCAAGGAATCCGGTTGATTCACCCACACGGGCATAGAGGTAACCGCAAGTGATGGGAGCCAGGAAGGCGCCGATGTTGATACCCATGTAAAAGATGGTGAAGGCCCGGTCTTTTCGGGGGTCGTCTTTGTCATAGAATGTTCCGAGGAAGCTGGAAATGTTTGGTTTGAAATACCCATTACCCACAGCCAGCAAACCAAGGCCGATGAAGAATACCATTTCGGTGTGGCCGATGAAGTGTGCGTTGGCAGCAAGGGTGAGTTGGCCCAGGGCCATCAATATCCCACCCCAGAGTACCGCATATCGGAAACCCATGATGCGGTCGGCGAGGATACCCCCAACGATGGGTGCAGCGTAAAGCAGGGCGTTGAAAGCGCCGTAAATACCGTAAGCCCGCTCATCGGCATCGGCCTGGGCCATCTGGTCAAAAAGCACTTTCGTCATGTACAGGATCAGAAAAGCCCTCATGCCGTAGAAGCTGAACCTTTCCCACATCTCGGCAAAGAAGAGGGTGAAGAGCGCTTTCGGGTGTACTTTCCGCTGTGAGAGCACCACCATGGGCACCCATACCAACACAAACAACCATCCGAAAATAAGTAAACCTGTTGCGAAATCCATATCCTTGATTTTGTTAGTGTTTCAACCTGCCGGAAGGCCGAACCGCCCACAGGAAGGTCTTTTCGTTTTGCCGTTTTGCGAAGAAAAAAACCACAGGAATTTTTTCCGAAGGAAGGCCTTTTTCAAAGCGGCGGTAAAATAGATTTTTTTTGATTCAAATCCGGTTAATGCGGGGATTTTGTTGGCTGCCCGCCGCTATTTACGGATGCCATCCTGTTCCGGAAAGGCTGCTGGCTGTTCTATTTCCAGGGTCCAGCCCATGCTCTCTACCAGGAAGCGGATGGTATTGTAGATGTCCTCCCGGCGTTCCAGTGCCCGGGTGAACAGATCACTGTCCAGGGCCTTTTTCCTCACATAATCCCTGGCCTTGTCATTCAGCCTGTTGTAGTCATCGGGGCTGAAAGAATTGAAGGCTCCTTCCTGAATGTCGTAATAGTCCAGGTTGTGGTCAATGGACAGGATCTCCGGGGCAGGAATGGCGGACATTCGCACCGTCTTGCTCCCGGCATCGGTCCTGATGTTCAGCTTGTTCAGGTCAAAGCCTACGGACACTTTGGCCTGTATCCTTATGAGGGCTTTTTTTCGGAAGAAGGAAAGGTCAAAGCCGTAATAATCCTGGTAATCGTAAATCTCACTGAAATAGCCTTCCAGCACCACCAGTTTGGTCACCGTCCTTATCCGGTCGAGCAGTACGGTAGCCTGTTCTTCCCTGTTGATCTTTCCGAAGTCGTAGTACCAGCGGGTCAGCCAGATGCCGGCAGTGAACACCACCGTGAGCAAAAGGACTGCTGCAATTAGTTTCAGGTTGCGCTTCATGTGTTGTTGGATTGATGAATGACGGCTATAAGACCCCCTGACAGGATAAAGGTAACTTCAACTGCCGCCATTCAACGCCGAAATCTGATTCCCAGTGTTTTCCGGATGTTGGTAATCCAGATCAAAAGGAGGCCTGCAAGGGCAGGAATGGCCACGTTGACCAAGAAAAGCAAAAAAGTGGCACTCATCACCGGTGCCAGAACATTTGAGTGTCCTTCGTCAAAAGCCATCAATGCAAACTCGCCCCTGGCAATCAGGCCTGCAAGCGGCGGCAAGGGGATGCTGGCCTGCAAAAGAAAGACCATGGCAACCGTGGCCAGGGCCGGCAGGTACGACACCTCCAACCCGAAAAACCACAACAGCAAAACATATTGTGTGCAATAAGTCAGGTAGCGCCCGGCTGCCACCGCCAGTATGGCACTGAGTTGTCTGAAAGAATAGCGTTTGAGAAAGGACAGTTTTGAGACGACCTTCCGGTAGGTTTTGCCCAAAGGTATTCTTCGCAACAGCGGCAACAAGAGGTCAATGTTGTAATAAAAAAGCAACATCACCGCTACCAGGCTCAGGCCAAAGGACAGGAGCAAAGAGCCCGACACGCCGTTTTTGTTCATCCACGCTGCATGAAACAAAAGGGTTCCGGCCAAACCCAAAGCGATGATGACCAACAACTGGCTCAGACTGCCCACCACCGTGGCTGCCACCGCCTGCCAGCCGTATTTTTTCTTCAGAAACAGCACCCGCCCTGCGTATTCCCCGATGCGGTTGGGGGTGACGACTGCCACCGCCATGCCACCCAGTACCGACTTGAACAGGACGGCAAACCCCGTCGGTAAAAACTGCCTGGTCAGAATGTGGAACTTGAAGGTTTCCAGGCCCAGGTTGAGGGGCACCATGACCACAGTCAGCACCACGAGCCACAACTGCGGCCATTGCCAGCGGCTGCCCGTTTCCCGAAGGAGTGTTTGCCATTGCCCTTCGGAAAACAACTGCCGCCACAGCACCCACAGCAGCAGCAGGGTCAGTGGCAACTTGATCAGCAAATTGATCCGGTTGGGAGAGAAAAAAGAGGAACCGCTTGTTTTCACTTTGGGCAAATCGGTCAATGTTTAAGGGCTTTGTGCCTGGCTGGCGTTAGCTTTGTGCCAAACTCTTCCGAAACAAAACCAGCAGATGCCAAAGAAAGAAAAATATCGAATCCTCGGAGTGGATCCAGGCTCCAATGTTTTGGGTTACGCCATTCTGGATGTGAACGGGCAAGAAACCCGCGTCGTGGTTTTTGATGTGATCAGCATGGCCAGGCTCAGTGACCACCACCAGAAGCTGCGCCGCATTTTTGAAGAACTGCAAAAGGTCATTGCTGAATACCGGCCCGATCAGATGGCCGTGGAGGCCCCTTTTTACGGAAAGAACGTGCAGTCCATGCTCAAGCTGGGGCGGGCCCAGGGCGTGGCCATTGCCGCCGGCATCACCCGCAACCTGACCATCGCGGAATACTCTCCAAAAAAGATCAAGCAATCCGTAACCGGCAATGGCAACGCCTCCAAAGAGCAAGTGGCAGCCATGCTCCGCCACACCCTGTCCATCAGCCTGGAAGATGCCGGGCTGGACGCCACCGATGCCCTGGCAACGGCCTTGTGCCACTTTTATCAAAGTAAAAAATTGCCGGGAGCAGGAAAAAATTACAGCGGTTGGGAAGCCTTTCTCAAAGACAACCCGGACCGGCTGGGCTGACAACCTCAGAGCGCTGCCGCTACCCGTGAAGCGATGGCTGCCATTTCTTCGGAAGAGAGTTTCAGTTTTGGAGCCCCGAGGTCCATCTGCCGCTCTGACTGGAACGGGATGAGGTGGATGTGCGCATGGGGCACTTCCGTGCCTACCACCAGCATGCCTACCCGCTTGCACTCCATGCACTTGTCCAGTGCCTTTGCCACTCGCTTGGCAAAAACGATCATGTCAGCAAGCAAGGCATCATCCAGGTCAAACAGGTAGTCCACTTCCTTCTTCGGAATGACCAGGGTGTGGCCTTTGGCCGTGGGATTGATATCCAGAAAAGCGAGGAACTGATCGTCTTCTGCCACCTTGTAGCAGGGTATTTCTCCATTGACGATCTTGGTAAAAATGCTGGCCATGGCAGGGTGGGTTTTATCGAAGTGCAAAAAAATCTGTTGCAAGGCCAAAAGTAATCCGTTCCGGAAAACCTGTTTCCGGAACGGATAAAAATCACAGGCTGATTTCAACGATTTCGAAATGGATGATGCCTGCAGGAGTCTGAATTTCTGCGACCTCACCTACTTTCTTCCCCAGAAGGCCTTCACCAATGGGAGAAGAAGCTGAGATTTTTTTAGCCTTCAGGTCGGCTTCTGACTCCGAGACGATCTTGTAGGTCATCGTTTTGTTCGTCTTTTTATTGAGGATGGTCACGGAGGTGAGCAGGCGCACTTCTGAGGTGTCCATCATGCTTTCGTCAATAATGCGGGCATGGGCCAGCGTTTTTTCCAGCTCATTGATGCGCATTTCCAGCATGCCCTGGGCATCTTTGGCTGCGTCGTATTCAGCATTTTCTGACAGGTCACCTTTTTCTCTTGCTTCGGCAATGGCCCGGGCCACCTCCTGCCGTCCGGTGCTTTTCAACTCATCCAATTCGGCTTTCAGCTTGTCGTAGCCTTCCTGTGTCAGATAATTGTAATTTGCCATAAGTTCACATGGTTTCATTCAACGGCCCGTCGGGCGCCGTTTCTGCAAGAGCCCCAATCGTTCCACTTTTCCAAAGCTTCCATTTCAGCAAAACAGCCCTGCGGGTCATAAGTCCCGTGTTGGTTTTGACTGTGCTGAGGTGTTTGTTGCCGGAGAAGAAGTAGGAATGGGCCCCTGTCCAGGTTGATGTAAATAAAATGCAGAAACGTTTCCATTGCATGGAGCAACAGAAACGTTTCCGAGTTTTCTTCTAACGCCACAAAAATAGTGGTGTCAGGTCAAATAAGGAAAGCGAACACATAGAAAATTGTTCGCATTTGGCAGCTTAGAGGTTGAACCTCAAAGACAAGTGATGGTTGCCATCAAATATTTTCGTGGTCTGGTAGGCGTAGTCAATGGCTACCCTGGGTGAACCTTTTTCCTTGTTCAGGGGAACGTTCACGGTGAAACCACCTGCAATGCCCGTAAACAAGGGTTCGCTGTCAAACTGGGTGGTGGCTACCTGGCCGAAATCCAGCTTGTAACCACCCCGGATCATTACCATTTCCTTGAAGGCATACTCGATGCCACCGCCGATCTGGTCTTGAGAGAAAGCATTGGAGGTGTAATTGCCCACAGCGGTAATCCGGTGATTAACGGCCGGCAGGAAGTCGTAAGACAGCCCGATGTTCAGTACAGACTGCAACTCAAAAGCTGTCGGACGCTGGTTGATGGTTACGGCGTGTTCGCCGTCAAAATCCGTGATGGTAAGTTCTTCGGCCAGGCCTTCGCCCTTGAACTGGAGGCGGGAACCCACGTTGCGGAGCGAAATGCCAAACTTGAAGTTGTCATTTTCTCCGGTTACGTATTGAATACCTGCGTCCAGGGCCATGGCAGAGGCCTGCACGTCTTCCAGGCCTTCGGTAACGGCGCGGAACAACACACCCACGGTCACTTTGTTTTCGAACATGTGGGCGAAGCCAACGCCGAGGTTGAAGTAACGGGGAGAGAAAGTGCCGCCGGTGCCTTCGGGCTGGGTGGTGGTGGTTCTGGCAATGTCGCCGAAATCCAGTGTCATGATGCTGATGCCGAGTGCGCTGTTCTCGCCAATTTTCTGCGAGAGGCCAAAGGCGTTGATGCCGATATCGGTGCCTTTGAGGTACTGGGTATGCGCCACGTTGATCTCTGTGCGATCAATTCTGACCAATCCGGCAATGTTGAGGCGCATGGCTTCCACACCACTGATCATGGAAGTATTCATGGTGTGCAGACCTGCACTGCGGGCCCAGGGATTGAGCAACAGTTCAGGAGCACCTGCTTCACCCTGGCGGTCAGGGTTGCCGGCTACAGCAGTGGTTGTGGCCCAGCCAACTACCACCAGCGTTAAGATGAAGTACAATATCTTGTTCATAAAGAGTTTCATTTTGAGCCATTTAGACAATGATCAGCATTGGGGAGGGCAGCGCAACTGCCCTCCCTGATGTTGCTGATGATTACAATCCTGTCGGGTCGAATTGACGGGTAATACCGAACCACTTGAGGGTTCTTTCACCCAGACCCGGTGCTTCCACATGGATGAGGTACACACCACCTGCCACCGGAATGCCTTTGCTGTTCTTCAGGTCCCATTCAAGGTCAGGTATGATCTGCGCACTCGGAATGGCGTTGCCGAAGGGCTGGCCGGGCTGTTCATCGCGGTTGTATTGGCGAATGAACTTACCATCCAGTGAATAGATGATAACGGTACATTTTGCCGGCAGGTTGGTAATTTTCACTTTGGTGTTCAGACGGCTGCTCTCGTAATCGCTGTAAGCATAGTACGGGTTCGGAACCACGTTGATGGCCTGCAGCGCTTCGTTGATTCCCACCGCATCCAGTGGAGTGGCCTGTTTGCCTTCTATCTTGAAGCGATAGGTTGGATAACCGTTGTAATCACCGGTTCCGGTTTCAACCGTATAGGGGTTGTCCACGCGGAGTTTGAGCGTCACTTCGTTCGGGATGAGCCCGGTTGAGCCACTGCCAAGTTCCTGCATGCGCGAGCCGGTCTGCAACATGGGCAAGCCGGCCCAGGTGATCTGCTTCATGGCGTTGATCTTCTTCAGCTCCAACGAAGAGCCGATGTTCGGATCGAGGCGGGTGCGGAGGTAGGCGCAACTGTCGTATTCCGTGCTGGTCACATAAACGAAGTGCTGACCGCCTGCATAGTACAGCATCGGTGTGAAGATCGTAGCAGCTTCAAAGAGCACCTGGCTGTTCGGGTTGAAGAGCATGTCACGGCCATTGGGCTTGCCGTCAACATAGCCGTTCTCAAAGCCGTTTTCAGCGTCGTAAACGGAGTTTTCGCCGAAGAAGATGTTGAGGCGTTTTCCGGTTTCCACGTCAATGGCATAGCCGGGGAACCAGCCCATGCCCACGCCGTCGCCGTCAGGGTCGGGCAGGCCGTCGCCATCGTTGTCGTTTTTACCGACGGAAGGCGAGTTTCTGACATCCCAATGAGCGGCGTCACCGCCGGTGGTTACCGGTGTTCCGTCTTCCCGGAAAGCGAAGTTGACATAGTCCCTGTTGGCCATTTCCACAACCACACAACGACTCCACAGGCTCTTGTCCGGTGTAATGACGATGTCAACGTTGTTGAGCTTCTGCAACAGGTTTTCGTCTTTCTGGAAGTTGCAGTTCTTGCGCCAGGCCGGTGTGATGTAGAACGGATAGGTGTTCGGATCCCTCTCCTGGCATTCGGCCAGTTGATAGGGGATGAAATATCCGTTGCCAATACGGGCCAGATCAATGTGCGGATCGGTGTCATCCACATAGTCAAAGGCGAACAAGGTAGGTGGTATGCTCGGAATGTTGAATCCGTCCTGAATACCGGAGAACCAGAAATCTGCATCCGGGTTGCCATACTCGATGTCATAGCCAATTGCACCGTCGTTCGGGCTCGACAAAGTGCCGACATCCGGTGTCTGGCCTATGGTTACCGTGAAGCCATATTCGCCGAGGATTTGCTCATTGAGGGACTCGATGGAGCGCTCGGAAGTGATGGTATTGCCGGTGGCAAGCTCGGTCAGTTGCCAGTAAGTGGGATCGTCCAGTTTGTCGTTGCCCATGTCATCGTCAACGAAAGTCAGTTCAAACTCACCGTCAACGACTTCCAGTGGGTTGTAGATTCTGACATCTATCGGACCACGTCCCTCTTTGTAAACTATGGTTCCATCAAAGGAACCGTCCAGTATTTTGGCTTTGGTCTCGTCAGAAATATCAATGAAGTTTCCTCCGACTCCAATTCCGTCTATCCGTGTCACAACCGGGCCGTCGCCATATTTTGCGTTCAGATCACGGTCAACGATGGGACGTGGAATTGGCGCATAGGTGCGAATGTTCTTACGACCGGTGAGGAATGGCTTCTTCTGCCCAACAAAGGTGAGCGGATCAAACGGCTCGTAATCGTTGTGGGCGTAAGCCAATGCAGAGAAATAGTACCGGCGGTGGTTGATCAGCTTGCGGTCGCCGGTGGCAAACTGGTCTTCGTTGATCACAAAAGTGTGACGAATGCCTTCATCCACACCCTCTACCTGCACCTCCGGATAAAAGATAAATTCAGGTGCATTCGGGTCAAGCTCTGCGTTCGGATTGGCAACCGGCAGCCAGTTGTAAATGGATCCGATACCGTTTTTTACATCCACCTGGTACACCAGGCGGGCCTTGTCTGGGTCATTGAAGTCGGCAGGGCCAACATTCGGTCCGGCCAGTTGGTACAAGAGGTAACCTTCAAAGTTGTAGGTGGTATCGAGCTCCTGACCAGGTACCGGCGATGGAATCTCCAGACCGAGCTCTTCGTACTCCTCGTTGTAGTTGTTGGAAGTGGGACGATTGGTCAAAACTGCGATGATCTCCTGATCGAGTTCGATCCAGTCAACATCCGGGGCATCGGGGCCATCGGTGATGTCGAAGCAGTTGTCGAAGAGGGCCTGAGCCAGGTCATCGGCAAATTGGAGACGGCTGATGTCAGGGCATGGATAGTCGAGGTTGGGAACCCATACGGCACCGATGATCAGCTCGTTGACTGCACCAGGCTGCAGGGTGAAAGGACCCGAAGCCTGTACCGTACGGCGGTCGTATTCAGGCAGGCCCTGGGGAAACTCAGCACCAGGATTGCACATGGACCACCCCGTTGGATCGTTGGGATCGTCAACGAAGGCGTAATCAATGAATTGGGTACTCGAAGGATCGTAACCATCACCTCCAAAGGTGAAGGGTGTGCCATCTCTCCAGCGTCCCGACAGGTAGTTGTAGAACTGAACATCCGTTGAGGGGTCAGTGGTACCGGGCGGTGGTGGTGGGTTGCCAAAGCTCGGGTTGTTGAAATAGGTGAAAGAAGACATTCCAAGCTCATGGAGGAACTCATCACGAGGGCCCCTGAAATAGTCAATACCGATGATGGGAATGTCGGTTCCGTAAGTGGGCACTCCATCGCAAGTGATGCCCGGTTGTCCGTCTTCGGCATCGGCGTTGTAGGTGTATGCCAGGCTACGGTCAATGTCGCAACCGATGTAGTCATCGAGGTAACAACCCAGGTCAGCATCCACCCACATGGCGAAGTAAGTAGAGTCAATGTCTTCAACGGCCCGGTTGATCAGCTTGTACCGCTGGAAGGTCATGTCGTTGAGTTGGTCGTTGGTGGCATAGGCAAATGACTGTACCTGCACCTCCATCCTGATGGGGATACCGTTGGTCTCACCGTGGATGGCTCCTCCTCCCTCATCGTTGTAAATCCAGAAGATCATTTCATCGGGAAACTGTGGGAGGAGCTCCTCGCAACCCCGTATTTCGATTCTCGGAAAGTCCCCTTTGAGGGGGTCGTAGGTTCCATCCAAGTCGTTGTCCCAGAAACCGGCCAAACCCTGATCAGTGTCCGGAAGGTCAAACTGGTGCACGCTGAAGAAATACGGGTTCCGTTTACCGGGCCATCCTTTTACGCCCAGGGGGATCATGTCTTCCGTATAAGTGATCAGCCCGGCTTTCGCTTCTTCAAACAAACGCTGGTGTTCCTCAATTTCAGAACCCTGGACTTCAAAGAACTGGTCCCATTTGTCGCAGACTTCTTTTGAGGTGGTACCCTCATCAGGGTTGAGCGGCCCGGGCCAGAAATCACTTCGGTTGGAAGAGTTCCCGTAGGTCTGACAGGCTACCTTGAGGTTGTCACCCACGTCGAGGCCACCCAGCCAGACGGCCCCTGCGAAGATGGAGGAGACTTCCGTCTGTCCGGGCTCAACGGCAGGGACGACGTATTTGCCATCTCCCCGGTCCCACCAGACGTCACCGCCGGTGGTCAGGCGGGCACGTACGTTGTTGACATTCTGGTCAACTTGTGCCTTGGCGGTAGTACAAGCTTCACGGTACTGCAATTGAGCATCGTTGGGCCTGGCCGGCTTTTCTTTGGGGTTGTAATAAGCCTGTGCCGAAAAAGCGAACAGGCAGCACCCCAATACCAGCATGGTTATTCGCTGTAAAAATTGATTGCGCATGGTTGAATATTTTTTGAACTAAAAAAACTACCGGGCGAGCGCCATTTGACGCTCACCGGCAATTTGGTTTTTATCAGAAGTTGACAGAAGCGCCGAAGAAAATCCTCCTCGGCAGGCTGTAATTGTTCGGGTTGAGCAATCTCCACTGGTAAGATGCCAGGAAAGCGTCAAGGCTCTGACCCTGGTTGATACCACCCTCCAGGAAGGCCTGTCCTCTTGATGAACTGAGGAACCCATCGTCATCCGGTGCACCGGTGAAGCGGTAAACACCAACGATATTGCGACGATCAAACAGGTTGGATACCCGAAGGTACACATTCATGCTGAGTGGACGTTTGGACTCCGGACCTGACAGGTCGAAGTTTTTGTCAATCTGAGCATTGACCACAAAGGTCCAGGGCAGGCGGGAACTGTTGATGGTTCCGGCAATGCCCTGCGAGCCCAACTGCGCAGGTTCCACGGCTTTGGTGTAAGGACGCCCGCTCACCGCACGGCCCGTGATATTCAAACCGGCATTGGCGAAAATATCCAGGCCACCGATGCGAGGGCCGTTGTATTTCTTGCCGGAGCCATAGCGGAAATCGAAAATACCTGTAAGAATGTGGCGCTCGTCGTAGCTGAGCGGGAAGAGTACCCGCTGGATGCTGCGTGAACCGAGCCCCCGGGAGGAGTTGGCATCGGAACCGGTACCATCTGCAAATTGCAGGGTGTAGTTCAGGTTTAGCGAAACATTGCCGGTACGGCGAAGGTCATAGGCAACTGAGAAGCCTTTCACCGTGGCAAAGTCGAGGTTGTCATAGGTTTCGTAAATGTTGACCGGAGCAGGAACAAACTGGATGAACCGGCTCTGGATCATGTCGCGCAGCTCTTTGTAATAGGCAGAAAGCTTGAGGGCTGAAGAGTTGCTGAGCTTTTGCTGGAAACCAACCTCGTAGTCCACCGTGCGCTCAGGCTTCAGTGCAGCGTTGTTCCGCAACCCACTTCCGTTCGTCTCCCAATAGAAGTAGGTTAAGGGGCTTACGAAAGTGTTGGAAGGCGGACGCTGCACGAGGATGTCGTAGTGGGCAAAGAAGTTGGCCTCATCAGAAATCGGGAAAGAGAAAGCCAGACGAGGCATCCAGTTGATCTGGGGTTCGTAGTCTTTGAAGGAGATATCCGTCTGGAAATTCTCGTTGGTGATGTCGCGCTTGGTTTCGTCATCTTCGGAATAACGCGGGAAAACAATTCCACCGCCGAATATTTCAGAACCGTCGTTGGCAGGCGCTCCGTTGGGATGGTACCAGGTGTCGCCCTCGCGGTAAGCCTGTACGGTTTCTCCTCCTTCGCTGGTGACGTACACTTTGAAATTATCCCCAATGTTGCCGGGGCGCTCAACGCCGAAGCGATCGCTGAAATCCTTTGCAGTCATGATGTCGTACAGGGAGTACGGATCGCGCAGCACCTTGGTATTGGCATCGAAACGATCCACCCTGACGCCGAGCCGGAAGATGATGTCCTTGAAGGTGAACTTGTCCTGAATGAATGCCGACTGGTAATTGGGCCGGAAGGCAGCCACGGGGAAATCACGGATTCCGTTGGCGTCTTTGTGCGTAAAGAAATCGTCGAAGGTAACTCCTGTGAGCTCGTTTCCGAGGTAATCATATCCATAATAACTGACCATTCCGAGGTCATTCAATTCACGGGCGGAGAACATGTCCAGGCTGAGATCGTTGGGGTTCATCCCGTCAATATTGATGTATTGATTCAAGGGAATGCCAAACTTCTCACGCACCCTTTTGAAGAAAAGGTTGTCGTTGCTGGTGGTTACGATGTTGGGAGCGAAAATGGGCACCTGTATGTCAGTGGTGTCAGATTCGCCAGTGAAAGTGTTTACCGTGATGTATTGACCATCAATGGTATAAAGTACCTGGGTAGAGTCAAGGCCCTGACCTTCGATGTGCTCATTGGCGTGCAGGCGGGCCACTGTCCAAAGCCCCACAGGAGCAACATTGTAGCTGCGACTGATGCGCTCTTCGTACATGAAACCCATCTGGACATTGTGGCGTGCGCCTCCTGAGCCACCGGGTACCAGCTCAAATGAAGTGTTGGCATTGAAGGTGATCCGCTCGCCAATTCCTTTGTTAAAGGAGTTGTAAACCGCACCTACATTGGTGTGCAGCCCCCAGACACTGGAGAGGTTGCTGGGCACGAATCCGTTGCGAAGCTCAAAATCATTGAAGTTATCTGCATCGTCGGCGTTGTGGATGTAACGGGTCAACACCGGATTGGCAGAACCGGGTGTGTATCCATTGAAAGTACGGGTGTAGTCCACCTGTGCAGGATAGATTGCTACAGTATCCGGTGCAATTGGTTCCACAATGACGTCAATGGATGGTTCCCAGGTGAGGTCAAAGTTTCCGATGTAGCCGTAGTCGAAAAGGCGGTTGTCATGACGGGGGTCTGCGGTGTTGCTGTTTGACTTTTCGTATCCGAATTGCAGGATGTAAGCTGCATTCTGGATCAGGGCACCTTTGGTACGCTCAGCTTCATCGGTTGCGGTGGCCATGGTGGTTCCCAGGCGATGGCGCAGGCGGAGGTTCAGGCGGTAACCGTCAGATTTTGCGGTTGGATTGTTGTGGCTGTTGAACACCCTCCATCCGCCGGGGGTAAATTGGTTCTCACGGTTGAAGTAAGCACCGGAAAGGGTCAGGTCCACATTCCTGGAGACGTTGGCGTCAAACTTACCAACGATGTCGTAATTCACTCTTTGTTCGTAAGGACGGGCATCCAGGGCATTCACACCGGAGTTGTCCACCCACTCGGCCGAGGGGAAAGGCGTACCGCCCAACAGGCGTACGGGGTTGGCTTCCAACTCAGCCAGCACGTCATCTTTTACACGGTAAACCGGAATGGCAGGCGGGTCGTCGTCCTGGTTGGACTGAAACTGTCCGGCCAGGCGGAAACCGAGAACGGTTTCACCCTTGCGCTTCCAGATAGGGCCGGAAACGTTGACGGCGGCAAGGTTGTGTCCGAAAGCATCCAGGAATTCGGAAGTTTCAAATTCGGCACCACCGCCATAGCGCTCGGAAGGGCCTTTGGTGGTGATGGAGATGATACCACCGGTCACGTCACCATAGCGGGCCTCTACCCCACCGGTGATGACCTGCAACTGTTCGATCTCCGATTTGGGAATGGCCGCCCGGTTCACCCGCACACCATCAATGTAGTAGTTGGTGGCATTGGAGCGGGAACCCCGGATGGAGATGGCCCCACCTTCGTCGCTGGTGGAGACACCTGCTGCCAGTGATGCCAGGGCGTTGACGCTCCTGGTCGGGATTTTTGCTATTTCTTCGCTGGTCAGGGTTTGGCCTTGCGTGGTGTTGTCCTGCTCGATGAGTGGTTTCTTCCAGGTCACGGTTATTACGTCAATGGTAATACCTGCTGAAAGCTGGGCATTGAGGACATTGGCCTTGCCTTCCAGAACGGCTACTCCCTCAATTCGTTGGGTTTGGTAGCCAGTATAGGAGAACTCTACGTCGTAGGTTCCCGGGTCAAGTTCGGTGATACTGTAATAACCGTCAAAGTCCGTTTCGCCTCCGGTTATGAGCACCCCGTTTTTGTAAAGTGCCACTGTTCCGAAAAGAATCGGTTGACCGTTGTCAGCATCCGTCACCTGCCCCTTCAATGAGGTTTGGGCATGCAGCACCAGACCCGCCAGAAGGAAGACCAGGGTGAGAAGTAAATGACGTGCCATAAAGTTGAATTTTATTTGCGTTAAGTGATTATTCAATACTGTGGAAACAGCTTTTGAGAGGATGGCGCGCAAGTATAGTGAAAAGCCATTGCCTCTCAAAGCCCTTCGCTGTCGCAATGAACTTTGGTCATTCAGCTACCATGATTTGGCCGTTTGGGAGACTTTGGGATTGTCAGTGTGCAAATGTAGGTGCAAGCCCGGGGCTTTTCTTTCCAAACTCCTGTAAAAGTCAGATTCTTGACCTCCGTTTTGCCAATGCAAGACTTGGATGCTTTGCGCCGAAGGCGCTAATGTAGCTAAATCCTCAGGCCGGCTACAGAATGGCAATTAAAAAACATTCACAGGCGGGGCAAAGCGTAAACTCCCTGAAAGATTAGAAAGCGGCCTCTGCCCGGACAACAGGCAAAAGCAACGATAAAAAAAGGGGAGTGTATCTGCCACTGTTTTGGCAGCACATCCAATTACCGGTGGACATTTGTCACGGTTTTTGCCGAAGGCTAAGAACCATCCCCCAATTTTTACAGGACATCATTGTCCATCCCATCCCCCACCCAACCCAATCCGAATTACTTTCAACAAGACCGAACCGCATGGACAACAATTGGCCAACGTCAATGAAAGCTTGTCATGCCAAAAGATACTTTACTCCTATTTCCGTGTTTAATTAACCAAACTGAAAAGCCTGCCTTCTTCGTGAAGTGCAGGCTTTTGTATTGGGGAGAGGTTGAGAGGGGTTGAGAGGAGTTTCCACATCAGGTTGCAACTTTCAGTTGCGACCTGAATTCAACATCCGGCATTCTTCCTCTCACAGTGCCCACAGAGAACACGGTGAAAAAAAACTCTGTGGACTCAGTGGTCTCCGTGTGAGGCGATAAAAGTTTAGAGGAGTTTCCACATCAGGTTGCAACTTTCAGTTGCGGCCTGAATTCAACATCCGGCATTCTTCCTCTCACAGTGCCCACAGAGAACACGGTGAAAAAAAACTCTGTGGACTCAGTGGTCTCCGTGTGAGGCAATGGCGAGTCAAGCCCGGGAGGTTGAGAGGGAGGGAGCAGAAAAATGGCTTTTTTCAGGGGTGTCAAAAAGATTTTCGAAAAAAGTTCCTGTTTTCCGCAACCGGTTTGAGTTAGCCCCTGTCTATGGGGTGGTCCGTGAGAGGATCCGGCGATTATTGTTAAAGAAAATCACCACAAGAATAGGGGTGCCGGCAAGCTGTTTCCATCTATATTTGCAAAGTCAACACCCCAGCATCAAGATGTGGTGACCAAAACGAATCTACCTATGAAACCCAAATCATTCCGCAATTACATCTGGGCCACGCTGGTGATACTCAGTCTTGCCAGTTACGGATACCTGCTTTCAAAAGATGTAGCTGACTACGCCACTGAAGACCAGGCCAGTGTATCAGTGGATGAGAATGAGGAAGAAGCCAGGGTTTACCTTCCGGACATAGCATTGCTGAAAAAGCTCTACGACCTGGCCGAAGGATTTCTCAACCGCTGATCACAGCTCCGGCCCCGATCATTCATTGCCGTACTTTTTCCAGTACCTGATCAACCCGGCCACGCTCATCCAGGCTGGGTTTGCATTCTCATAGCGCTCTATGTTCTCACCTTTCACACCTTCCTTGCGCAACTGCCCGGCCACGTATTTCTGAAATTCTGGTGTTACCTCTGACGGATCAGCGTCTTGCTCGGCCCAGGGTTTCATCCACAGCGCCCAGTCCATCAAAATTGACTTCAGTTCCGACAAATGCCGGCTCACCGTTTTCACCTCTCCGAAATGGGTTAAAAACAAGCGTTCAGGATTCAGGGACTCCAGGCGTTTGATGGACTCCATCCAATGCCCGATGTGAATATCCGGTGGCGGGCAAGGCGGCACCACAGGGCCTTTGTTGATTCGGATGCCACCCACATCACCGGTAAAAACATCCGCTTCCAGTTGCCAGGCAATGTGGTGGATGGCATGACCGGGCGTGTGGTGGGCGATGAACTCCCGGTTGCCAATTCTCACGGTTTGGCGGTCTTCAACCGTCACCAGTTGGTTTGCGGCAATGGGGTGCATCTGTCCCCACAAGCGGTCCATATCGTCTTTGTATATCCGGGTGGCGGAGGCCATCAGCTTTGAGGGATCGGCAAGGTGTGGAAGGCCGGCAGGATGGACGTACACGCGGGCTCCTTCGTTGGCAAGGACCCAGGCCGCTCCGCCGTGATCGAGGTGGATGTGGGTGAGCAACACGTGTTGCACATCGCTCAATCCAACGCCCGCCTCCGACAATCCTGCCTCCAGGGCCGGCAAGGTTGAATGAGGCCCGGTTTCTACCAATACTGGTCCGTCGGAAGTCTCCACCAGAAAGGAAGCAATGGTTTCGCTGTGGTTTCCGAAGTTGAGGTCAATGATCTGCATGAATTCATTTTGTACTCGAAATCGGGGATTTTCGATTACCGGGTATTGAACAAGAAGCTCAAAAGTGTGAAATGTCCTTGTCAAAAACAATTGCCTGGTCATCATTCATGCATCGCCACCTCACTCAATAGCCAATGGATAGAATTTCAATGTTTCCAGCTAACCTCTTTGGTAGTTATACTCAAAACGAAGTGGTTTGGACGGCGATCCCGATCCCCAATCCCTCCTGAAGTTCAAAGCTGAAATCTTCCCAAACTACTTCGACTTGGGTATAGCTTTCCAGATTCTTTTTCCATCTTCGCTGCGCAATGCCGCAACTCACTCACCCAGGAGCTATGATCAGACAATTGATTTTTCTATTTCTCATCCTTCAGATCATCGCCTGTGGCACACCAAAGCCGGGGCAGTTCACCTATCCGGAACCGGTTGATACCAGCACCCGCCCCATCGAGATGCAGGAGAAAAAGACCTGGAGCGTGGCAGGCGTGCATGCCGACAACCAGTTCGATGCTGCCCGCCTCAACGACTTTACCCAACTGAACGACAGCACCTGGCAGGCCACCATCCGGCCCGAAAACCACCCCATCAACATGAGCCCCTGGTACGCCTTCCGGCTGTGGGCCGATTCGACCGTGAGCATCAACCTGCACCTGCACTACGAAAACGGCCGCCACCGATACCCCCCGAAAATCAGCTCCAACGGCCGACGGTGGCTGACAATAGACAGCACCGCCACAAAGCCGGTGGACAGCACCGACCTCATGGTGAAACTCAACCTGAGCACCGACACCATTTTCTTCGCTGCGCAAGAGCTGGTGCCGTCAAGAGCCGTGGAAAAATGGTGCTCACTCATGGCGCTCCACCCCGCTGTCACCTATGGCAGCGCCGGCATCAGCAAACAGGGCCGCAACATCCCCATGCTCCTCATTGACGAAGGTGAACCAAAAGGAAAAGAATTGCTGGTCATCCTCAGCCGCCAGCACCCGCCGGAAGTGACCGGCTACTTCGCCATGCAGGCCTTTGTGGAAGCGCTGCTGGCCGACAAACCCCTCTCCAATGCCTTCCGTAAAAAATACCGCATCCTGGTCTTCCCGCTCATGAACCCCGACGGCGTGGACAACGGCCATTGGCGCCACAACGCCGGTGGCATTGACCTGAACCGCGACTGGGCCTACTACCGCCAGCCGGAAGTGCGCCAGGTGGCAGCCCGCATCGTCCAGGTAGCCCATGAATTCAAAAACCGCGTGGTGCTGGGCCTGGATTTCCACTCCACCTGGAAAGACCTGTACTATACTTTCGACGAAACCTTGAAAAGCGTACTGCACGGTTACAAAGACTACTGGCTGCAGGGCATCGAAGAGGCCCTCCCTGGCTATGAAGCCGATGACCGACCCAACGGCCTCAACCAGCCCATCTCAAAAACCTGGTTCTTCCAGCAATTCCGGGCCGAAAGCGTCACCTACGAAATCGGCGACAACACCCCCCGTGATTTTGTCCGAAGGAAAGGAACCGTGGCCGCCATCGAAATGATGGAATTGTTGATATTGAGGAACTGAGGAATTGAGCCTGTCCGGCTGGCGCCAGGCCAGACGGGGAACTGAGGAACTGAGGAACTGAGGAACTGAGGAATTGACAACTGATCCCGAAGCAAGCTCGGGAATCCCGAGGCAAGCTCGGGAACAACCGCCAACCGACAACCGCTAACTGATAACCGCTAACTGATAACCGCTAACTGATAACCGCTAACTGATAACCGCTAACTGATAACCGCTAACTGATAACCGCTAACTGATAACCGATCCCGAGGCAAGCTCGGGAACAACCGTTATACCATGAAAAACATCATTCTTCTCTTCGCAATGCTGCTGCTGGCGGGCACCACCCTGCCGGCACAATCCGAAACCGAACTCAAAAAAGAAATCGAATCGCTGCGCAACCAGCTTTCCGGTGTTCGTCATTCTTTCGACGTGCTGGAAAAGCAGGTGGACGACGTGCTGTGGTTCCAGCGGCTGGGCGATGTAGCCTTCATTGACAAAGTGGAGATCACGGGGCCGCCGCTCACCGAGGCACAGATCAAGCACTTCAGCAAAGGGGGCAACAACCCCACCTTTCTGGCCCGGAACCCCTTGCGCTTCAAGACCTATGTCTTTATACCCCGTTTTGCAGACAGCCAGAAAAAGTACCCGTTGCTGGTCTTCCCGCACGGCGGTGTGCACGGTGATTTCAACACCTTCTACGTTCACATATTGCGGGAGCTGATGGCACAGGGCTACATCGTGGCGGCACCCGAGTACCGGGGCAGCACCGGCTATGGCAAGCGCTTTTACGAAAGCATTGACTACGGCGGCCTGGAAGTCAAGGATGTAAAAGCTGCCCGCGACTGGATGGTGGAGAATTACGACATTGTTGACGACAAACGGGTTGGCATTCTCGGATGGAGCCACGGAGGCATGATCACCCTGCTCAACCTGTTCGAGTACCCGGATGCCTACAAGGTGGGGTATGCCGGCGTTCCTGTCAGCGACCTCATTGCCCGGATGGGCTACAAAACAGATGGATACCGCAAGCTGTATTCCGTGGATTACCACATCGGAAAAACCGCCCACCAGGACCCCGAAGAGTACCGCCGCCGCTCACCGGCCTGGCAAGCCCACAAGCTGCAAACCCCACTGCTCATCCACACCAATACCAACGACGCCGATGTGAACGTGCTGGAGGTGGAACACCTCATCCAGGCCTTGAAGGCCGAAGGGAAAAAGTTTGAATACGAGATATTTGAAGAGGCACCCGGCGGGCACGGCTTCAACCGCATTGACACCAGGCTGGCCGTCCAGGTGCGCCTGAAGGTTTACAAATTCCTGGAACGCTACCTGGATCCGCCCCGCCCGTTTGAAAACCTGAAAGCGCTCAGGAAAGCAGGTTATGGGTTTTGAACCTTGTGTCTGCCGGCATTACGCTAAAATGTGCCGGCAGATGCACATTACTTTTTAATTGAATTTATCGCCTCAGAATTTGAGAAAAAAAGAATTGCGAACTACCTTCATGGCCACAATGCATGAATGGATTGAGCCCTTGTTTACACTCGCATGCTTGATACGCAAGTGAACAAATAATATCTGAACGAGGTGAATAATCCCCCAACGTACGTCGGAATATTCAGGTAATCTTCCTCCGGCTATCGGGGAGAATTCAACCAGGCACAGAAAAATTGGCCGCTTGAAGCCAAGCATTGGGGATTAAAACAGGCTCTAAAACCCCAGTTGGACAAAAACCTTTGTAACGGGTAACGCCCCCGAACTCCGAATGTCGCTTGAAAAAAGCCGTCTAACTACCCCCCAGACGGCTTGAAAGGGAGCCCGGTCATTTGGCCGGGCTTTCGAACTTTGAGGATTATGGAGGTTTATGGGGATTATGAAGGATTATGAAGGATTATTGAGGTTTTTAGAGGTTTTTAGAGGTTTATTGAGGCTTATAGAGCCTGCCCTGTCCCTGTCCCTGTCCCCGTCCCTGTCCGGCGGCCAGACGGGCGGCGGTCAGACGGGCGGCGGTCAGACGGGCTGTCGGCAAACTGGGATTACAGCGGTTGAAAGCTCCACTGGATAAACCTTCGAGACTGTTCAAAAACCTTCAAAAACCTTAAAAAACCTTAAAAAACCTTAAAAAACCTTCATAATCCTTCAAAAACCTTAAAAAACACCACTTGACCGCATGGCAGAACATGGATGATTGGGCAGCACGAAACATTCCTTTCGTGTTCCTCGTGGATTTCGAACAACGGAAGCCGGTGGCGGTGCCGCTGGCTGATGCGGCATCGGAGGGCATCTGGTTTTCGACGCCCGGTATCCGCAATGTGGATCCGGCACCTGCGGCAACTCATTTTTTCTTCAAAAAAGCGCCCATCGGATATGAGGAATACCACCGGGGGTTCCGCATTGTGGCAGATCACATCCACGCGGGAAACAGCTTTTTACTGAACTACACCTGCCCCACCCCGGTCAGTACCAACCTTTCCCTTCGGCAAATTTTTCATTCGGCTGTCGCCAAATACCGGATTCTGTTCCGCAACGAGTTTGTTTGTTTTTCGCCGGAAACCTTCATCGGGATCAGCGGCAACCGCATTGTGACCCGGCCCATGAAAGGCACCATAGACGCCAGCCTGCCCGATGCCCGGGCCCGCATCCTGAACGACTTCAAGGAAACCGCCGAGCACAACACCATCGTGGACCTGCTCCGCAACGACCTCAACCGCATTGCCCGAAGGGTGAAGGTGGAAAAATTCCGGTACCTGGACAGGTTGGAGACCAGCGGCAAGCCCTTGCTTCAGGTGAGTTCTGAGATTTCCGGTGAGTTGCCACACAACTGGCCTTCGGCATTTTCTGCACTTCTGAAAAACCTGCTGCCGGCCGGCTCTGTCAGTGGGGCGCCAAAAGCAAAAACCCTGGAGATCATCCGGCAGGCAGAGCGCGGGCCGAGGGGGTATTACACGGGAATATTCGGCGTGTGCAACGGCAGGCAGGTCGAGGCGGCGGTGCTGATTCGCTTCATCGAACAGACGGAAACGGGCCTCCTTTACCGCAGCGGTGGTGGCATCACCTGCTTCAGCGACCCCGAAAAGGAATACCGGGAAATGACTGACAAGGTGTACCTTCCCATTCCGACCCTGGCAACAAAACCCGCCTGATGATGCTGCTGGAAACCATCCGCATTTACCGAAGGAAAGCCGAAAACCTGCCCTGGCACCAGGCCCGGCTGGAGCGCTCTCAAACTGCACTCTTCGGCAATGGCGGCACTATTGACCTGGAGAAAGCCATCCGCCTGCCCGACCGGCTGAGCGAGGGGCTGTACAAATGCCGGGTCTTGTACGACACCGAAATCAGGGAAGTCAATTTCGCTCCCTATTTCCCGAAGGAAATACAGACGGTGGCCCTCGTTCGTGACAACGACATCAGCTACCCGCACAAGTTCGCCCGCCGCCGCCAGCTCAACCACCTGCTGAAATTCTCCGGGGCGGATGAGATCATCATCGTCAAAAACGGCCTGGTGACGGACACCAGCTACAGCAACCTGGCTTTTTCCGACGGTGAAAAATGGTACACCCCCGCCAACCCGTTGCTGGAAGGCACTTGCCGTGCACGGCTCATCCATGCCGGAGTATTGATCCCAGCTGAATTAATGATCAGCGACCTTTCCGTCTTCAAAACTTTCAAGCTCATCAACGCCATGCTGCCCCTGGAAGAGAGCCGGCCGCTGCCCATGAGCATCATCCGGTTCTGACCCTGGAACTTTCCATTAGAAATCATTAACGCACATCGTACACCCTGGCTGAGTATATTTGCCGCCCGGCATGGCAAGCCTGCTGCTTGTGCCTGTTTAACCACCAGACTACCACCACAATTGACAAAAATGAAAAAGCAAATTTTCTTCGTCGCAATGGCCCTGCTGGCCTTCGCCTCCTGCAAATGGGACAAGCATTCAAATTCCAATCCTTCGGAGAATCCCTCCCCACAGGCCACTCCAGCCCAGGATGCCCTCAGCCGGATTTACGAAACCAAAACCGTGGTGGATTCCATCACCGGCAAAGCTTTCGAGGTTCAACGCCCGGTGGACCCGCTGAGCACCGCCATCAGCAAGGACCCGGTCAGCATTCCCGACGCCGTGAAACCCAAACCGGTGCCACTGGCCCCCGTCAGCCCACAGCAGCAGCGCATCGTCAGGGTGCTCACCAAAGATTACTGGATTGTGTGGGCCCTGCACAAGATCAAACACAAAGGCCTCAACCGCATCAACCAGGGGGCGTGGTTCAAATTCAACCCCGACGGCTCTTACCAGTACGGCCAGTTCGATAAAACAATCGGCAACGGCGCCTGGAGCTGGGAATACCGCGGCGACAAAGCCATCCTCCTGCTCGACTCCGAAATGGTGGGCGACGACCGGGAATGGTCCTTCCTCCTCGGCAGCGATGAAGACGTGATGGTATGGGTGGGCACCGACCGATACCACACCACCGACACCCAGTGCAAACTCCAGAACCTCATCCAACCACCCCGCAACAGACAGGAAATGGGATTCCAGGAGTGAGGGATGAGGAGTGAGGGATGAGGAAGTGAGGAACTGAGGAACTGAGGAACTGAGGAAGTGAGGAAGTGAGGAACTGAGCGCACTGCAAAAAGTGCGCTCAGAGGTTTAGAGGGGTTTAGAGAAGTTTAGAGACCTGTCTGGCGGCAGACAGAGGTTACGCTCGGTCGTCTCTAAACATTTGTAAACCAATAATTTAGGATAAACTCAACTTCTCATAACCAACGGGACTTACGCCAATTTTAATAGAAAATGACTTTTTGCCCCGATAGCCCGAAAGCCTTCGGGATCGGGGGACTCAGGAATTGAGGAACTGAGGAATGAGTCCCCTGCAAAAAGTTATATCCTCGTCGAAAGATGTAACTTCATCTAAACATAAGTCGGACGGAGTCCGACAAGATGGGGTCCCGGACGTCCCGAAGAAATTTCGGGAGGAACCAGCGTGGTTGCTGGCGCCTCCCGAGATGGACTCGGGATGTCCGGTGCCTCTTCCAGCCGGACTCCGTCCGGCATGTGAGCATTCAAATTTCCGACGGAATTAATGAAATAGGGGTTTTTGCAGTGGACTCAGGAATTGAGTGCCCCGATCCCAAAGAAATTTAGGGATCGGGGCAAAAAGTGCGCTCAGAGGTTGAGAGGGCTTGTCCCGGGATCAACCTCTCCCAACTTGGAGAATTGCATAAAATTCTGGAGTTTGTGCCCCACTCTTGACAATTCAGAGGAGGTCTGAAAAACAGGCCTCCTCTGGTTTTTGATGAACAAAACGAAAAGCGGACGATCCATGGCAAACACAAACACCGCACTTACAGGAAAAAAGCCCCGCCTCAGCCTGGCTCAGATCATCAACATGAGCGTTGGATTCCTGGGCATCCAGATTGGATTTGCACTGCAAAACGGCAATGCCAGCCGCATACTTCAGGGCTATGGTGCCAACGTGGAGGAATTGCCCAATTTTTGGCTGGTAGCACCCATAATCGGGCTGTTGGTGCAGCCGCTCATCGGCCACTATTCCGACCGCACCTGGACCAGGCTGGGCCGGCGCAGGCCTTACTTTCTGGCAGGAACCATTATGGCCAGCGTTGCCCTGTGCCTGATGCCCAATGCCAACCTCCTCACCAACCTCATTCCGCCGCTCTGGGTGGGTGCCGGCATGCTGATGATCATGGACGCCTCATTCAATGTGAGCATGGAACCGTTCCGGGCGCTGGTGGCTGACAAGCTATCCAGTGAACAGCGCACCCTCGGATTCAGCGTGCAAACGGTGCTGATCGGTATCGGTGCAGTGGTGGGGTCCTGGCTGCCGTATGTGCTGGCCAATTGGATTGGAATCCCGAACACCGCTCCCGAAGGGCATGTGCCGCCCAATGTGGTGTGGTCGTTTTACATCGGTGCGGCCATTTTCATTTCCGCCATTCTATGGACGGTTTTCACCACCCCGGAATATCCCCCGGAGGTGCAGGCCGGTTTTGCCGAAGGGGATGAAGAAGAGAAAGAAGCCATGCCCACAGGTGGGCTGGGTACCATCTTCAAAGACATTGCAGCCATGCCCAAAACCATGCGCCAACTCGGTCTGGTTCAATTCTGTTCCTGGTTCGGACTGTTCAGCATGTGGGTGTTCACCACCCCGGCGGTGGCGCACCACATTTACGGCTGTGCCATCAACGACAGCAGTTCCGAAACCTACCAGACCGCCGGCGACTGGGTTGGGGTCATCTTCGGGGTTTACAACTTGGTGTCGGCCATCTACGCCATGATGCTGCCAAAAATCGCCGGGCGAATCGGTCGCCGGCGGACCCATGCCTTCTCGCTGGTCTGTGGGGCCATCGGTCTCATTTCCATTTACTTCGTGAAAGACCCCATGTGGCTCATTGCCTCCATGGTGGGCGTGGGCATGGCATGGGGCAGTATCCTTGCAATGCCCTACGCCATCCTGGCCGGTGCACTGCCCGTAAAAAAAATGGGGGTGTACATGGGCATTTTCAACTTCTTTATCACCATTCCACAAATCGTCAGCGGCATCGTCAACAGGCCCCTGGTCAAATACGCTTTCGGCTCTGAAGCCATCTATGCCCTGGTCATGGCCGGCGTGCTCTTCCTCATCGGCGCCTGGGCCGTCATGCGGGTGGAAGACAAGGATGATGTGGTTCTTGTTGAGGAATCGAGGAACTGAGGAACTGAGGAACTGAGCCTGTCCGGCTGGCGCCAGGCCAGACGGGGAACTGAGGAACTGAGGAACTGAGGAACTGAGGAATTGAAGAACCGAAGAACTGAAGAACTGAAGAACTGAAGAATCGAGGGGGGCTAGCACTTTGCCACCTGCCTCAAATCCTCGATTCTTCTCCCGACGAAAGTCGGGATCGATTCCTCACTCCCTAAAATATTCAATTTCCACAAAGAAACGGGGGGCACGGGCACCGAGGAAGCGGGCCACGGAGGGGGATAGAATTACGATGACATCCGGGCCGTATCGGCGGTCGTCTATGCGGCCGATGACTTTGGCGTAGGCCTCTACACCGGTGTGTGGATTGAAAATCCGGATGGGCGTTCCCGGTTTTGCGAAGCGATGGAGGGCATAGCAGTCCGATGCGCCTTTCTGGTCGCGCAGCCAATAGGCCGCACCTTTCTGAAAGCTGGATTTGGAAAAGCTTCGTTTCGATTCAAACTGTAGAAACAGCTTTTGCATGACGGGGCCCAGCGGGTGGCCGTTCATGAGCTGCACCGAGTCGGGGATGCCGCCGGTGCTGAGCCAGCCGATGTGCAATACCTGTCCGATGCTGAGTTCGTTTCCGCTCAGGCCGTTGCGGGCTTTCAGGGTGTCCAGATTTATTTTGAAGTATCGCTTCGCAATGCTGTAGAGGGTTTCTTTGGGTTTCACCACGTACACCAGGGGGGCATAGGATTCGCCCCGTTTCCGCTCGTCGGCGTAGCGCACCATGGCTGAATCCGGCAGGGGTATGAGTACCGCCTGGCTGTCGGGGATGCTCTCCGCATTGCGCAGCGAGGGATTGAAAGCATACAGTGCATCCAGTTTCAGACCGTAGTGTCTGGCCAGCGAGAACAAGGTCTGGCCTTTGGTGTAGTAATGCGTAAAGGACATGCCGGCCGCAGGACTCACCTTTAGGAAAAGTGTATCTTGGGGCCGCAGGTATTGCAGGCTGTCGCCGGTGGCAAAGGCGGCCAAAATGGAAAGAATTACGAAGCCTGGGGTGAGGAGTAGTTTTTTCATGTTTGGTTAAAATTCACAGCGCCGGGGAGCCGCACCTGCCCGCAAATTCCACAAAATATTCATGACCGAAAATAATAAATCACTGCCGATGCCTAAAGCACCCGGCATTGGCATCATACCCGCCCGCTTCGGCTCAACCCGCTTTCCCGGAAAGCCCCTGGCCGATATTGGCGGCAAGCCGATGATCCAATGGGTGTACGAAAAGTGCACCCGCTCAACGCTGGACGAAGTGGTGGTGGCCACCGACGACCGGCGGATTCTTGACGCGGTAAAAGCCTTTGGCGGCCAGGCCGTGATGACCGCCCCCACCCACACCAGCGGCACCGACCGCTGCGCAGAAGTGGCTGCGATGGAACCTTACCGTGATTTTTCCTTCGTCGTAAACATCCAGGGCGATGAACCGGGCATGGACCCGGCTTTGATAGATGCTGCTTTGGATTTGTTGCGAAGCGACGAAAAACTACAGATAAGTACCCTGGCCGGCAGGATCAGCGATGCCGCCCAGGTCAGCAACCCGAATGTGGTGAAAGTGGTTTTTGACCGGGCGCAACGGGCGCTGTACTTTAGCCGGAGCCCCATCCCTTTTGTAAGAGAGGGTGGCAGCGCTGCATTCTACCGCCACATCGGGTTGTATGCTTTTCGTCGCAATATCTTACAGGAACTGGCAAGCCTCGAACAAAGCAGCCTCGAAAAAGCGGAACAACTGGAGCAACTCCGCTGGATGGAAAACGGCATACCCATCGGCGTGGCCCTGGTTGAGCACAACGCCATCGCCATTGACACACCGGCAGACCTGGAAGCCTTTAAAAGACAATACGGATGAAACACGGCCCCATCAAGTTTTGCAGCCGCTGTGGTTCTGACCAATTGCAGCGCCTCATTCCGGAAGGAGACCACCGCATCCGGGTGGTGTGCGCCAACTGCCGGACCATCCATTACCAAAATCCGAGGATCATAGCGGGTTGCCTGCCTGTGTGGGAGGACAAGGTGCTGCTCTGCCGCAGGGCCATCGAACCCCGCCGGGGCTTTTGGAACATCCCCGCCGGATTCCTGGAAAACGGCGAAGCCATAGAGGCCGGGGCTGCACGGGAGGTCTGGGAGGAGGCCGCCGCAAAAGTGAAAATCGAAAGGGTACTGGCTGTTTTCACCCTGCTGGATTTTCACCACGTGTATGTGCATTTCACCGGCGAGCTGGTGGACGGGGCCTTTGGGGTTGGGGAAGAAAGTCTGGAAACCCGCCTGTTTTCCGAAGAAGAAATACCCTGGGAAGACATCGCTTTCATCTCTTCCAAATTCGCACTCGAAGCCTTTTTTGAAGACAGACGCCTCGGTCTGGAGCGCACCCATGTGGGTTCCCGCTGAAGATTGTCAAAGGCCAAACTGAGCGCCTGCACTTCGCCATTTGGTGTCAGTTGCAGATTTTTGCCGCCTGACATCCGGACGCTTGTTTTTTCACCTTCGGAAAACGCCATTGACCATTGAGAAAGATCATCATCGCCATTGACGGACACTCATCCTGTGGCAAGAGCAGCCTGGCCAAAGCCCTGGGCGAAGCCATCAACTACACCTATATCAGCTCGGGAGATATGTACCGGGCTGTCACGCTTTATTTTCTTCGCAAAAAGGTGAACATCAACAACCCCGAGGCCGTGGCTGAGGCCCTCAAAAACATCCACCTCGAATTCAGACGGATCAACGGCCAGAACAGAATCTTCCTGAACGGCGAGGACGTGAGCGAAGAAATCCGCTCCATGCCCGTGGCCGAATGGGTAAGCCCGGTGGCTGCCATCCCTGCCGTGCGCCGGGAAATGGTGCACCAGCAGCGCCTCATGGGCAAAAAGAAAGGCATCGTAATGGATGGGAGGGACATCGGTACGGTGGTTTTCCCCGATGCGGAACTGAAGATATTTCTCACCGCCGACCTGGAAGAAAGAGCCCGGCGCCGCTACAAAGAACTGCTCGAAAACGGCTATGATGTGGAATTTGACGACGTGCTGCAAAACCTGGAAGAACGCGACCGCATTGACTCTACCCGGGCCGACAGCCCGCTGACCGTGGCCGATGATGCCAGAATACTTGACAACACCAACCTGAACAAAGAACAATCGCTGAAAAAAGCCCTGGAGATGTACCGGGAGGCCCTGGCGGCACTCGAAGCCCGGAACAAGGCTTAGTTGCCTGCTTTCTTTTCCCCTTCCAATTTCTTTTTCACCGCCGGACTAACGACGGCCCCGCCACGGTCTTTCTTGTCAATTTTCTCCACCACCTCGGGGTGCTGAACGCTCAGGGTGTCCATCAGCCTTTGCACGTCATCGAGAAAGGGATCGTTTTTGTAGCGCCAGGTAAAGGTGCGGTAAACGATCAGGGCAGAGTCTTTCCGGTTGAGCTCGGTGTCATAAAGAAAGCCTTTCAGAAACAGCGCCCGGGGTGCCTGCACAGTGCCCCGGAACTCATCCGCAATGCGGTCATACAGCGAAATGGCTTTGGCGTTGTTGCCCAGCATGCGGGCACAATCGGCAGCTTTCATCAGAAAATTGGCGTTCACCTCCCGGCGCTCCGGGTATTTGTTGGCGTGCTCCTCGTAAAGGCTGATGAGCCTCTTCAACTGCTCCTGATCGGGAGCATCCTGCAAGGCCACTTCGGCTTCCAGATCGCTGATGCGGGCATCCACTTTCTGGTCTTCGCCTCCACCCCCGGGGTCCGACTGGCAACCGAATTCAAGCGCCAGGGTGAGCATTGCAACGAGGAACAAAAAATGTTTCATGGTAGTTTGGATTGGTGATTCCATTAATTGGTGTTTTTGCGAAGCAGCGAAGTTAGAAAAGAATGAAGGATTATGGGGATTATGGGGATTATGGGATTATGAAGGGTTATGAGGGATTATGAAGGTTGTTGTCGGTTGTCGGTTGTCGGTTGTCGGTTGTTCCCGAGCTTGCCTCGGGATCGGTTGTCGGTTGTCGGTTGTTCCCGAGCTTGCCTCGGGATCGGTTGTCGGTTGTCGGTTGCCAGGGCTTCATACGGGAATCAGTTAGCAGGACTACTCTGTTCAACTCTGCTTTTAACTCACATAACTCTGTGGTTAATTATGCCTGCCTGGCAGTCAGACGGGGATTATGAGGTTTAGCAGAGAATACCACGAGCCACAGCCTGCCCCGATCCCTCGGGGAGCTACCAGCTACCAGCCACCCGCCTGCCCAACTTGCCAATCACCAAATTCTTGCTTTACTTCACGCCTTTCGGCGCAAATAGGCAACGACATGCTATTGGAAATCCATCCGGAAAACCCGCAGGGGCGGTACATCAGGCAAGTCACAGACATTCTGAAAGACGGTGGGATCATCGTCATTCCAACGGACGCTGTTTACGGCATAGCCTGCGACAGCAGCAACCAAAAAGCCATCGGGAAGATCGGCCGTTTGAAAAACCTCGATCCGGCAAAGGCGCTGTTCACCCTTCTTTGCGAAGACATTGCACAGGTGGCACAGTACGCCTGGCAACTCGACAACCAGGTCTTCAAACTCATCAAACGGAACACGCCGGGGCCTTTCACATTCATTCTGAAAAGTGGCCGGGCCCTGCCAAAACTGCTGCTCAACCGCCGCAAAACCATCGGAGTCAGAATACCCGCCAACCGAATTGCGCAAGCGATCATAAAAGAATTGGGAAGACCGCTCATCAGCACCTCACTCGTTGCCGATGACGACATCCACCAATACCCGAACGATCCTTTTGACATCCACGAAGAATACCAGAACAGGGTGGACCTCGTCATTGACGGTGGGCTGGGAGGCCTGGACCCCACAGCCGTCGTGGATTGCACACAGACACCCTGCGAGATCATCCGCCAGGGGCCGGTGGAATTTATTGAATAACAAATTGCGATGAGAAGATTCGGACTGACAGGATTCCCGCTGGAGCACTCTTTTTCAGTTGCCTATTTTGATGAAAAGTTCAAAAAAGAAGGCATTAGCGATTGCCGCTACGATGCCTTTCCCCTTGAAAACATCGCCGATTTTCCTAAACTGCTGGAAAAGCACCCTGACCTGTGCGGCCTCAATGTCACCATTCCCCACAAAGAAAGTGTCATCAAATTTCTCGATGAGCTCGATCCGGTAGCTGAGGCCATTGGCGCCGTGAACTGCATTGCCATTGCTGACGGAAAACTGACCGGCCACAACACCGATGGGTATGGATTTCTAACCTCATTGCACGAGTGGATCAACCGCTTCAGCCTGACCCTGCCTCCCGGGGCGCTCATCCTGGGCACCGGCGGTGCCTCCAGGGCTGTTTCCTGGTCGCTTCGCAAACTCGGCGTTGACGTGCAGCTCGTTTCACGCCGCCCCGGCCCCGGCCTGCTGACCTACAATGACCTGGACGAACAGGTGATGCGCCAGCACGCCCTCATCGTGAACACCACCCCGCTGGGCACCTGGCCCGATGTGGACTCCTGCCCCGCCCTGCCCTGGCAATACATCCAACCCCTGCACCTGCTGTACGACCTGGTTTACAACCCACCAAAAACCCTGTTCCTGAAAATGGGCCGCAAACAGGGCGCTGCCACCACCAACGGCCTGCGTATGCTGGAATTACAGGCCGACAGATCGTGGGATATTTGGAATGGGTGAAGAACTGAGGATTTGAAGAACTGAGGATTTGAAGAACCGAGGATTTGAAGAACCGAGGATTTGAAGAACCGAGGATTTGAAGAACTGAGGATTTGAAGAACTGAGGAATTGAAGAACTGAGGAATTGAAGAACTGAGGATTTGAAGAACTGAGGATTTGAAGAACTGAGGATTTGAGCCCCGATAGCCATCGGGGGAGGAATTGAGGGCACCCCACGTAAACCCCTTTGCCATCCGCTAGCCCCTTTTGTCATTCTCCGAAGGAGGAAACAGGCTTGTACATAGGCGCCCACCATGCTCTGATCAATCAGCTAAAAGCTACCCCCTCTCGATTCCTCAATTCTTCGATTCCTCAAATCCTCAATTCCTCATCCCTCATCCCTCCCCCGATGGCTATCGGGGCATCCCTCATCCCTCATCCAATAACCGCATTCCACACCGCCGACACCTTCCGGTAAAGCATTTCCGCTTCCTGGAAATTCAGTGTTTGTTGTCCGTCGGAAGCGGCCTTTTCCGGGGTTTCGTGGACTTCAAGGAGCAGGCCGTCAGCGCCGGCGGCCACGCAGGCCAGGGCAATGCTGGCCACGAAACGGCGCACACCGATGCCGTGGGAGGGGTCTGCAACGACCGGCAGGTGGCTTTTTTCCTTCAGAATGGGAATGGCATTGATGTCGAAGGTATTGCGGCTGGCAGTTTCAAAAGTGCGGATGCCCCGCTCACAGAGAATGATCTTTTCGTTGCCGTTGCTGAATACGTATTCGGCGGCCTGCAACAATTCCTCGACGGTGCCCGACATGCCCCTTTTCAGCAACACGGGCTTGTCCACCCTGCCCAGGGCATCCAGCAGGTTGAAATTCTGTGCATTGCGGGCCCCCACCTGGAAGATATCCACATAGGGTTCCATCGGCTCGATCTGCTCGGTGTGCATTACCTCCGTGATGATCTTTATTCCGTTTCGCTTCGCAATGGCCGACCACATTTTGAGGCCTTCCAGCCCCAGTCCCCGAAACGAATAGGGAGACGAACGGGGCTTGTACACCCCGCCCCGCATGATCCTGATGCCGTTTTTCAGCAGGTGTTCCACGGTTTTTTCCACCTGCTCCCCGCTTTCGATGGAGCAGGGGCCCGCCATGGTGCTCAGACCTTTGCGACTGATGACCACCCCGTCACCCAGATCTATGCTCGTATTCTCCACCCGCCACTTGCGGCTCACCAATTTGTAAGGATCACTCACCCGGTGGATGTCGGCCACGCCGGGCATGGTGCCCAGCCGCCGGATGTCGAATTCGGTTTTGCCTACACAAACCAGGTACTGCCGGAACTGCGTGTGCACCTCTGTGGCTTTGTATTTCAGGCTTTGGATGGCCTCCAGGAGGGTCATTTTCTCCTGTTCCGTAATGTCGGGTTTGAGTTGTACGATCATTTGTGTTGGTTATTTATCCGCCCTGCCGGTCCTGGCCGGGATTGAAGTGTTGAAATTGTTTATGGGATTTGGTGAACACATTTTAATCACTAAGATTGGGCACGTCCGGCAACCTGAGGTTTCCGATGAATTCTCTGGCTGCAATGCCTTGTTCCTGCGAGCGGATAAAAGCACTACCCACCACACCGCCGTTGAGGTGCCGGCAAACGGTGCTGAAATCTTCATGGGTGGAAATGCCAAAGCCCGCGAGGACGGGATTTTTCAAATTCATGTTGGCCAGCCTTTGGAAATAAGCTTGCTGCTCAGGGCCAAAACCCCGATTGCCTCCTGTGGTACTGCTGGTTGAAACCGCATACAGGAACCCGTTGGAAGCCTCGTCCAGTTGCCGGATGCGCTCCCCGGAAGTTTGTGGAGTAACGAGAAAAATACTGCCAAGGTCATATTCTTCGAAAAGCGACTTGCAGTTGTGCTCATGCCACTGCAAAGGCATGTCAGGAAGTATCAATCCATCCACGCCCACCTCCCTGCATTGTTTGCAAAAGCGCTGCAGCCCAAATTGCAACACCGGGTTCAGGTAGCCCATCAGCACCAGCGGCACCTGTGTTCTGGCCCGGATACCGGCCAACTGCCCAAACAGCCGCCCGATGCTCATGCCTTGCTCCAGTGCCTTTTTGCTGCTCTGCTGGATGGTGGGCCCGTCGGCCAGCGGATCACTGAAGGGCATGCCCACCTCGACGATGTCGGCACCGGCTTTGGCCAGTTGAACAATGGTGTCTGCCGTTCCGTCAATCTCCGGGTAACCGGCGGTGAAGTACACTGCCAGCAGCCCGCTGTTTTTTTGGTTGAAAAGTTTTTTCAGGTTGTTCATGAATTAAGGTTGATTGAGACTGTTTTACTGTATCACACCCTTCCCGTCTAACTCCCTCCATACGCCCCCATATCCTTGTCACCCCGCCCCGACAGGCAAACCACCACCTCATCTGATTTGCCGAAGGAAAGCTCCTCAAGCAGGGCCAGGGCATGGGCTGACTCCAGTGCGGGAATGATGCCTTCCAGGCGGGCCAGTTGATGGGCCGATTTCAGTGCCTGTTCGTCAGACACCGGCAGGTAGGTGGCCCGGCCAAAGTGAACCAGGGCTGCGTGCATGGGGCCCACGCCCGGGTAGTCGAGGCCGGCGGAAATGGAATAGGGTTCCACCACCTGGCCGTCGCTGGTTTGCATGAGCATGGACAGGCTGCCGTGGAGGATGCCGGCCTTGCCCAGCGCGATGGTGGCTGCCGTTTCACCGGTATGGATGCCGTGGCCGGCGGCTTCGGCGCCGTACAGTTTTACGCCTTGCTCTTCGATAAAATGGTAGAATGCCCCGGCGGCGTTGCTGCCACCACCCACACAGGCCAGGATGGCGGTGGGGGTTTCACGTCCGGTTTTCTCCGCCAGTTGGCGGCGCATCTCCTCGCTGATGACCGACTGGAGGCGGGCCACCAGGTCAGGATAAGGGTGCGGCCCCACCACCGATCCGATGATGTAGTGGGTATCGGTGGGGTTGCATATCCAGTCACGGATGGCCTCGTTGGTGGCGTCTTTGAGGGTTTGGTTGCCGCTGGTGGCGGGCACCACGGTGGCGCCGAGCATGCGCATACGGGCCACGTTGGGTGCCTGCCGCCGGATGTCGAGGGCGCCCATGTACACCACGCACTCCATGCCCATGAGGGCGCAGACGGTGGCCGTGGCCACGCCGTGCTGGCCGGCTCCCGTCTCGGCAATGATCCGGTGTTTGCCCAGGTGGCGTGCCAGCAGTATTTGCCCGATGGTGTTGTTGATCTTGTGGGCGCCGGTGTGGCAGAGGTCTTCCCGCTTCAGGTACACATGGGTGTTGTATTTTTCTGAGAGTCGCTTCGCAAAATAGAGCGGTGTGGGCCGGCCGGCGTAGTCATGGAGCAGGTTCAGGAACTCCCGCCTGAAACTTTCAGACCCGATGATTTCAAGGTATTTACTGCGCAATTCCTCCACATTCGGGTACAGCATTTCCGGAACGAAAGCCCCTCCGAAAGGCCCGTAAAAGCCCGCTTCATCGGGATTGCGAAGCGAGGAAAAACCGGTGGCCGTGTCAGTATTTGATTTCATTGAAAAACTGTTTTAATAGTTCAGGGTCTTTGCGTCCCGGCCCGGTTTCAAAGCGGCTGTTGAGGTCGAAGCCGGCGAGCATTGGGTGCCATGTAGAGGCATCCTTCAGGAGAGGGCCATGTTCCGGGCCGATGCCACCACTGAGCAGGAAAGGTGTTTGTCCACGATAATATTTGAGCTGTTGCCAATTGAAGGGCACGCCGTTGCCACCCCGTCGGGGGCCTTTGGCGTCGAAGACGAAGCGTTCACAAAACGGCTCGTAGCGCTCCGTTTTACCGAAGGAAAAGCCAGGTCCAACACCGAAAGCCTTCCATACCTCCAGGCCAGTATTTGCCATCGCTGCGCAATAATCCGGCGACTCATCACCGTGCAATTGAACCACATCGAGTTCCAACTCCCCGGCCGTGGCCAGCACCCGTTCCGGCTCTTCGTTCACGAACACACCCACTTTTTTTATTTCCTTCGGTAAATGCCGTACCCAGGCCAACTGCCCGGGCCCACCGGCATGGCGTGGCGATTTTTCGAAGAAAATGAAGCCGAGGTAATCGGGCCTGAGCGCCGCAACGGCCCGGGCGTTGTCCTCATGGCACATGCCGCAGATTTTTACCGAAGGGATGCTATGTTGGAAAATTTTGTCCATTGTGCGCTTCTTCAACGGGCTTCAGCCGGTTTGCCCAAATGCGATTCAACCCCTTTGATGAATTGCCGGCAAGCCAGTTCCGGCCTTGCATGTTTCATAAAACCCTCTCCGATGAGGAAGCCGTCGAAACCGGCCATTTTCAGTTCTGCCACCGTGGCGGGGTCCTGCAATCCCGATTCGGAGATTTTGACCATTTCCTTCGGTAAATGCGGCAGCAAGCTGAGCGAAGTGCGGGTATCCACGCTGAAATCCGCCAGGTTGCGGTTGTTGATGCCCACCACGTTGATGTGTTCGTTGAGGTGGTCCAGTTCAGACCCACGGTGCAGTTCCAGCAGCACCTCCAGCCCCAAAGACCGGGCAAAAGCCGCCAGTCGCCTGGTTTCCTCCGGTTGCAGCGCAGCTGCGATGAGCAAAACGACATCGGCACCAATGCTCTTTGCCTCCGCGATCTGGTACTCGCTGAGGATGAAATCCTTGCGCAGGATGGGGCAGTAATTGAATTTCCGGGCCGTGGCCAGATCCTCGTTGCTGCCACCGAAAAAGTGCGCATCGGTCAGCACCGACAGCGCCGAAGCCCCGGCCTGCATGTAGCCGATGGTGACCTGCTCCACATCGGCATAGGCGTTGATGACCCCTTTCGACGGCGAGCGCCGCTTGAACTCTGCAACGATGCCCAATCGGTCGGAACGGCGCAGGTAGCGGCTGAGGCTCACCACAGGCGTTTCGAAAAAGATGCTCTGCTCCAGCAATGCCACCGGATAAAAGGCCTTCCGCTGCTCTACTTCCTGGCGCTTGTGGGCGATGATTTTTTTTAGCATGTTATGAAGATTATGGCCCCGATATTCATCGGGGATGGAGGTTTATGAAGGATTATGGAGGATTATGAGGTTTAGCAGAGAATACCACGAGCTACGAGCTACAGCCTGCCCCGTGCCGATGCCGATCCCGAAAGCTTTCGGGATTCGGCATCGGCATCGGGGAGCCACCAGCTACGAGCTACGAGCTATGAGCTACGAGCTACGAGCTACGATCTATGAGCTACCAGCTACGAGCATCTCCAACGCTCTTTTTGCCCGGCCGCTTTGCAGTGCTTCTTGTGCCCGGGCCCGGCAGTCTTCCAGGCTTTCCTTCGGGAAACAACAACGCAGGGCGGCAGCGGCGTTGGCCAGCACCACCTGGTTTTGGGCGGGGGTACCCCGGCCCTCCAGGATGTCGGTGAAAATCCGTGCACTGGCTTTTATGCTTTCGCCTCCGGCAATGTCACTTTCCGTAACCCTGCCGCCGAGTTGTTCAGGCTCCAGGGTTTCGGGGCCTCCTTCGGTAAAAGTCATCACCGGGGCGGTGAGCGATATTTCGTCGTAGCCGCCGAGGGTGTGTACCACGCAAAAGCTGCTGCGTTGGCCATTTCGCACGTCTTCCTGCATCAGGTAGCCGTACAGGCGGAGCAGTTCCAGGTTGAAAACCCCGGTGAACTGGTGCGCAGGGCGGGCCGGGTTCACGATGGGCCCCAGCATGTTGAAAAAAGTCTTGATGCCCAATGCCCGACGAACAGGCCCCACGCTCTTCAGTGCCGGATGAAACAACGGGGCATGCAGAAAGCAAATGCCCGCCTCATCCAGTTGCCGCCTCAAGTTGTCAGTGTCATTGGTGAAGCGGTAACCGAGGGCCTCCAACACGTTGGAGGAGCCACAGACCGAGCTGACGCCGTAGTTGCCGTGCTTCACCACCTGGCCACCGGCACCGGCCACCACGAAGCTGGCCAGCGTGGAGATGTTGAAAGTGTTTTTTCCATCGCCGCCGGTGCCACAGAGGTCCACCGCCGGCAGGCCGTCCAGGTCGAAGGGTACGCACAAATCCAGCAACGCCTGGCGGAACCCGTCGAGTTCTTCGATGGAAATGCTGCGCATCAGGTAAACCGTCAGAAACGCTGCGATTTGCGCCTCGTTGGCTTCGCCCCGTGTGATCATCGTCAGGGCGTCATAAGCCTCCGGCCGGCTGAGCCGCTGCTGTTCGAAAAGTTTGTTGAGAATATTTTTCATTATGCTTGAATTTCAGTTGAATACATGCACAAGGCAGATTCGTTACATTTGTAAATCAAAAGGTTACAGCACATGACGCTTACAAAAAAGTCCATCGAACTACCATTGCGACAAGACGACCAGGGTGTCATCAGGGTTGGCGATTCCCGGGTTTCGCTTGATCTGATCATTCAGTCCTGGCAGAATGGTTTCTCAGCCGAGGAAATTGCTTCGCAATTCCCAGTCATTTCATTGGCAGATGTATATGCTTCCATCAGTTTTTACCTGCAAAATCAAGAGCAGGTGGATGCTTATCTGGCAGAGAATGATGAATTAGCAACGTCATACAGACAAATGCTTGAATCCTTATATCCTCCCTCCGCCATTCGGAAGATATTGTCCAGTCGGGGTGACTGAAATCCCATCGGACCCCGTCACGCTTGTCACGTCTGTCACGCTTGTCACGTCTTTCACAACCCCACCCAATTCCGCAGCATCTCTCTCCCCTGTGGCGTCATCACACTTTCCGGATGGAACTGCACACCCCGCAGGTCCCAGGTCTTGTGGGTCAGTCCCATCACGGTGCCTTCCCCGTCCTCGCAGGTGAGGCGGAAGCAGTCGGGAATGCCTTCCGGAGCCACCACCCAGGAGTGGTAGCGCCCGGCATCGAAAACCGGTGGCAGGTTCCGGAACAAGGGCTCCGATTCGTCCAGCACCCGGATTTGCGAAGCGACACCGTGAAAAACCCGCTCCATGTTGAGCAGCTTGCCGCCATACACTTCAGCCATGGCCTGCAGGCCCAGGCATACCCCTAAGATGCTCTTCTCCGGCGCCCAGGTCTCGATCAGCTCGCACAGGATGCCCGATTCGGCTGGCAGCCCCGGCCCCGGCGAGAGCAGGATTTTGTCGTACTGCCCCACCTCCTCCAGGCTGATCTCGTCGTTGCGGGCCACAACCGGCCGGGTGCCGGTGATCTCCTCCAGGTACTGCACCAGGTTGTAGGTGAATGAGTCGTAGTTGTCGAAAACGAGAATGCGCATTTTTGAGGGTTTGTCGGTTGTCGGTTGTCGGTTGTTCCCGAGCTTGCCTCGGGATCGGTTGCCGGTTGCCGGTTGCCGGTTGCCGGATTACTCTGTTCAACTCCGTTTTTAACTCTCACAACTCTGTGGTTAAAAAGGTGTAGAGTTGAGAGTTAAGGCTGTAACCTGTCCGGCTGGCCAGACGGGGATTTGAAGATGCTAGCTCTGACTACGAGCTACCAGCCACGAGCTACAGCCTGCCCCGATCCCTCGGGGAGCTACCAGCTACCAGCTACCAGCTACCAGCCAGCTCCTCCGCCCGCACGATGGCTTTGCGCAGGGCGCCGACTTTGTGGAAGACCTCCTGGAGTTCCCGTTCCGGAACAGAGTGTTTGACCACGCCGGCGCCGGCCTGGTAGTGCAGCCGGTTGCCCTTTGACAAAAAGCTTCGGATGAGGATGGCGTGGTTGGCCTCACCGGTGAAGGTGAAAAAGCCCACACAGCCACCGTAATAGCTGCGGCCTTCTTTTTCGATTTCAGCGATCAGTTCCATGGCCCGGTACTTGGGGGCACCGCTGAGGGTGCCCGCCGGAAAGGTCTCAGCCAGCAGTCGCATGGCCGAACAATGCTCCGGCAACTCCCCCGCCACCTCCGACACCAGGTGGATCACATGGCTGTAAAACTGCACCTCCCGGAAAGTCTCCACCCGCACCTTGCGGCAGAGTCGGTTGAGGTCGTTGCGGGCCAGGTCCACCAACATCACGTGCTCGGCATTTTCTTTCGGATCGGCGGCGAGGGCCCCGGCGGCCCGGCGGTCGGTGGCATCGTCGCCCGTGCGGGGGAAGGTACCCGCGATGGGGTTGATGCGGGCCAGGCGGCGGCCACCGGCTTCCTGGCCCAGACGCACCTGCGCCTCCGGGCTGGACCCGAAAATCCGGTAATCGGAATAGTCGAAGTAAAACAGGTACGGCGATGGATTGACGGAGCGCAGGGCCCGGTACACGTTGAAATCATCCCCCTGGAATTGCTGACTGAAGGGCCTGCTCAGCACGACCTGGAACACATCGCCCCGCTGGCAGTGCTGCCGGCCGCGCTCTACCATCTCCAGGTAGTCAGAATCGCTGAGGGCAGACCTCTCTTCACCAATGCGGCGAAATGGGAAACCGGGCACCGGCGCCACCTGCAACTGCTCCAGCAATGCCGGCAGTTCAGGCTCCATGTCAGCCATCCGGTTCTCGATGGCGGTCATGGTGTTGTCGAAATGGTTGATGGCCAGCACAAAGCGGGGCAGGTGGTAACTGAGCAGGGGAATTTCCCGTTCAGGGCTGTTTTCGTTTTCCAACCGGAGGGTCTCAAAAAACTCCACCGCCCCGTAAGCCGAATAACCGAAAAAGCCGTTCAGTGACTGAGCAGGCCCCGTTTTTCCCGAGGGTTGGTACCGCCTGAAAAACTGCTCCAGCTTTGGCACCAATGACTGGCGGTTGGCCACCGGCTCTATTTCTTTTTTCCCTTCGGGCAATTCAAATACGAGCCCGGAAGCCTCCAGCCGGACCCCGGCCAGTTTTCCGAGGCAGATGAAAGAAAAGCTGTTTTCCTGACCGTGGTAATCGGAACTCTCCAAAAGTAAAGCCCCCGGATAGCGGTCCCGGAGCCGGAGAAAGAGACTCACAGGAGTGACCGTGTCGGCCAGGAGTGTTTTCGAAGAAGTGAGAATTTCTGTCATTTTATCAGTGGCCATCATGGATGCTGGTTTTGACTCATTCTTAAAATCAAAAAAGGCCCGCCGTGAGTCCGGCAGGCCTTTTTTTGCAAAGAAAATACTTACAACAGGCACACGGGGCTACTCACGGAACCGGGGTTCACGGGAAAGCCACCACCACCAGTTTTGGTGATTCGAAGGAGCCTTGTATGTATTCAGATTTTGCATTTTTTCAGTTGCACTTTTCACAAATGCGTGGGGCAAAGAAAAGGGTATGCCAACCAAAGAAGCAAGTTTTTGGCCAAAGATTTTGGGGGGGAGGTTTCTTCTCCTGCCATTGCTCCTGAAAAATTTACGGCTCACCTCAGCAAGGTCACCTCTCCCCTTGCGCTTCGGCTGAAGAGCTGGCCCTCGTGCCAGGCGGTGTACACGGCGTGCCAGATGTACACTTCAGAGGGAGCATCGCTGCCGCTCACCCTGCCGTCCCAGCCAACGGCGGGGTCGGTGCTGGTGAACACCTCCTGCCCCCAGCGATTGAAAACCCGCAGCCGGTAATCGGCAAAATAACACTGATAGACCGGCCCAAAGGTATCGTTGACGCCGTCGCCGTTGGGCGTGAAGGCATTGGGCACTTCAAACACACAGGGGCACTTGCCATCCGGCACGTTGAAGATGACCTGCTGCGTGGTGCCGCAATGGTACGCCGTGGCCCGGTACTGCCCCGGCTCCGTCACGTGGAACAGGCTGTCGGTACTTCCGTCCTCCCAAACCACCGTACCCGTCGCGTGGGTGTATTTCAGGTCTATCTCAGCGCCCAGACAGATGAAGGTGTCTATGACGATGTCTGGGAGGGGCGGGCCGTAGTAGGTTTGGCAGAGGAGGGTTTGGGGGAAACTTTCTGCTATGTTGAAAATCGGCATTTCAATGGGCGTAACGATAGCTGACACATCTTCCACCTGAGGAAAAGTATCTTCTTCTAAAAATATTTTTTTTGGGTTTAGACCCAAGGGGTCTGGGTCGGGTAATTGATCAAAACAATCGACTTCAAAACCTGGACTAGTCTTATAAAGTTCGAGTCCACCCCTCCGGAACACAAATACCCCTCTTTCATCATCCAATGCCCTCGCTCCTAAAACCAATGGTGACCCTGCATCCAGATACACACTCTCCAACATATTCAATTCTTGGTCCCATTTGTAAATAACCGGATTGTCATTTTCAAATACCGGATCTATTTCGCCTAACAAAATCAGTTCACCACTGGGAGCAAGTTGAAGGGAATTCTTTCGATTAGAACGAGATATTGTGATAAAAGTATGACCCAAATTTTCTCTATAATAAAATGATTCACTTTGATCAGCGATGATTGTTCCGTATAAATCAATTTTAGCCAATTTATGACTAACTTGAAAATTTTCACAAATTACATAAATATTACTGTCAACGAACAATGGTCTCGTATTTAGAAATCTGGATTTTTCGAATGGTACACCCTCTGTTCTCAATCTTCTCACCTTTTCAACTTGGCCGAGGCTGTCTAATAATGTCAAATGCCTGTTTGTTATCAGGGCTGCATGATTAAAGCCGTAATCTATTGCAAAATGTGCTGTAATGTAGAATTGGACATCTATTAGACTCGTATAATCAAATACATACTTTTTTGAAAAAATAACCTCACCAGATGGCGATAGGCGGACAATTACTGCAATATGGTTATTAAAGGTCTTATGGTCCAATGTTACTATTTTCTCCCCGTCTTGCTTTATCTGTAAATAATTTGGAATTACGGGGATCCCCAAATCAACTTGAATCCCTTTTGCAAAATCCGAATTAAAAAGATTGAATTCGATAATAAAAAATGAAGTTGACTGCCCAAAAAAGTTGCCCAATAAGTAAATTGTATCCCCTTCCCTTACATAGTCATGAATTTCCATTCGGGTAAGACCGATTTGTTTACCTCCGATAAACAAACCGCAACTATCAACTTCAACAACCATAAAATTCCCTTCAATGTTTCGTAAAAACAAATTTAAACCTCCATTCTGCCCCTCTTCAATGAAGGTATAAAAGGAACCGAAGTTCAGGCCTTCATAATTGACAGAAAACTCTGACTGCCCTATTGAATCTATTGAAAGCGAAAAGCAAAAAAATAAGTATAAAATATACCTCATGAGATCGTGTTTATTTGATTCAACCCAAGAAATGCCTTTTTGGACTTGTCAACATCAGACTGCAATCATCCAATTTAAAAATGCTTTGAAGGTTGGACTACCTTCTCAATTAAATGAAATTGTAAAAGATGAGAGTCTATATTCGACCCTCATCTTTCAAGCATCATGTTTGCTTTATGGGAACCAGCATTGTTACTATTACTTTACATACAGAACTTAAAAAGAGGGATCATTTGAATTCCCAAGGTAACAATACTCATCCAAAGCAAAATACTGCCTTTCGTCAATAACATCAACACCGGGAGGCGCATAAAAATAGAAATCTTGAGATTTAATATCCCCAGGATCTTGAGGAGCAGGAGGCTCACTCGTCCAATCACAAGTTACATTTACATGCACATATACACTATCGTAATTTCCTGGCAATATAGGACTTACTGAAAATTCCAAAATTCCCTGCGACTCCGTACAAGCATCAAACTCATACACATCTCCCTCATCCCACAGCACGCCGGCGGGGCCATTGCTTAATTGGCAATCAAAGTTGGGAAAAGTGTGGTAAACGCCCACTGCCCAAATCCAGAAGCTGCCCTGGGGCGGGTCGGCGTCCACTACGGTGGCCCGGCAATGGCAGCCGGGGGTAGGTTCAAACGCTTGTGTCACATTCTTTTCAAACAACGCCGGATTTTTCAGGATGTCGTAGGTAGTCGGAGGATCGGGTAGTTTCTGAAAGGCCGGAGCGGGGAATTCATCGGGTATTACGTCGTGGTCACACCCTGTAAGCAGGGGTAGAATCAAGCATACAATCAGCAAGAAATGAGAAATGAGAACTGAGAACTGAGAACTGAGAACTGAGAACTGAGAACTGAGAACTGTTAAAAGTTTTCATTGTAAAAAGTTTTTGGTTAAGAGATGACCAAAGTTAAAAAAGCACCGGGAAATATTCGAAGAATATCGGGCAAAAAAAATTCCTTTTCCTTCCATTTGTATTGTTATGCTTAATTTACCCCCATGCTCTTCCAAAATCCAGTCATCAACACCGAAGAATTGCCGGCTGTGGAGTCGGTGCAGTTTCAGCGCTTGTCGCCGGCGTGGCGGGTGGTTTCGTACATCAGCACGCTGATCTTTTTTGTTTTTCTTTCGATGGGCTGGGGCTTGTTTTATGTTTTGGCCGGGGACATTCCGGAGTGGATCACCATGGGTAGCCTGGCCGCCATTCTCGTTTTGTTTCTGCTCAGCATGGTGCTGGTGAGCAGCCGCTACCGCATGGCGGGCTATGCGCTGCGGGCGCACGACATCATGTACAAAAGGGGGGTGTTCTGGCACAGCACCACCATCATTCCCTACTCCCGCATCCAGCATGTGGAGATCAGCCAGGGGCCGGTGCAATCGGCATTTGGCATTGCCACGCTGCGCATCTACACCGCCGGCGGTTCCCGCAGCGATTTGAGTATTGAAGGGCTGGAGCGAAAAAGTGCCGAAGAAATCAAGGAATTGATCACCGGGAAGGTGGCTGCTGCGAAGGGTGCCGAATCTGAGCAGGATGTGGCCGCATTGCGCAGCGAAGAAGAAAAAGCCGAAGGCACGGATGAGCTGCCAACAGAGTAAAACTGATCACCTTTTTTTACTCCTCAGCCGGGAGGCTCCCGCATAGGTATTTTCGACGATGGCACCGGCAATGTCTGCGCCGGTGGTGTTTTCGATGCCCTCCAGGCCGGGTGAGGCGTTGACTTCCATTACCAGGGGGCCCCTGTTGCTTCGCAAAATGTCCACACCGGCAATTTGCAGGCCGAGCAGGCGGGTGGCCTTCAGCACCAGGTTGGTTTCGTGGTGGGTCAGTTTTACGTTGAAGCTTTCGGCGCCCCGGTGCAGGTTGGAGCGGAATTCGCCGGCGGCTGCCACCCGGATCATGGAGGCCACCACCGAGCGGCCCACCACGAAGGCCCGTACGTCAGAGCCGGCAGCTTCGGCAATGTATTCCTGCAGGATGACGGGTTGGTTCAGCTTGGCAAAGACCTCCGCCAGAGAAACTGCCATCTGCTGGCTTTCCGCAAGGATGACCCCGATGCCATGGGTGCTTTCCAGCATTTTGATGACCACAGGGGCTCCTCCGAGTTTTTCCACCAGGTAGGGCACGGCCTCCGGGTTGCCGGCGATGAAAGTCCGGGGCACCGGAACGCCATTGGCACTGAGGTGCTGAAGGCATTTGAGCTTGTCACGGGCCATCAGCAAGGCCTCGGAGCGGGTGGCCGTGTACACCCCCATGAGCTCAAAATGCCGGATCACCGCAGCGCCGTAATCCGTAAGCGAGGCCCCGATGCGCGGGATCACGGCATCTACACCGCTCAGTTTTTCGCCCTCGTAATAGACCTGCGGCTTTTCGTCGTCAATGAGCAGGTGACAGCGCTGGTGGTCAATGATGCGCACATTGTGCCCCCGCAACCGGGCTGCCCGGAAGAGGCTCTGGGTGCTGTAAAGCGCTGACCCTCTGGATAATATGGCGAGATTGAACACGGGGTATGAATTGTTGGTTTTCCGGACCTTGCAACTGCCCGGCCGACAAATGTGCTTTAAAATTGCCAATTCCTGCTAACTTGCCCCACGCTGAATTGTAACCGGGAGGTTTTTACTGTGGGGTTGATCCCGATCCCGAAACCCTTCGGGATCAGGGATCGCCGCAAAACCACTTCGTTTTTTAGTTTATCATTCGCCAAGCATTGAAGCATGAACAACACCCACACTGCCGTTGAACAGAACAATCCCCGCACCATCAACGGTTGGGCCTTTTTCGACTGGGCCAACAGCGCCTATGCCCTCGTGATTACGGTGGCCATTTTTCCCGGCTATTTCCTGGCTGTCACAGACGACACCTTCCGGCTTTTCGGCATGGAGATGACCGACAGTGCGCTGTACGCCTTTGCGGTGTCGGCGGCTTACCTGCTCATTGCGATGATGTCGCCGCTGCTGTCGGGTATTGCCGATTACGGTGGGCGCAAGATGTGGTTCCTGAAATTCTTCACCACCATGGGGGCCATTTCCTGCATCTCCATGTGGTTTTTCACCAACATGGCCACCCTGCCGCTGGGCACCATTGCCTTCATGCTGGCCACCATCGGTTTTGCCGGGGGCATCGTGTTTTACAACGCCTACCTGCCCATCATCGCCACCGAGGACCAGTACGACCGGGTGAGCGCCCGGGGCTTCTCGTACGGCTACATCGGCAGTGTCATCCTGCTGATTGCCAACCTGGTGACGATCACCTTTTACGAAGAGCTGGGTTTCAGGGATGAAAGCATGGCCGTCAGGCTTTCCTTCGTAATGGTGGGGCTGTGGTGGCTGGGTTTTGCGCAGATTCCCTTCCGAAGGCTGCCACCGGATTCAAAACTTATTTCTGAAGACAATCTGCTGAATAAGGGTTTTCAGGAACTGAAAAAAGTCTGGCACCAACTGACCCATTTCAAAAACACCAAGCGCTTTCTGATTTCTTTTTTCTTCTACAATGCCGGGGTACAAACGGTGCTTTTCCTGGCTGCCACCTTTGCCGAAAAAGAGCTCCAGTTCAAAACCAGCGATCTGATCATTCTCATCCTCATTCTGCAACTGGTGGCCATCGTCGGGGCCACGTTCTTCGCAAGGGTGTCCGACTGGCGGGGCAACAAGTTCTCCCTGGCGGTTATGATTATCATCTGGATGCTCATCTGTGGCATTGCCTACATCGTTTCCAGCAAGATGGAATTTTACATCCTTGCCGGGGCTGTCGGTCTGGTGATGGGGGGCATCCAAAGTCTTTCACGAAGCACCTACTCCAAACTGATACCGGAAAACACGCCCGATACGGCTTCCTGGTTCAGTTTTTACGACGTGCTCGACAAGGTCAGCACCATGCTGGGCACCTTTGGCTTTGGCATCGTGCAGTTGACCGGCGGCATGAGAAGTGCCGTGCTGGCACTTGCGGTTTTCTTCGTCATCGGCCTGATCATCCTGGGCTTCACCCGCATTGCAAGGGCCTGAAATGACGGCCGCATTGCGACGAAAGTCATTTGTTGGAAAAGAATGACAAACATCCTCGACATTGGTCTGTGCATTGATTAGCTTTGCCCTGCGATACCAGAAACCGAAAAACCAAACCCACAAAAGCTATGACCCCCAGGCAGTCCACCCTTCAGGGCACCCTCTTAAGCCGGCTGTTCAGACATCACCACCCCAATGCCTCTTCCGGTATTCAATTCTCTTTTTTTCATTTTTCATTTTTTATCGTCGCAATGGCGTGCTGCCTGCTGGCACCGGCACGGTCAATGGCCCAGGACACCCTGCTGTTCGAGGGCAAATGGAAATTGCCCGTTGTCATCGAAGAAGAAAACGAATACGAAGTGATCTACCGGAAGGCCGATTGGGTGAACAGCCCGCTGTACGTCATCGAGAAGCGCTTTATCACCGAAATCAACTATCTGGACACCCTGGAAGCGGCAAAAAAATTCAAGTCACGCCCTTTCGACGGCAGCAACATTGACCTGTGGGTGAAGCCCCTCGACAGCAACACGGTGATGCTTCGGGGCCGCCTGCTGCACATGGACGACACCATGCTCATGGTGCGCCACCGGGGCAGTTTCATGGAGGGAAAGCCCAAAATCCGCTCTGAGTTGGTTTCCGTCATCACCTACGATCAGATCCAAAAGCTGGAATACCGCAAGCGCAGCAAAATGCGAAAGAGCGCTTTCATCGGTGCGGCCACAGGGCTCGTTGCCGGCACCCTGACGGGGCTGCTCCTTTTCAACGACACACCTGCCTGCGAAAACAGCGGCATCGATGGCAAACCTCCCTGCGACCCCAACCTGAAAAGCCCCCTGACACGCGTTGAGAAATCCCTCATCCTGGGGGCGGGTGCGGCGGCCGGTGGCTTTGTCACGGGCGGCATGATCGGCGGGGTGCGCATCAAATTCACCATCGGCGGCAACAAAGACCGGTACAACCAGGCCATTCCCCACATATTGCGGTCATTGAACTGAGTGAAGGTGCATTTGTTCATGTGGCGTGACCCCCACGGGGGTACCCGTCACAAAGGAGAAACAACTATTCACGCATTTTCTATTTTTGCGCCGCTATGATGATAACGGTATTTAAGTCGAAGATTCACAGAGCTAAAATTACAGAGGCCAACCTCAATTATGTGGGCAGTGTCACCATTGACGAGGCCCTGATGGAAGCCGCCAATCTGATAGAAGGAGAAAAGGTGCAAATCGTGAACAACAACAACGGTGAGCGCCTGGAAACCTATGTGATCAGGGGCCCGCGCAACTCCGGTGTGCTCTGCCTGAACGGTGCGGCAGCCCGCAAAGCCCAGCCCGGTGACATCGTCATCATCATCTCTTACGCAATGATGACGCCCGAAGAAGCCAGGAACTTTAAACCGGCCACTGTTTTCCCCGACGAAAACAACCGGCTGCCACAGAACTGACCGCTACCAGACACGACACCCTGAGGAGGCAGCAAGCAGCAACGTACCAGCGTGAACAAGACCCTTTCCAATATCCTGAAGTTTTTGTTTTTCCTCAGCCTGGGTGCAGGAATCCTTTTTCTCGTTTACAAAGGACAAAACGAAGCTTTCCTTGCCGACTGCGCCCAAAGGGGCATTCCCGGGGAGGAGTGCAAGCTGATGGACAAGCTCCTCAACGATTTCAAATCGGTGCGATTCGGGTGGATCGGGATGGTGCTGCTGGCCTTTGTCGTCAGCAACTTCAACCGGAGTGTTAAATGGCTGATCCTGTTGCGCCCCCTGGGTTACCGGCCCCGCTTCATCAATGCCTTGCTGTCCATCCTGGTGGGCTACTTCGCCAACCTGGGTTTGCCCAGAATGGGCGAGGTGGTTAGAGCCGGCGTGCTGGCCAGGTATGAAAAACTACCCGCCGAAAAAGTAATGGGAACCATCGTGGTGGACCGGGTGGTGGACCTGGTGTTGATGGCGATGGCTTTTGGCCTGGTGCTCATATTCGAATACGACAAAATAGCCTTTTACCTCTCAGAACTTTCCGGAACGGAAAAGGAGTCTTCCGGCCCGGGATGGCCCATGATCCTTGGAATCTTACTCTTTGTCCTGTTCGTTTTGGTTATTATCTTCAGAAAAAGGCTGAAGAAAACAGCCCTGTACGAAAGGGTTTACAAGCTGTTTTTTGGATTTTACGAAGGCCTGATGAGCGTCAGAAAGCTGGATGCTCCCGGCTGGTTCATCTTTCACAGTGTGAGCATCTGGGTGCTGTATTTTTTGATGACCTGGTTTGGTTTTAAGGCCTTCGGCCCAACGGCGCACCTGGGCATCAGTGCTGCGCTGACCGTTTTCGCTTTCGGCACATTGGGCATGGTCATTCCCTCGCCGGGTGGCATGGGCACCTTCCACGCCATGGTCATCGCTGCGCTTACCTTGTTTTACAACATCAAGGGCGATGATGCCTTATCCGCTGCCAACATCATTTTCTTTTCGGTTTCCATAGGGTTCAACGTGCTGCTGGGCTTACTTTCACTCATCTCGCTTCCCATTATCAACAAAGACTATAACCCTTCCCACAAATCAACTGCCACACCATGAAGCACATCGAAGTGTTACAATCCAAAATCATGGACCTTGAAAAGGCGCAGAAACAGGTGGCCGCCTGGCGCATCAACGACGACCGCATCGTTTTTACCAACGGTTGTTTCGACCTGCCCCATCCGGGCCATGTGCAGTACCTGGCACAGGCCCGGGACCTTGGCAACCGGCTCGTGGTTGGCCTCAATTCCGATGCTTCCGTAAAGAAGCTGAAAGGCCCCGACCGCCCCGTGCAGAATCAAAACTCACGGGCCCTGATCCTGGCCGGCCTCGCCACCGTTGACCTCATCGTCATTTTTGACGAAGACACGCCGCTCAACCTCATCAAGGCCATCCAACCCGATGTGCTGGTGAAAGGCGGCGACTGGCCCACAGACCAGATCGTGGGCGCTGATGCGGTCAAAGCCAACGGAGGCCAGGTGCTCAGCCTCCCCTTCACCGAAGGACACTCAACAAGTGAGTTGATTGAGAAGATGAGGAATCGAGGATGTGAGGAAGTGAGGAATTGAGGAATTGAGGAGGCGAAGCATTCGTTATAGCAAGTGTTGAGCGCAGCGGCACTTGCAAATTCCCATTGTACGGCAAGTGACGTCTCGCCAGGCTCGACTTAACACTTGCCGGAACGGGGTTGATTGAGAAGATGAGGAATCGAGGAAGTGAGGAATTGAGGAGGCAAAGCATCGAACTGAAAAAGTTTGCGCAGGCGCCTAGGGCCTCAATTTCTCAAAAGGTGGCCAGAGGCCGCTACTCAGGTGCGTCAACGAGCAAAGCTCGTGACGAGCCGCAGGATTTTCATTGTGAACAACAGGGATCAAATCTTCAGTTCCTCTCCCGACGAATGTCGGGATCAGTTCCTCAGCTCCTCAATTCCTGAGTCCCCCGATCCCGAAGGCTTTCGGGCTATCGGGGTAAAAAGGCATTTTCTTTTAAAATTGGCGCAAGTTCCGTTGGCTATGAGAAATCGGAAGGACCCTAAATTATTGATTTATAGATATTTAGAGGCGATCGGGCGCAACCTCGCTAAACCTCTCTAAACTTCTCTAAACCTCTCTCAACCTCTGAGCGCACTTTTTGCAGTGCGCTCATTCCTCAGTTCTTCAATTCCTCAGTTCCTCAGTTCCTCTCCCGACATCCCAAAAGCCGATACCGAAAGCTTTCGGTATCGGCTTTTGGGATGTCGGGATCACTTCCCCATTTCAATGCGGCACCAGTTTTTGCAGGGCCTCCAGGTCTCTGACCAGCAGGCGTTTGCGGTTGTAGGTGATCAGGTTGCTTTTTTCCAGTTCATTCAACACCGTGGTAACGGTTTGGCGGGAGGTGGCCGTGAGGCTGGCGATGTCCTGGTGGGTGAGAAACTTGCGGACGATATGCTCATAACCGATGCGTTGGCCTTTTTCATTGGCGAGGTTCACCAAAAATTCAATGATCCGGGTTCGGGAATCTTTGAAAACCAGTGATTGCAGGCGTTGTTCCATTGCCAGCATGCGGTTGCCGATGATTTTCATCAGGTAAAAGCTCAACCCCCGTTGCTCACGCATCAGGCTTTTCATTGTGTCCACAGTGAGTACACAGCAGGTGGTATCTTCCATGGCCAGGGCAAAATGACGGCGGTTACGGGCTCCCGTCAAGGGCAATTCCCCAAATAACTCGCCCTTGTCAATGATGCTCAGGGTGATTTCCTTTCCGGATTCATTGAAGGTTCCGATTTTGATCCTTCCTTCTTCTACCAGAAAAATCTTGTCGGCATACTCACCCGGCAGGAAGATGTATTGGCCCTTCGGGAAAATCCGGTGCTCAAGTTTACCTGCCGCTTCACCCAGTTTTGTCGGGCAGAACAGGTTCTGAAGGTTGACTTCCTCGAGGTACCAGAATTGTTGGGCATTTGCCATGATTGGAGATTTGGTTGAAAGTAGTTGTATCAACACGGAACATGGTCTCAGGTTGTTCAAATTCCCATTGACCAGGGAATCATTGTCTTTGGAACAACAAAAAGTGAAACGTGTGATACTTTTTCGTACTTTCGGCGTTGTAAAGAATGTCACACAATTGAACACCAACCGGTAAAATCTTTAATGAGGAATACCCTGCTTTGGGGCCTTCGGAAGGAATTTAAAAAGTGTTGACGAATCTCATGGAAATTCCGTTTGGTAAAACTATATTTGCCAAAGAGTCAACGACAGAGAATTTAAAACGTTAAATCCTCTGCCTAACCAAAAATCTTGACGAATGAGTGAACGATCATTATTTCAACGCCTATTGAACGCCAAATCAGCCCTGAACGCAACCATTGAAAAAATTCTTGACTTGAACCGCCGATTGAAGAGCCTCTCCTGGGGCAAGAAAAGCCCCGAGAACACCGCCATCAAAGAAGAACTCAAGCTGCTGAACAAAGTAGCTGACCAACAAGCCAAAATCGTTCAGATGTACGAGGCCCGCCTCAACCAAAGATTTGGCAACTAAGAATTACAATCTTGCCATGTAAAAAAGTCGCCCCTGGTTGATGAAAATCTCCAGGGGCGCTTTCATTTCACACCATAACGTTCTCATTCTCCGTTCAGTCGTTCCAGTAATTGCTGCGCTATTTGGTAATACCCTGAATCTGCCGGAATTGAGCGCAAGACCTTGCTGCAGTTCGCTTCATCGCCATCCTTCAGGTAGCTCAAAGCCAGGTTCCAAACTGCAAAATCCCGGATTTCAGGAGCGGTGGAAGTTGCCAGGCTGGTGAAGATCTCCCGGGCCTCCGGTGTTTCTCCCAATTCCATTTTTGCAATTCCGAGGTACACTTTTACCAGATCGTCGGTGGGATTTCCGGCCACATACTCCTGCAGGATGGGCAGTGCTTTTTCATAGTCGCCGTGGTTGAATGCCTGTTCGGCCATTGACAGGTCATTGGCAGTGGCTGAGGATTTTTCCACGAGTGCCAGAGGCGGGTGCACAGCGTATTGCTCGTAGAGCGAAGGCCGCAGGGCAAGCCAGGCCACAACCAGCACCAGAACGGTGGCTGCAATGGCCAGCATCCAACGGCGGCGGCCCGCCATACTGACAACCTTTCCGGATTTTTGGCTGAAAAACTCAGCACCAAGTGCATCCAATTCACTTTTGAGTGCATCTCTGCGGCGGTGGCCCTGCAGAAAACGGTTCATGTCCTTTTGCAAGGCCAGCTCCTCTGCCAGCGATTCGTTGGCCTTCAACTCCTGTTCGAATGCCGCTTTTTCATCGGCATCCATTTGTCCGCTCAGGTATTTGTCAATTCTTTTTGTGGCTTCCATTATGAGTCATTCTTGTGATGTTGATAGAAAAGTTTCTTCCACCTGGCCAGGCAGCGGTGTTTGGCCTGGTACACCGCATTGGCCGATGGGATGCCCAACTGTGCTGCAATTTTATCCGGGTCTTTTTTCCCTTCGGTAAATAGGGTTAGCAGTTGCCGGCACTGGTCGCTCAACAAGTCAAAGACCCGGGCCAGTGTGTCCATGCGCTGCTTTTCCAGCATGGCGCTTTCAGCAGCTTCCAGTTCAGGTTCTTCTTCTAATTGTCCGTACAACTCCTCTTTTCTTATGCTTTGCCGGCGCTTTTTTTTGCTCAGTTGGTCAAACCACATTCGCTTCGCAATGACCATGAGCAGCCCTCCGAAGTTTCCGGTGAACTGAAAATCCTTTCCACAATAGCGGTCGTAGATGGCCATGAGGGCATCCTGCATCAGGTCTTTGGCGTCGTCTTCGTCACCGTTGTTGCGCAGCACCCAACTACGCAGTTGCGGAGCGAAACGCCGGTAGATCTCCCGCAACACCCCGGAATTGCCACCGCACAGTGCCTTCAGATAAGTTTCATCGCTTTGCCAGTTCATACACTTTGCTTTCCGACAAATGTAAAGCACGGAAGGCACAATGTGCCAATCGGCTTTTGTACGAAAGGAAGTGAATGCACATAAGAATGCCAGGCAGGCGGGAAGCAAGGAATGACAACCATTTCCTTTCATTATCGGGTTCCCTGATAAAAGTGTTGACAGAAAATAAACGGTTTGTTGTCTGAATCGCAGATTGGGCTCCCTACTTCTTTATACCGCAGAGTTAAACAGAGTTATTACACAGAGTTCCACAGAGTTTTATCTCGGAATTCCACGGAGCTAGCGCCCCCAAACTCTACACTCTAAACCCTAAACCAGGGATGAGGGATGCTAGTGCCCTCTACTCCCTACTCTTTTAAACCGCAGAGTTAAACAGAGTTATTACACAGAGTTCCACAGAGTTTTATCTCGGAATTCCACGGAGCTAACCCTCCTCCCTACTCCCTACTCTCTACTCCCTACTCCAAAGGATTGCACGGATTGGGGGTTGGCTACGCATCAGTAAGCCGGGGCATAAAACCCTGGCTTTCTGCTTTTTACGCCCTTTTAAATTGCGCCAGCGAAAAAAAATCAAAAAAAATTTACCGAAGGGCGTAAGAAAAGGGAAGCCGGGCAGATGAGTTGGTGAATTTGATCGCAAACTGAATTTTCTAACTAAAATCTTCACATCATGAAACGTATTCAAATTTCATTTTTCACCGTACTCGCATTGGCAGTTTTGAGTTTCACCGCTTGCAAAAAGGAAGACATCAAAGACAACGGACCTAAGGTGCGCAACTGGACCAAGTTCCTCCTCATGGGAGATGTTGAACACGGCAAGTGCGTTCCGGGACTGGGACTTTGCCTCACCCTGGAGCAACTGGACCCGAACAACGCCTCTGATTTCCCGCTCGGCCCCGATGAGCTGTTGGCAGAACCTTACATGGGCAGCGATCGCTCCATCAACTTCAGCACTTCAATTCCGGCCAGCCGCCTCAGCCCCGAAGCCGAAAACCAACTGCTCGGCCGCCGTTTCCTGGAATTCAAGAATGACATTCCACTGCCCGAAGCCATCGTGAAGCAGGCTTTTGAAGACGCCGGCGTAAGCTATGACGGGCATCAGGTGACCATCCAAAGCGGAGTTTACGAGGCTGCCGTAAATGAAAATTACGACGCCGCCGGAAGCCTCGTCTCTGTTGAGTTGTGCTACAATGGCAGTGGCTGGAGCATTTGCATCACCATTGAATTCTAATCCCATGATCAGGCCGTTACGACAGGCAAGGGGGAGACCCCAAAAGCCGGCACCTGGCTCCGTTGGAGCCGGGTGTTTTTTTTGTTGTGATCAGTACAGGGAATTGTTGCGCCAGCGAGAAAAAAATCAAAAAAATTTTACCGAAGGGCGTAAGAAAAAGGATGCTGTGCAGATGAGTTGGTGATTTTGATCGCAAACGGAATTTTCAAACCAAAATCTTCACATCATGAAACGCATTCAAATTTCATTTTTCACCGTACTCGCATTGACAGTTTTGAGTTTCACCGCTTGCAAAAAGGAAGACATCAAAGACAACGGACCACAGGTGCAAAACTGGGCCAGGATAGTTGTTCTGAGCGACATTGAAAACGGCAAATGCGTTTCCGGAACAGGCCTGTGCCTGAGCGTTGAACAAGTGGACCCCAACAACGCTCCCGAAGGCCCGCTGGGCACCAATGAACTGTTGGCAGAACCGATACTGGCAAATGACAACGCCGTAACTTTCCATGCCTCCATCCCGGCCACCTACCTGAGTGCCGATGCCGAATACCAACTGGTAGAGCGGCAGTTCCTCAACATCCAAAACGACATTGCAATTGACGAGGCCATTGTAAGGCAAGCCTGGGAAAACGCCGGCAAGATTTACGACGGGCAAACCGTGACCATTGGGAAAGGTGTTTACAATGCCTGGATGATGAAGAGCTACTCTGGCAACGGCACCCTGGAACTTGTAAGATTCTGCATCAGTGGCAGCAATTGGAGAATGTGCATTGATATTACCTACTGATATCCCGGTCAACTTGCAGCCAAAGGCAGGGGAAACCCAAAAACCGGCGCCCTGGCTCCTTTTGAGCCGGGCGTTTTCCTTGATCGGAAATGCGCTGTATCTTTCGACGCACTCCAGCCAGGGGCCAGTTCTACAATTGTTCTCAAACCAATTCTGAAACCCATGCGACTGTTATTGTCAGCAATGTTTTTTCCTGTTTTGCTGTTTGCCCAGACCGCCCCGCAGCGGCAGGCTGATTTTCTCGCTTCGCAAAACGGCGACGCAGTGAAATTTGAGCCCGTGCTTCCCCCCCTCATCCAGCAGGCGGGGGCTCCTCCGGCATTTTACGACCACTACTGGGAGTTTGGCGACGGGGATTTCAGCTTCGATGAGAGCCCTGCCCATGTTTACCCGAAGGGAGGCACCTACGAAGTGTACTACCTGGCCACGGGAAAGTACGACAACGGCAAAGCACCCCGCTCCCGCAAAAAACGAACCCCTGCACCGCAACCCCGTGAGGCCGTTGCTTCGGTCAACGACGTGCTTCCTGATGAGCACGCGTCCATCGGTATGAAGGCTGTAAGGAATCCCCGGGCGGAGGAGGAATTCGTCTGCATACTGAGTTATGCCAACCGGAGTCCGGTGGCCCAGTCCGGAAAGCTGTACCTGTTTTTCAACGAGCGGAGCTGGCCCACCACGCATTTTGAATTTCTGGAAAGCCGCAGCCACTTTGGGGAGGCGGAAATCGAAGAGCCCTTTGCTGCGCTGGCCCCCGCCAATGCCAGCGGCTGGGCAGGTGCTGACGAGCCTGAAAACCTGTACGAATTGCTGCTCCCGGACAGGTTTCCGGAAGTGGCACTGGCTGACCTGAGCCGCCAATACAAACAGGTGAAGGCCTGGCAATTCGGTGGACTCGAGCCCGGTGAGGCGAGGAACCTGTTCGTTTCCCTGCTGGCCACCGGAAGTATGGTGAAAGACACCCAGGCCATCATCAGCATCTCGGGTCTGTACATCAGCGACGACCAGCGCATCGTGGAGCAGTACGACCTGGAAATGGAAATCGTGTCCAGCCACGACCCCAACTACATGGCCGTTTCGCAGCGCCGCATGGGCTTCCGCAGGGTGCGGAGCAAAGCCCTCGAATACAAGGTTCATTTTCAGAATGTGGGCGAGGGCCCGGCCAGCCGGGTACAGATCACCTGTACCATACCCAGGGGCCTGAGCACGGAAAACTTCCGTATCCTGGATGTGCAGCCCCTTTGCCCGCTTTGCCCGGAGGGCGAAACCATACAAAGCTGTCTGGACACCGCCATTTTCGAAGACCGGATCGTTTTCACCTTCCGAAACATCTACCTGCCCGGCATCCGCCAGCAGGGCATTGCCGAAAAAGACTCCACCAAAGGCTTCATCAAATACCGCCTCACGCCCGGCCGCAAAATCAAAAAGCAGGATTTCAGCGCCCGGGCCAGCATCGTTTTCGACAACAACCCGCCCATACGTACCAACCGGGCCCCTACCCGGTTCAAACCGGGCCTGAGCCTTACACCGATGCTCGGCCGGGCCATGCATCCGAACAGCACTGATCCGGACCACTGGCAGGTCGGTTTCGCTGTGGCCCCTTACAAGCCCTACCGGCTCTTCTGGCAGGGTGAGGCCTGGGCCGGCCAGACGGCGGAAACCACCACCACCGATTTCATCACCAACGACAGCTCCTGGATCCAGCCCATTACGGATGCCACCGGCAATGTTTTCGATGCCCGGTTTGACTCCCTTGCCAACATTGACCGGGTGCAAACCGTGCAAAGCACCAATTATGCGCTGGTGCCTTTTCAACTTCGCTACAACCTGTCGGCATTCCTGAGCATTGGGGCAGGCGGGCAGCTCGACGTGGAACGCCGCAAGGTCATCACCGAGGAAACCCTCAACAGTTCCGTGCAGGTCTTCGAACTGGCCACGGGGGCTTTCCTGGCGCAGTACAGTACCGATTACCCGCCGCAAACGACCTCCACCTCCGGCACGAAATGGTCGTGGCGGCCCGCCGTGTTTGCCGACGTACATGTGGGCAGTGTGCGCGTGGGCCCTGCCGGCGGCCTGCGGGCGGTTTTGCCGTTGGAAGATGGGGCTGAGCCCCGGCTGCTGGCTTTCGTGTATTGGAAATTCTGAGCGTTGCTCCACTGCCCTGGCTTATCTTAGCGGCACGTTGCCACTCGCAGGCGCATCGCCCTTATGAAACATCTGCCACTCGTTTTTGCACTTTTTCCGTTCTTTCTTTCGCCTCCCGGGGTTTCGGGACAGGTTCCGGCTATGTGGGGCCAGGAGGCCGGTGCCCCATTTTGGGAACAAAAAATTGAGGCCTACGGCGAGGCCGGCCAATGGGACAGCCTGGGCCTCGCCTACAACGAATTCCTTTCTTTCCTTCGGCAAAACGACGACCTGACCGGCTGGCTATATGCCTGCTGGGACTGGCAGTCGTGGCATTTCGACGATACCGAAAAAGCGCTTTCCATCCTGAACCGGGCTGTCAGCGAGGCCTGGCGGCAACCCCACTCAGCGGCCGAAGCTGAGGCCATGCTCTGGGTGCAGGTGAACCGCGGGTATCACTATTTTCAATCCGGCAATGTGGTGGCTTCCATCCAGGCCTATGAACAGGCCCTGAAATGGTACCGGCAATACCCGCCGACGGATTTTGAAGCGCTGGATTACCTCTTCCTGCCACTGGGCGCCCATTACACCCGGCTGGGCGACAACGAGAAAGCCCGAACCCTGTACGAACTGGCCATCAACAGCCATGCAACCGGCCCGGAAGATGCGGCCCTGGCCGGTGTTTACAACAACCTGGGCCTCACCTGGTGGAACGAAGGCAACTACCGGAAAGCCATCGAAATCTACCGGAGGGGGTTGCAATGCCGGGAGTTGCCGGCCGAGAAAAGCGGCTTGCTCCACCTATCCGTGGCACAGGCATTTTTTGACCAGGGCCAGGCCGACAGTGCGGCTGTCCACCTCGCAAAGGCATTCAGGTTCCTGAATGCGCTTACCACGACCGAAACGGTGCAGGACTACCGCTCCGGCGCCTGGCTTCTGCAAGGGAAGCTCCTGGCCCAGGCCGGCCATTTTGCCGAAGGGGAAAAAGCCATGAAAAAGGCCCTGGCTCTGGAAGTGGCTGCACTGGGCACTGGCCGCCACCGGGCTGTGGGCAAGATCCATGCGGCGCTGGGGCAGCTCTTTTTGGCCGAAGAAAAGCCGGAACCGGCCCTGAAATCCTTCAACATGGCTTTGGCCACCCTGCTGCCGGATTTTGACGAAGGCGATCTGAAAGCCCTGCCGGAAGAGGCTGCGCTTTACGAAGAAAACACCCTGCTGGAGGCCCTGGAAGGCAAAGCCGACGCCGCCGTGCAGCAATACCGTTCATCAGCCGACAGCAGCTGGCTCCACCTGGCACTGCGCTGCCACCACCTTGCCGGCGTGGTGGACCTGCGGCTGAGGATGTTGTTCCAGTATGAGTCCAGCAAGTTGTCGCAACAGGAAAAATCCCGGCAGCGTCTGGAAAAGGCGATTGAAACAGCCCGCAAACTCTGGATACTGGATCCCAGAGACGATTTTTTTTGGGAGGGCTGGCATTTTGCCGAACAGGCCAAGGCCATGGTGCTGTTGGAGGGTCTCCTTCAGCAACGCTTCCGTTCCGGAACGGCAGGGGCGGAAGAACTTGCCCTGCGGCAGCAACTGGCCTGGTACGAGAAACAGCTCCTGCTACACCCCGAGGCCCCACAGCGCAGTACCTGGCTGGCGGGCAGGCAGCAGTTGCTCGATGAACTGGAAGCGGTGCAAAAAGCCCGGCCGGAATGGCAGCTGGTTTTGGAACGATTTGAAGACCTGTCGGCGGATCGCATCCGTGAAATCGTCAGCTCCACCGGACAGCAACAGGTATTGGAGTTCTTCGTCGGAAAACAAAACCTGTTTGTGTTTGGCTGGAACGAAGGCCCATTGTGGGTGCGTCTGGCTGACGTGTCAGCGACAATGGGAAAGGTCCGGCAACTGCTCAATTGGCTGCCCTCCCGCCAGTTGCTGGACGAGCACCGGAGCGAATTCTGCCAGTTTGGTTTTGAACTGTACAGGGACCTTGTGATGCCTGTTACCGGCAATGCAGATAAACAGAAGCCCCTTCTCATCATCCCCGACGGGCAGCTCTCTTTTTTGCCTTTTGAGATGCTGCTCACGGAAAATACCAGCGTATCATGGCAGCGCACCCCTTTTCTCATCCGCCGTCATCCGGTGATGTACGCCTACTCATTGTTTGTTTTGGACAGCCAGCAGGAACTGCCTGACAAAGCACCCAAAAACCTGCTGCAACTGGCACCCATCTTTGCAAACGGAGAGCGAAACCTGACACCCCTGCTCAACAGCCGGGAGGAAGTGCCGGGCAGCTTCTTATGCCGCGCAAAGCAGCTTGAAGGTGAATCGGCCACTTTTGAAAATTTTGCCCCCGCCGCCGGGCAATACAAAATCCTGCACCTCAGCACCCACGCCGGTGTTGACAGTGCAGGCACCCTGCCCCGCATTGAATTTTACGAACGCAGTGCCTGGCTGCCGGACATTTACGCCCTCCCGCTGCACGCCGACCTGGTGGTGCTCAGCGCCTGCCAGACAGGGCTGGGCCAACTGGTGGAAGGCGAGGGGGTGATGAGCCTCTCGAGGGCATTCACCCTGGCCGGAGCAAAAGGCCTCGTCGCTTCGCAATGGACCATCAACGAAGCCGCCACCGCCACCATCCTGAAAGAAATGTACGCTCAGCTCCGAAAGGGAGAACCCAAATTCATGGCCCTTCACAAGGCCAAATTGCACTGGCTGGAAAATGAGAAAATCCCCGCCGTTCAAAAATCGCCCTACTACTGGGCTGCCCTGGTGTATGTGGGTGATGCAGCACCGGTCAGGCTGCACAGTTGCCTGCTCTGGTGGCTCCCGGTCGGGCTCGTGGTGCTGTTGATTATTGGAATCGGTTATTGGAGTAGGGAGTAGGGAGTAGGGAGTAGGGAGTAGAGAGTAGGGAGTAGAGAGTAGGGAGTAGAGAGTAGGGAGTAGAGAGTAGGGAGTAGAGAGTAGGGAGTAGAGAGTAGGGAGTAGGGAGTAGAGAGTAGGGAGTAGGGAGGGCTAGCCCCTTTCATCCCTCATCCCTCATCCCTCATCCCTCATCCCTCATCCCTCTCCCGACGAATGTCGAGATCATTCCTCCTTCACAGTTCCCTGATCCAGATGTTCCGGTAGCTGACTGGGTTGCCGTGGTCCTGAAGTTGGAGCGGGGCGGGGCCGTGAGGCACATTTTGCGGCAAGCCTCGATACTCAGTGGTGCCGTGCAGGGGCACGTGGTTTTGCACCACGATTCCGTTGTGGATGACGGTAATATAGGCCGGGCTGATTCGAATGCCGTCTTCGTTGAAGCGCGGTGCGGTGTAGATGATGTCGTAAGTCTGCCATTGGCCGGGTGGGCGGCAGGCGTTCACCAGCGGAATGTACTGTTTGTAAATGGAGCCGGCCTGACCATTGGAATAAGTTCGATTGTTGTAATTGTCGAGCACCTGAACTTCGTAGCGACTTTGGAGGAAGACACCGCTGTTGCCCCGGCCCTGCCCCTCACCTTTCACTTCGGCGGGGGTGCGCCACTCGATGTGCAACTGGCAGTCGCCAAATGTGCGCTTGGTGAAGATATCACCGGTGCCGCCCACCACGGTCATCACGCCATTCTCCACCTTCCACTTAACCGAAGAGCCGTCTTTGTGGGTCCATTCACCGGTATTGGTTCCGTCGAATAGCACGATGGCATCGGAAGGAGCAGCCGTGCCCTCACCCGGGGCGACTACCCGCGGTACGGGCTCCCAAACCTCGGTCATTTCCGGGGGCCATTTTTTGGATTGCTCCGCCGGGGCTATCTGCGCCAGCGAAGTGCATTGCAGGAAGAACATTGCGACGAAAAAGGAGAGTGCAGGAGCGAGTGCGTGCTTCATTGAAACTGAGATTTTTGGTTCCACAATGGGGCGAATGTAGGGATTATGATGGATTATGTCGGTTGTCGGTTGTCGGTTGTTCCCGAGCTTGCCTCGGGATCGGTTGTCGGTTGTCGGATATTCCCTAGCTTGTCTCGGGATTCAACTCCGGTTACTCGGTGGTTAATTGAAGTTTATGATGTTTAGCAGAGCTTGCTACGAGCTACGAGCTACGAGCTACGAGCTACGAGCTACGAGCTACGAGCTACGAGCTACGAGCCACCAGCTACAGCCTGCCCCGAGTACTCGGGGAGCCACCAGCTACGAGCAAAGCCGGCAAAATGTATGGAAAAGGGGCAGAAAGTGTGAACCGGGCATTGAATTGCGTAATTTTGCGCCTTTTCCAGAAAACCCGGCACCGAGCTCATGAACCTGACCAGTTTCCGCCAAAGATTCAGAGAACTTCCCCCACTGGAGCGGGACATTCTGAAGATCATGGCCATTGCCTGCGAGCCCATGGACACGGGTCTGCTGGTGCGGCTGCTACGTCGCTGCCAGATCTACGGACCACGGGGTGAGCTCATCACCGGCAAACACCTGGAGGCCCCCCGGCAGGTGCTGGACGACGCCGGTTGGCTGGATTACAGCGCCGGCGAACAATGGGCCCTGAGGTACAATTACCTGCACCTGGTATTGCGCATGGCGGTCATTGACCTGTGGTACAAAACCGTGCTGCAAATGCTGCGCTTGGAATTGCCCTTTGTGGCACATCCCGGGCAAGCACCCCGAAACTTTGGCGTATGCCTCCGGGAACTGAGCGCGGCCCTGTACGCCGGCGACCTGGAACGCATGGACGAGGTCAGCCACGCCGCCCGGCGCCACTTCCCCACCCAATGGCTCCAGACCGATCTGCTGGCCACCGTTTTCGGGCCTTTTGACCCCGAGTGGCTGGGAACTTTCCACCGCGACATCCAGGTCTTCATCCTCAATCGCTTCATCGAGGAGGCGGTGGAGCAACTGGAACCCATCGAAGAATACGAAGCCGTTGCGGTAAGTGCAGGCTTTTCTGCCGCTGAAGATTGCCCGGGACTGGCCACGGCAAAATGCCTTCAAGGAAAGGCGAAAGAAGTGCTGACTGATCTGTACACCCGCCCCCGCAGCAAAGAGCTGGCTTCTCTGGAAGGAATGGCCAGGTTTTTCAACTGGCAGTTTATCGCTGCACTGTCAGCGTTTACCGAAGGAAACAAATACAGCGGTGTGCTGACCCACGCTGAATCCGGTTTCAAGGGCGTGGCACTGCTGCTGACCCTCTTCGGGCAATACGGCGAACAGGCCGCCGGCAAGGTGTTGCCCATGCTGCCCGCCGCACCTGACCCCGCCTTCGGTAAAATATTCGGCTACCTGAAAGGGGCAGCACTGGTGCAGCAAAACCGCCTGACGGAAGCCGGGCCCCTGCTCAATGCACTGCCCGAAATGCCGCTCGACTGGTATTTCTTCGGCCTTGCCAATTTCTGGAGCATGGCCAGCCTGGGCGATTTCGAAATTGAGAAGATAAAAACCGTTGGCCGCAAGGCCGAAAAGAATGGCTACCGATGGGTGAGCCGCCAAATCAAGGACTTGCTGGCCGCCATGCAATCCGACGCCATTGCCGAAACCGGTACCGATACCCCGGGAGGCGAAGGGAAAAACAAAAAACTGCCCTGGTGGCTGCCCCGGAAACAATACTGGCAACGGGCTTTGGACGCCATCCTGGAAATAACCCCCGAACCGGAAAGGCCAAAAGCCACCGAAAGGGTAAAACGACTGGCCTGGCAAGTGGATTTTGAAGAACGCATTGTGCAACCGGTGGAGCAGGTGCTCGGTAAAAACGGCTGGTCGAAAGGCCGGCAGATTTCGTTGAAGCGCCTCAAAACCGGCGAAATAGATAGCCTCACCAAACAAGACCTGGAAATTGCCAAAGCCATCAACGTGGTCGGCGACAGCGGCATCAATGCCGGATATACGCTCGATTTCAACAAAGTGCTTCCGGCCCTGGCCGGGCATCCGCTGCTTTTTCTTCACAAACAGCCCAATGTGCCCGTGGAACTGGTGGAGGAGGAATTGCAACTGCGAATCGATGAGTCGGAGCAGGGCTTCGGGATACATTTCTTTCATCCTTTGGAAAATGGCGGGCTGACCATCATCCGGGAGACCCCCACCCGGTACCTGCTGCTGAAACCCACACCCGCCCAAAAACGCATTTACCAACTGATGGGAGGCAGGCACTTGGTTTTGCCCAAAAGCGCAAAAAGCCAGCTCCTCAAAGTGGTGCGCCACGTCAGTCCCATGGTGGTCATCCACACGGATGTGGACGACATAGCCGGCAAGGTGGAAAGCATGGAAGGCAATGCCACACCGCACATCCACCTGTTGCCGGCAGGCGATGGATTCAAACTGGAGATCTTCGTAAAACCTTTTACCGAAGGGCCGCCCTATGCCAAACCCGGCCAGGGGCACACCGTGCTGTTTGCAAAAATCAACGGCCAAACCGTGAAAGCCATCCGAAACCTGGAGGCCGAAGAGGAAAACGCCCGCCTGGTGGAGCAAACCTGCCCCACCCTTTCTGAATTCCCTTCGGAAAACAGGGAATGGCTCTTCGAAAAACCCGAACTGGCCCTCCAGGCATTGCTGGAACTGGAACCACTCCACAAAGCGGGAAGGATCGTGATGGAATACCCCAAAGGCCGGCAATTGCAACTGAAAGGTCAACTGGACATGAGCCGCATGCGCCTCGGCATTCAGAGCAAAAACAACTGGTTTGAGGTGGAAGGTGGCGTGGAACTGGACGAAAACGAAGTGCTCGACATCAAACGCCTGCTGGCCCTCAGCCGCCAAAACAGCCGCTTCGTAAAACTGAACGACGGACAGTTCGTAGCGCTTACAGCGCAATTGCAACAAAAACTGCAAGACCTGGACGCCCTGCTCAACGACATGGACGGCACACTGGCCATCCACCCCCTGGCGGTAGGTGTATTCGATGATTTTGCCGAAGGCCTGAGCGACCTCAAAGCCGATGCTGCCTGGAAAGAACAACTCCGCAAACTCAATGAACTGGAAGATTTCAAAGCGGAAATGCCGGAAAACTTCACGGCTGAACTGCGGGAGTACCAGCAAGAGGGCTACCAGTGGCTCATGCGGCTGGCGCATTGGGGCGTGGGGGCCTGCCTGGCCGACGACATGGGCCTCGGAAAAACCGTGCAGGCCCTGGCCGTGCTGGCCAAAAGAGCTGAAAAAGGCCCGGCACTGGTGGTGGCGCCCGCCTCGGTGGTGCGCAATTGGTACCACGAAGCACGCCGCTTCGCCCCGGAGCTGGAACCCATCGTCTTTGGCGAAACCAACCGGGCCGAAACCTTGCGAAACCTTCAACCGGGCTCGCTCCTGCTTTGCAGCTACGGCCTCATGCAACAGGAACAGGAACGCCTGACGAAAATCGAATTCAGCACCATCGTGCTGGACGAGGCCCAGGCCATCAAAAACCGGGCGACCAAACGATCCAAAACCGCCATGCAACTGAAAGGCAACTTCCGGATCATCACCACCGGTACGCCCATTGAAAACCACCTGGGCGAGTTGTGGAACCTCTTCCGATTCCTCAATCCGGGCTTGCTGGGCTCCCTGGAGGTTTTCACCGAAAAATACGCACTGCCCATCGAGCGGGACAACGACCAGGCCCGCCGGGAGCAGCTCCGGCGTTTGTTGCGGCCTTTTATTTTGCGTCGCAAAAAAGGCGATGTGCTAAAGGAACTGCCCCCGAAAACGGAGGTCACGCTGGAGGTGGAGCTGTCGGCAGAAGAACAGGTCTTTTACGAAGCCCTGCGCCGGCAGGCACTGGAAAACATCCACAACAGTGAGGGCGGCTTCAACCAGAAGCGCTTCCAGATACTGGCAGAGCTGATGCGCCTGCGGCAAGCTGCCTGCCACCCGCGCCTCGTCAATGCCAACAGCACGGTGCAGAGCTCCAAGCTGCACCTCTTCGGCGAAATTGTGGAAGAACTCATCGAAGAAGGACACAAGGCACTGGTCTTCAGCCAGTTTGTATCCCACCTCCACATCATTGAAAACTGGGTCAAATCCCGGGGCATCGGCTATCAGTACCTCGACGGCTCAACACCACTCGCACAACGAGACCGCGCCATCCGTGAATTCCAGTCCGGCAACGGCAGCCTCTTCCTCATCAGCCTGCGGGCCGGTGGCTTCGGCCTCAACCTCACCGCCGCCGACTACGTCATCCACATGGACCCCTGGTGGAACCCCGCCGTGGAAGACCAGGCCAGCGACCGCGCCCACCGCATCGGCCAGGAGCGCCCCGTCACCATCTACCGCCTGGTGGCCAAAGGAACCATCGAAGAGAAAATCGTCAAACTCCACGCTGAAAAACGGGAACTCGCCGACAGCCTCCTCGAAGGCACCGAAGCCGCCGCCCGCCTGAATGTGGAGGAACTGGTGGAATTGCTGGAAGGGTGATTTTGTTGAGGAAGTGAGGATTTGAGGAAGTGAGGAATCGAGGAAGTGAGGAATCGAGGATTTGAGGAAGTGAGGAATCGAGGATTGAGTGCACTGCAAAAACCCCCAATTCATTAATTCCGACGGAAATTTGAATGCTCACATGCCGGACGGAGTCCGGCTGGAAGAGGCACCGGACAGAGTCCGGCGCCAGCAGTGACGCTGGTTCCGG